>JAGCBF010000338.1 GCA_017652285.1 Atopobiaceae bacterium
AGCGTCGTTTGGTCACGCGTCCTGTCGGAAACGCGCAACTAGGGCAACACGATGGAAGAGAGCTACACCTCAGGCGCGTGCGTACGCATCCATCCCAGATCCTTGGCCTCCTCGTCAGACACCGCGTCCACATACACTTCGGTCACATTGAACCCCTGTGCCAGCAACAACCGCGCAAGCCCGAGCGGTCGCGGGTGCACCGAGGCGTCTATGGCTATCGGTGCGTCGCCTATGAGCTCTGCCGCAGCCGCCAGCGAGCGCTCGCAACGCGCGACCTCATCCTCCGCGTTTGGAACGGGCACGCCCAAGGCGTCGTGCAACTGCTCGTATGCACGACCAATCTCTTCGTAGGAGAAGCTCGAGGGCAGATGCAGGTGCCGTCTGCCCAAGCGCTTAGCGAGCTTTTCCACGCCAAACCGAGCGTTGGGATAGGTAGACAGCAACGTTGCGGCCTTGCCAAGGGCAAGATACTGCTCGTAGGACTTGCAATCCTGAAGCTCGACGAGGTCAAGCTCGGCCATTGCCAGCGCAGATCGCAGCTCGCAATCGCGGTCAAGCGAGAAGTCGCTCCCCAGGCAGGCGACCAGCCGATCGTCAGGCGAAAGCTCGGGAATCGGGTCGAGCATGACCTTGCGGAGCCGCTGGTCAGGGCTCAACCGCCGCTTCATGATGGGGTCCATAAAGGCCTCCACGAAGTCGACGGTCGGAAACTCGCTGCGCAATTCGCGATACACGCGCGACATGCTTACCCCAAGGAAGTGATGCGTGCACACCGGGAACACGATGGCACAGGGGGGTAATCCCCCGCGATCTTGGAGCTTGTGCAACACGTTGCGTATGCCGTCGAGCGTCACGCGCTCGACGGTGCCCCGCACGATGTCCTCCTCCTTCAACACCACGCACGAGAAGCGCTCGGACGCACCCATCTCGGCGGCAGTGAGCACGACGCCGCGCATGCAGTTGATCGCGCACACGTATATCTGATGGGCCTCGGGCACGAGCATGCCGACGTGAACGATGTTCCACACGCCATGCGCGGGAGGGTTGAACTCGAGTTTGGACGCAAACGGCGCGGTGGAGACCGCATCACCGACCCGTATCACAGAAGGTCCCAATCGCTTGAGCATGTGCGTCTCCCCTTCCGCCTCGTTGCGTTGCGACGCTCTCTTGAATAGGCGGCGTGGAGCCCACAGAGAAACCCACGCCACCGCGTGCTAGCAGATTCTTGGCAGCAGCTCTCCACCAGGCTGCGGAAGCAGCGTTTGCGTGCCAACCTCGGTGTTCATGACGACCCATCCGGGCCGCTCGTCGGTAACCGTACCAATGATGGTGGCCCCTTGAGAGTGCGGTGCCCTGCGCAACGCCTCGACAAGTGCCGGCGCATCCTCCTTGGGGGCGATCACCACAAGCCGTCCCTCGCAAGCCAAATAAAGCGGCTCCAGGCCAAGCATGCGACAGACTCCCCCAACAGCGGGGTCCACCGGTATGGACGACGCGTCCAGGGAAATGCCCACGCCGCTCTGCGAGGCGATCTCGTACAGCACCGTACCGACGCCGCCGCGCGTGGCATCGCGAATGACGTGCACGTCCTTGCTCACGGCAAGCATCGCCTCCACGCTCGACCACAGCGGCGCGCAGTCCGAGGTGACGTCGGCCTCGATGCCAAAGTCGTCACGCGCCAGAAGGATCGTGCAGCCGTGGCGCCCCACGTCCCCCGTCACGATAATGGCGTCGCCGGGACGAGCGTTGGCACCAGCGGGTGCTGCGCCCTCAACGACCTCGCCCACGCCCGTGGTGGTAATGAACACGCCGTCGACCTGGCCTCTTCCCGCGACTTTGGTGTCGCCCGCCACGAGCGTAACCCCGGCCTCTGCAGCGGTGGCCGCCATGGATTCGGCTATGGCCTCGAGGTCGTCGAGCGAGAAGCCCTCCTCTATGACAAACGCGCAGGTAAGGTAGCGCGGACGCGCGCCCATGCAGGCGAGGTCGTTTACCGTGCCGCACACGCTGAGCTTGCCGATGTTGCCGCCAGCAAAAAACGACGGGGACACGATGAACCCGTCCGTGGACATGGCGATCCTTCCCGCAGGGCGTTCGAGGACGGCGGCGTCATCCGCCGTCAGCAGGGGACTTTGGAAGCGACGCGCGAACACTTTTTCTATGAGCTCCGCAGTCTGCTTTCCGCCCGCGCCCATCGCCAGCGTTACTTGATTGCTCACAACAGATCCCCTCCATACTGATAGTACGCAGAACAGGCGCCCTCGCCCGATACCATGCAGGCGCCCACCGGATGCTGAGGCGTGCAGACCTTGCCAAACAGCGGGCAACCCGATGGCTTGCAATGGCCCTGCAGCACCTCGCCGCAGCGACAGGCGGGGTTGGGCTTTCCTTCGATGCGCGGCATGCCGAACTTCTTGCGGGCGTCGATGCGCGCGTATGCCTCGCGCAGCTGCAAGCCCGACTGCGGTATGACGCCCAACCCGCGCCACTCCGCGTCCACGGGCTCCATCACCTTGCCTATGAGCTCGACGGCCGCGGGCATCCCTTCCGCACGCACCACGCGCGGATACGCGTTGACGAAGAAGGGCTCGCCCTCCTGCGACTTCTTGACCGCGACGGCAAGGGCGGTGACGAGCTCCTTTGCGGTAAAGCCCGCAAGCACGCCGCTCACGCCCTGGGCCGCAAGGTCTTCGCAGAGCGCCGTGCCCGTGATGGCATGCACGTGGCCGGGGTACAAAAACACGTCGGCGCTGTCGCGCAGTGCCGCATACGCGTTGGGCATGGTCTTGTTGGCCGTAAGCAGGCTGAAGTTCTCCACGCCCTCTTGCAACGCCTGATCCGCGACAAGGCACGCGGCGGGCACGGTCGTCTCGAACCCCACGGACAAGAACGCGACCTGCTCGTCCTGGTGCTCCTTGGCATACGTCAACGCATCGAGCGGCGAGTACACCACCTGCACCTTGCCGCCCTCCGCACGGGCGCCTGCCAGGCTCTTGCTGGTTCCGGGCACGCGAACCAAGTCGCCAAACGTGGTGATGGTCACGCCATGCTCCGCCAGCCAGATGGCCTCGTCGATAAAGCCGACCGGCGTCACGCACACCGGACAACCCGGCCCCGAGATAAGGTCCACCTGGGGCGGCAGCAGCTTGCGGATTCCCAAACGGAATATCTCGTGCGTGTGGGTGCCACACACCTCCATGATGCGCAAGGGCGGCCCGTCGTAGGACGACAGGATCTGCGCCGCGCTCTGATTTAGTCGCGCGCTCATGCCAGCAAAGCCTCCAAGACCTCGTCCGTCTCGTGCTCGTCCTCGTCGGTGATCTTGGCAATGGCGATGCCCGCATGGACCATGACGTAGTCACCTGGCTCCACGTCGTCCATGAGCTGCACCGACACCTCACGCCGTGCCCCGGACGCGTCCACCATGGCCATGCCGTCCTGCACGCGGACGACCTTGGCCGACAATCCCACACACATACCGTGCTCCTCTCATCAAACGAGCGTCAGGAAGGCGTTCCGGCGCTCGACACTTGTTTAGCGCGAGGCCTCAAGCCCCGCATGCCGTGCGGCAGCGGCGACCGCCTGTCCCAAGGCGATGCCACCGTCGTTGGGTGGTACCAGGCTATGCGCCAGCACCGTGAACCCGTCTTTTCGCAACCGTGCGACAGATAGCTCCAGCAGCAGCAGGTTTTGATAACAACCCCCCGTAAGGGCCACCACGTCGATGCCCGACTCGTCACGCACGCGCGCGCAGGTCTCGAGCACGAATTGCGCCAGGCCCTCGTGAAACGCCAAGGCCAGCTGCTCGGACGGCACGCCCCGCAGCCGTTGGTCCACGATCCACGCGAACAGCTCCTTTGTGCCCACGGGCGTGCTTGGCACCGCACCGCCGCCAGCGCGCCAGCGCTCGGCCGCAAACTGCAGCTGCATCGCCGCCTCCCCCTCGTAGGTGGACGACCTGCGGATACCCAGCACCGCGCTCACCGCGTCAAACAGGCGGCCGACGCTCGTGGACGTCACGGAGTTGATGCCCCGCCTTGCCATCGTGCATGTAACGCGCGCCTCCGCCTGGCTGCAGAGCCCAAGGTCGGCGACGACTCGCCCGACGTCGTCCTCGTCGAAGGCGTCGCCAAGCATGGACACGGCGACGCGCCAGCCCTCCTTCGAGGAAGCGTCACCCCCCACCTGCACGAAGGGCGCGATGTGTCCCACGCGCTCGTAGCCCTCGTAGGTCGACAGCAAGAACTCGCCGCCCCAAATGGTACCGTCCTCACCATACCCCGTTCCGTCAAACGACACGCCGATCACCGGATCGCTCACGTCGTTTTCTGCCATGCAGGAGACCACGTGCGCATAGTGATGCTGAATGGGCAGCAGGGGAATCCGCATGTCGCGTGCGGCTTGTTGCGCAAGCATCGTTGCGTTGTAACGCGGGTGCAGGTCGGCCGCAATGACCTGTGGCTCGAACTCCAGGAGCGTCTTGAATCGGTCGATGGTCTCTTGCAGGGCATGCACGGTGCGCACGTCACCCAGGTCGCCCACGTAGGGAGACGGATAGAACATGTCGTGCGACCCCATGCAAAAGGCGTTCTTGAGCTCCCCTCCCATCGCCAGCACGCGCGCGTTTGAATCCCGGGACAACAAGAACGGAAGCGGCGCCCATCCACGCGAGCGACGAACCATGTAGGGCCTGTCCTCGAACAGGTCCATGACCGTATCGTCCGCACGCACGCGAATCTTGCGCTCATGGGACAGCATCGCGTCGCACAGTCCGCCCAACTCGGCGCGTGCATCGTCATCGTCCCTGCAAATCGGGGCGCCCGACTCGTTTGCGCTGGTCATGACGAGGCAGTCGGGCATCTGCACGCCATCGTCGTAGTCAAAGAGCAAAAGATGCAGCGGCGCGTACGGCAGCATGACCCCCAACTTGGGGTTGTCGGGAGACACGGCTTCGCACACACGGCCACCCGCGCGTTTGGGCAAGAGCAGGATGGGCTTTTGATGCCCCGTAAGGATCGACTTGGCAACGGACGAGACCTCGCATTCGCGCCGGGCGACGGCGAGGTCGCGCGCCATGACGGCAAACGGCTTTGCAGAACGACGCTTGCGCTCGCGCAGCAGCTGCACGGCATGCGGATTGGTTGCGTCGCAGCACAGGTGAAAGCCCCCTATGCCCTTTACCGCCACGACGCCTCCCGCAGCCACGATGCGTCGTGCCTCGTGGATGGCCTCATGGCCACGCTCCGGGCGATCGATAAGGTACGCAACGGGCCCGCACTCGTTGCAGCAGACTGGCTGCGCGTCATAGCGCCTGCTGGAAGGGTCATGATATTCGCGGGCGCACGCATCGCACATCGGGAACTCGCGCATGCTGGTGCGCTCGCGGTCATACGGAAGCGCCTCGAGGATGGTCATGCGCGGACCGCAGCATGTGCAGTTGATAAAGGGATGCAGGTAGCGCCGGTCCTGCGGGTCAAAGAGCTCGCGCTTGCAGTCGTCGCAGATTGCGATGTCGGGAGAGACGAAGATCTCGCCCTTCGTCCTTTCGCTTTCCACAATGGAGAAGCCCTCGAACGATGGGGCGTCTTCCACGGGCTTTATGTCCAGCTTAAGAATCGCGGCGCGACGTGGTGGCTGGCTGCGCACCAGGCCGACGAAGCGCTCGATCTGGTCTGGGCTTCCCTGCGCGAGAACTTCCACATAGGGTCCCTTGTTGCACACGGATCCGCAGATGCCCGCGGTCGTCGCATGGCGAGCCACGGTAGGCCTAAAGCCCACACCCTGCACGATGCCATATGCCCGAATGCGCATGGTGATCACGTAACCACCCCCGCCTGGCAGACAAGCTCGCCCGACACGGGGAACTGCGGCAGGTCCACGGTCATCCCATCAAAGTCAGAGACGATGCGCCATAGGGTCGGGTCCCCCACGAGCACGTCGAAGTCCCCTTGGTAGACAAGCTCCTCGAAGTCGTCTTCCTCGCGTAGCCTGACGTCGCCCTCTTGGGTGAGCTCGGGCGCCTGCATGAACCACGTGGCGCAGACCACGCGCTCGGCCCCCCGCGAGCGTATGGCATCGCGGATCGCGTTGGCCGCGACCTGCTGATGCACGACCAGCACGCGCTTTCCTGCCCAGGGGACCTCGTCAAGAAGCGTCTGGCCATCATGGGCGGCTTCGCACGGATCGCCAGCACCCAGCAACGGATACCCGACGTCGTACGGCGTGCCGAAGCGTCGTTGCAAAAGCTTTGCCGCCGCAAGGCCGGAAGGCGCGACCACCATGACCCTTTCGGCCTCGGACGCATGGACGACCTCGTCAAACGACAGGCTCATCTCTTGCGGGGGGATGCGACTCAGGTCGAGCGGGTTGGCGCCCAGATACAGCACGCGACCGTCACGCACCGGCAGCTTTTCGGTCGCAAAACGATCGAACAGCTCGACGTAGGCCTTGCTTGCGCCGACATCGTAGAGCTCCATGCCCGTGGTGTCGATGGTTATGACCGGCAGGTCGCACTTTCGCTCCGCCATGCGGCGCAGCGCATGATAGTCCGTGCCGATGACCGAGGGCACCGGCGTTCCGACCACTGCCGCAAAGTTGGCCGTTATCTTGTGCGCGGCATCGGCGAGCTCGGCCACGAGCTTGTCATCCCTACCCATGATGGCGTCCATGTCGCGCAGGCCGGCGCTGAACACCGCGCTGCGCGTACGATGCCAACGCGGCTCGTCAAATCCGCAGATGTTTCCCGTGCAGCCGCCCGCGTCGCATACGACGACGATGCCGCCCAGCTCGTACAGGACCGACACCGCACCAGACTGGTCCGGGGCAAAGGGCGTCAGGTACTTGCGCAAACCTCTCATGCCTGTGCCCTCCCCTCGCCAGAAGCCGCCGCCGACGTCAACCTAAGCAGCGCCTCGAACAGCAGTCGCACGCCCGCATAGCCATACGGTTGTACGTCCTCGTTCCACGCAAGGCATGCCGCCTCGGGATGGTACCAGCCAGCGTCCTTGCCCAGGCAGACGTCCACCGGGCAATCGGAGGCATCGTAATAGACCATGGTGGGCTCCATGTTTGAGTAGACCCTCGTGTGGGGACTCAGCTCCGCCAGGCGACGCAAGAACACGAAGTTCTCCGCCTGGACGGTCCCGAACACCTCGCGTACGACAAACCCGTAGCGCACCAGCGCCAAGGCCAGCTCGAACGCATCGGCGTTCAGGCACTCCCCGACCGAAAAGGCCGCCTGCGGCATGTGCCGTGCAAACGCGTCGACGGCATCCTGTGCGGCTGCGTAATCCGAGGCGTCGTCAAAGGTCTGGCCAAGCACCTGGCCAAGCGCCTGGTACTGCGTCCGTATGCGGTCGAGCTGATACAGGCGCGTGAGCTCGATCGACGGGATGCCGAGCCGTTCCTGAAGGTCCGCCGCCGCAAAGCGCGCCTCCGGATGAAGCACCAAGTTGAAGTTCGCCTCCGCCATGCGTTGGAACTCGTCAAAGTCCTTGCAGGTAGACACCTCCCTAATGGCCTTTACGCCCATGCCGCGCAGGTAGCCATAGAGCTCGCAGCCTTCCACGAGCGGCGCGAAGAAGCCCAGCACGTTGACCGACGTCGGGCGCTTCTTGCGTGGCTCGAGCAGCGAGTAGAGGCTTTGTCGCACATGGACCATGGGCGGACGGCGCCCCTCGCGCGTGAGCGCATACATGTAGCAGGGTCGCACGGGCAGGCCGACGCGTTCTTCCGCACGACGGCACACGCGCTCCATGTCCGTGCCCAAAAGGGCGTCGACGCAGGTTATGCATATCATCACGAGCGAGGGACGCTGCGCGAGGCAGTCGACCACCTCCTCGACCGCCTGGGGGATCTTCTTGAGGTGGCGCCCGGTGACGATGTCGGTCTCGGCCATGTTGAGGTAGAAGAATCGGTCCTTGTAGGCCGGCATGTTGCTTACCAACGACGTGTTGCGGCCGCAGCATCCCGGTGCCACGAGCAGCATGACCGACCCCGGTATGGCGAGCCCAGCGCGCTTGACGCCAAAGCCCTCGGCCCCCGGAGAGTTGAAGGCGAGCGTCGCGGGAGAGCTATAGATAAGATGGCGGTTGGAGACGAGCTCGTCAGGCAGGTGTTGCATGCCACGCGTTGCCAACTCCCCCGCCGTAAAGTAACAGGCGGCGTGACCCATGGCTAAATCTCCCCCGCGATCAGTCGGTTGGCGAGGTCGAGGAAGCGTGCGCTCACCTCGAGCGACGCGTCGCCCTCGATGACCGTCTTGCCCTCGTCCTCAAAGCGATTGATGTCGTCGCTTCGAGGGATCTGGGCGACGATGGGAAGTCCCCGCTCGTCCGCAAAGGCCTTGACCTTTTTGGTCTCGTCCAAGACGTTGCGATGGTTGAGGATGATGCCCGCCACGCGCGCGTAGCCACGGTCCTCGAAGTTTTGCACGGCTGTGTAGATGTTGTTCGCAGCATACAGGGCCATCTTTTCGCCCGACGTCACGATGAGGACCTTTTCGGCATAGCCCTCGCGGATAGGCGCCGCAAAGCCGCCGCACACCACGTCGCCCAACACATCGTAGAGCACCACGTCGGGCTTCCAGGTCTCAAAGAGTCGCAGGTCCTCCAGCAGGTTGAACGTTGCGATGATGCCTCGGCCCGCGCACCCCAAGCCCGGCGTCGGGCCACCGGTCTCGATGCACAGCACCCCGCCAAACCCCTCCCGGGCAATCTGGTCGATGTGTTGGGGGTCGTCATCGTTTTCGCGCATGTAATTCATGACCGGCTCGAGTGGCTTGCCACCGAGCAGGTTGATGGTGGAGTCCGCCTTTGGGTCGCACCCGATCTGTATGACCCGCTTTCCTTGGCTGGCGAACGCCGCGGCCAAGTTGCTGGTGATGGTGGACTTGCCGATGCCACCCTTGCCATAAATGGCTATCTTGAGCATGGTGCTCTCCCTTGAACTTCGTGCTCGGACGCATCCTCGCCGTCAGAACGTCCGTCTATCGTAGCATGAAAGACAAAGACGCACGTGCCGACTATACCCATACGCCAACGTCCCATAACTGGGGCGTACATCGTCGCTTGATGGGAACAGTATACAGACTTTTTTCGAAATTGCAAACGATTGTTCGTCATTATGTGATATATTCGAACAAAGACGAACAAAACGCTATGTACAGTCCGTTTACGACCTTGCAATTGACTCATACATCGTCTATCACATAGAGGAACGTCCGACCGAGAGGATGCGTCCAACCGAGAGGAGCCAAACCATGGGACTCAACGCCACGCCTTCCGCCAACAGGCTGCACATCGGTTTTTTTGGCTGTCGCAACGCAGGGAAGTCAAGCATAGTCAACGCCGTCACCGGGCAGGACCTCGCCGTGGTCTCGGACGTCGCGGGCACCACGACCGACCCCGTAAGAAAGGCCATGGAGCTCTTGCCCTTGGGACCGGTGGTCATCATCGACACCCCCGGGATCGACGATGCGGGCACGCTCGGCGCCAAGCGCGTGCAGCGCACGAAGAACATCCTCAACCTCGCCGACGTCGCCGTGCTCGTGGTGGACGCCACCCAAGGCCTGAGTCCGGTCGACCACCAACTCGTCAGCCTCTTTGAGCAAAAGCAGACTCCCTACATCGTGGTTCACAACAAGAGCGACTTGCTGAGCAAGGTTCCCCACACCCAGGCCCAGGCCATTTGGGCAAGCGCCAAGACAGGCCATCACATACACGAACTCAAGGAGCTCATCGGCTCGCTGGCGCCAAAGGAAGACCCCAGTCACACACTTTTGCAAGACCTGGTGGAGCCATGCGAATTCGTGGTGCTCGTGTGTCCCATCGACGAGTCGGCACCCAAGGGGCGCATGATCTTGCCCCAGCAGATGGCCATTCGCGACGCGCTTGACGCCGGAGCCATACCCGTCGTGTGTCGCGACACCGAGCTCGAGGCTACGCTCGCGCGGTTGGGGCGGCGCCCCTCGCTGGTCGTCACGGACAGCCAGGCGTTCTCGACCGTCAATGGCATCGTTGCCCAAGACATTCCCCTGACCTCGTTCTCCATACTCATGGCGCGATACAAGGGCTTCTTGCAGACCGCAGTCGCAGGGGTCGCCGCAGTGGCAGACCTCAAGGATCACGACACCATCCTCATGGCCGAGGGCTGCACGCACCATAGGCAGTGCAACGACATCGGCACGGTCAAGATTCCGCGCTGGCTGCGCGCCCACACCAAGCGCGAGCTCGACATCGTCACGTGTTCGGGACGCGAATACCCCGAGGACCTAACGCCCTATGCCCTCGTCATCCATTGCGGTGGGTGCATGATCACGGAGCGCGACGTGCAATACCGCATGCGCTGCGCCGAGGACCAAGGCGTGCCCTTCACCAACTACGGCATTGCCATTGCACAGATGACTGGCGCGCTGGAACGAAGCGTCCGGCCCTTCCCTTCGATTCACGCCCTCGTATCAAAGGAGTAGGCAAACCATGGACGCAAAGATCGCTTCGCTCATAGAGAAGCTCCGCCAGACTCACCACCTCGACGACGCCGAGTACCTCGAGCTTATAGAGAATCGCACCCCCGAGGCGGCAGACCTCCTGGCGCAGCGCGCCGTCGAGGCACGCCAGCCCATATACGGCACCACCGTGTTTACGCGCGGCCTCATAGAGATAAGCAACATCTGCAAAAACGACTGCCTCTATTGCGGCATCCGCAGGTCCAACCACAACGTGGAGCGCTACCGCCTTGAGCCAGACGTCATCGTCGCCTGTGCACAGGAGGGATACCAGCTGGGGTTTCGCACCATCGTGCTGCAAGGCGGAGAAGACGCGTACTTTAGCGACGAGGTCTTGGGCGACATCGTGCGGCGCATCGTGGCGACGTGTCCCGACACAGCCGTGACCTTGTCTATGGGCGAGCGAAGTCGCGACAGTTACCAGCGACTCTTTGATGCCGGTGCAAGTCGTTATCTGCTGCGCCACGAGACGGCGGACAGGCGGCACTACGAGCTCCTGCACCCCAAAGAGATGAGCTGGGAACGACGCATGCGGTGCCTCCACGACTTGCGCGACATCGGCTACCAAGTCGGGGCCGGGTTCATGGTGGGGTCCCCCTACCAAACTACAAGACATCTGGCGCAAGAGATGCGCTTTGTCGAGGACTTCAAGCCCGACATGTGTGGCATCGGGCCGTTCATCCCCCATCACGACACGCCGTTTAGGGACGAGCCTGCCGGTACGCTCGAGCTCACCTGCTACCTGCTCAGCATCATCCGCCTGATCTACCCGCCCATACTGCTGCCGGCAACCACCGCACTGGGGACCATCGACCCCAGGGGACGCGAGAAGGGCATGCTCGCAGGAGCCAACGTGGTCATGCCCAACCTCTCGCCCGTTGCCGTGCGCAAGCAATACGAGCTTTACGACAACAAGATCTGCACCGGCGAGGAATCCGCGCAATGCCGCGGCTGCCTTGGCCTGCGCATGACGCTCATTGGCTACGAGCTCGCCGTGGATCGCGGCGACATTCGAAAATAGGCCCCGCGACCCCGCGTGCCTACACGTTTGAGTAGGCCGTCTTGGAGCTCACGCCATCCAAGTTGCCGATCTTTCCCGCCAAGGCAGAGATCACGTCCGACGGCGCGTCGATCGCGACGCTGATGACGTTGATGTTCCTTTGGCGATATGGTACGCCCATGCGCCCGATGATGTAGGCGCCGTACTCATGCAGCACCGCATTCAGCCTTTCCACCGAATCGGGATTCTCCACGATGATTCCGATGACCGCGACGCGCGTGTCCATGCCATTTCCTCCTCTGTTGTTCGATTCGCACGACGTCATGATAGACGAAGTCTGGCGGCGGCGGGCGTCAGGCCACGCACCAACCGATGGCGAGCGGCTACCATCTGTGGAACAGAGCGCGCGACGCACGTGTTTATCTCTTATATTACTTTTGGGTATGTTGTTTTGTCGAGAGGAGACACGCATGGCAGATTATAAGTTCCCTGAGGGCTTCTTGTGGGGCGGCGCGACCGCAGCCAACCAGTTTGAGGGCGGCTACGATGCGGACGGCAAGGGCCTCTCGGTTCCCGACATCATGATGGGCGGCACCGTCGACACACCGCGCCTTGTCACCCCTGCCGGCGTCAAGCCCGGCGAGTACTATCCCTCCCACGAGGCCATCGACTTTTACCACCACTACGAGGAGGACATCGACCTCTTTGGCGAGATGGGCTTCAAATGCTTCCGCCTGTCCACCCAATGGAGCCGCTTCTTCCCCAACGGCGACGACGAGGAGCCGCTGCAGGCCGGCATCGACTTCTATCGCAACGTGTTCGAGCGCTGCAAGAAAAACGGCATCGAGCCGCTCGTCACCATATCGCACTACGAGTTCCCGCTGGCACTGAGCCACAAGTACGGCGGCTGGGACAACCCCAAGGTCATCGACCTGTACGTGCGCTTTTGCAACCTGCTGTTTACCGAGTACAAGGGCCTCGTAAAGTACTGGCTCACGTTCAACGAGATCAACTGTGCCATGATGGGCGGCTTTGGCAACGTGATGGGCCTGGGCATCCTTCCGCCCGACGATTGGTACTCCAACTTTAGCGACTGCCCATGGGACGACCCCAAGCGCCGCCTTACCGGCCTGCACAACCAGTTCGTGGCATCGGCGAAGGCCGTGCAGCTTGCTCACGAGATCGACCCCGAGAACAAGGTGGGCTGCATGATCGCCGGCAACGCCTGCTACCCGCGCACCTGCCGTCCCGCCGACGTGCAGATCGCAAGCGAGGTCATGCGCGAGAACAACTTCTACTGCGGCGACGTACAGGTACGCGGAGCCTACTCCTGCTGGGCGCCGAAGATCTGGGAGCGCGAGGGCGTGGACGTGGACTACATGAAGGGTCTCGCCGAGCGTGATGCCGAGGTGCTCAAGGCTGGCTGCGTCGACTTCTACAGCTTCTCCTACTACATGAGCGCCACGGCTGGCCTTCCCGACGACTCCGAGGGCTCGGGCGGCAACATCTTTGGCGGCATGGGCAACCCCTACCTGGTCGCAAGCGACTGGGGATGGCCCATCGACCCCGAAGGCCTCCGCTGGTATCTGGAGACGGTGTACGACCGCTACCAGGTGCCGCTGATGGTCGTGGAGAACGGCCTTGGCGCCAACGACGAGCGCGGCGAGGACGGCAAGTTCCACGATCAGTACCGCATCGACTACATGCGTGACCACATCATCGAGATGGGCAAGGCCGTGGACGACGGCGTGGACCTCATGGGCTACACCATGTGGGGCTGCATCGACCTCGTCAGCGCAAGCACCGGCGAGATGAAGAAGCGCTACGGCTTCATCTACGTCGACAAGGACAACGACGGCAACGGCGACCTTCATCGCGAGAGGAAGGACTCCTTCTTCTGGTACAAGAAGGTCTGCGAGAGCAACGGAGCAGATCTGGGCTAGCACGTGTGACCCGCACGGAGTGGCCGATTGGGGCTAGGCCCCTTTCGGCCACTTAGCCGTTGGCCGATCGGCCGCTATGCGTCCGCACCAGGGGCGTAGGGCAGGTAGCTCTGATCGTCCGATTGCCGTACGGCATGCAATGCGGCGTCCGCCCGCGTGTAGACGCCATGCAGACTGTTCGCCTGTTCCGGATAGCGCACATGCCCGACCGACAAGGTAAAGGTGTGGCTTTTTCCATCGCACTCGCACACCATGTTCGCGTTTCTCAGCTCCTCTAGGCAGGCGTCCATCTTTTGCGCATCGTCCCCAAACATCACGACGATGAACTCGTCTCCCGCGTTGCGCCCGATAAGAGAACCCTTGGGGAACACGCGCTCGATTTCCCGCGCAATCGTCCACAGGGCCGCATCGCCAAGCTCGCGTCCATAGAGGTAGTTTGCCTTCTTGAACCCATCGATGTCCATGAGCGCGAGCGCATACGGCGCGTCCTCGCTCGTTGACAAGCGCTTGGCCATGGCCCGGTCCACTCCCTTGCGGTTAAGCAGACCAGTCAGCTCGTCATACGTCGCCAGACGCTCCACCTTGTCCATGAGCCTTCGGTTGACGATGCGCGCCCCGACGAACGAGGCCACGGTCTGCAACACGCGCACGGAGTCCAAGCTCTCGTCCAACATGTAGTTATCGGCGCCAAGGTAGCCCAAAAGCTGGTCGCCATCGTAAAAGGGAATCGCCAGCATGTGCGTGATTCCCTGACGCGTAAGCTGCCAATACATGCGCGGGTCCGTCTCGCGAAACTCCTCGACGTCGGGGATCATGACCACCGGCTCTTTGGCAAGCAGCTCGTCCCACGTGCTGAACTCCGCAAAGTCTAGGTCTTGCAGCGTGTCGATCTGTGGATCGACCCCTTCGGCGCACCACTCAAAGGTGTTGCTCACGGACTTCTCGCCACGCTCGAACACGTACAGGCGGTCGGGATGAATGACCTCGCTCATGGCCTCGAGCAGCCGGTTCATGGCGACCTCGTAGCTCAGCTCCCCGTTCAACGCATTGGCGATTCGTATGATGAGGTCGGACGTGTCCAACCCGACCCGCATCTGCTCGCGCTCGTAATGGTCGTCATCCGCGATGGAAAACGCGTACACGCAGCAATCCTTTGCCGGCGAGGGCGCAAGGTGGAAGCTCATCCAATGCCCCGCCTCGGGGCTGAAGACCGTGTCGTGCACCTCTTCGCCCAGCACCGCCGCCTGGTAGCAGTACGGAAACCACAACCGGCTCGCGTTTGACGCCGACTCCAAAAACGACTTGCCCGCCAGCTCCTTGTTGCCAAATCCTCCCCACTTGCGATACAAATCGTTGGCATACACGTACTCCGCATCGATGACCTCGTCCCTGGCCTCGTTGAGCACCACGCGAAAGACCGCGTAACCCACGGGAACATCGCCAAACGAGCCCAAGGCGGTACCCAACATGGTCGGCACGCCCACCACCGCATAGGCATCGGCGTTCGCCGACGAGGAGACGGGCTTGACGTAGAACTGCCAACCCGAGCCATACTCCAGCCTGCCCCCTATCTGTTCCCATTCGCCCGAACCCTCGCTACGCGCGCAGGCCGCAGAGAACTCGTCGTCGAGCCTTCGCTGCACTTCGTTTACGACCAACCCGGAGTGGCCCTCGCGCACAATGCCCTTCCGCTCCAAGAACTCGCCCAGCGACCGATTGTCGCGCACCACGCTCCAGGTGCCCTGACGCTTTTCGAACACGCCGGCGGGAAACTCGGAAATCGAAATGCCCTCGATGCCCTGGCCGTCGTCGTATTCCGAGAAGTCCGTCAGGCTGATGCGACTCACCTGGTTCCAATAGGACTCCTCGTCACGTCTTTCGCGTGGAAGGCCGACGCCGTCGTGCGCATGGCGGACGATGGAATAGAGGGGGCGCGGCGGCGAGAAGAGAAAGCCCTGCAACATGTCGCATCCGATGCTTTCCAAAAACGTCGCCTGCTCCTCGGTCTCCACGCCCTCGGCGAGCGTTCGGACGCCAAGCCTCTTGGCCGTCCGCACGATGCCGGCCACAATTGCCTGGGCCTTGTCCTCGTCGTTTGCGGTGACGCGCAGGAAGTCCATGTCAAGCTTTACCACGTCGAACTCAAAGCGTTGCAGCACGTTGAGCGACGAGTAGCCGCTGCCGAAGTCGTCCATCCAGACTTCGAACCCGGCTTCGTGAAGCGCCTTGACCTGGGCCATGAAGAGCTCTTGGTCGGAATTGATGGCGGACTCCGTAAACTCGACGTGCAACAAGTCGTGCGGAATGCCCAGGGCGTCCGCGCGCGAGGCGATCTCTTGCGCGACCTCAAACCGGGCAAGGTCGCGATACGATATGTTTACGGACACAGGCACCACGGGGACGCCCTGCTCCCGCTTTCGCTTGAAGTCCGCAAGCACGCAGCCGATGACATGCAGGTCGAGCTGATGGAGCAGGGAGGCCTCCTCGAGCACCGGAATGAACCGGTCCGGTGGCAACACGCCGTATTCCGGATCGACCCAACGCGCCAGCGCCTCCTCCTCGCAGACCTTGCCCGTGGTAGAGCGTACGACGGGCTGATAATAGGGGCGAATCCACCCCTGCGCAATGGCCTGGTCAAGCGATTCGAGCACGTGGATGCGCAACTGCGCCTCCGTCCGCATTTCGTCGGTAAACCACGCAAGATGGGACTGCCACGTCGTTCGGTCCAGGTCGCATGCCGCCCTGGCACGGTCAAACGCGACGTCCACGATGTCGTCTTGCCTGTCGCACAGATACAGGCCCGCGCGCACGGGAGGCACGTGCACGACGTCTGACGCGGAAAACTCCGCAAACAGCGCCTCCACCTTGCGCTCTATGTCCTTTTGTGGGGCAAACGCATAAAAGTGGTCCTCGCCAAAACGCGAGCATGCCTCCCCGCCAAACTGGGAGCGCAGGGCATCGGCAAAGGTGCACAAAAGACGATCGCCCTCCACCCTGCCGTAACGCGTGTTGAACGACTTCATGCCCATGATGTCAAACGCCACGGCGACGACGTCCTCGCCAAGGTCCCAGAGCATGGAGGCACCCAAGCGCGCGAGCTCATGAAAGCGCGCCATGCCAGACAGACCGGTAAGCCAGTCGACGGCGCTTTCGGGAGATACGCGTGCCACGAACACCTCGAAGATGGGGCGGCCATAGCTGGAGTCGTTCACCAGCCGGCCGTAGTCGACTACGGCGACGAGCCTTCCCGTCTTGGTGCGTATCCGATAATACACATGGTCCAGACCCTGGCGCGCGCGCAGTTGTCCCCAGATGCTGTCCTCGACGGAGCTCAGGTCGTCCTCGTACACGAAGTGCCTGAAGGACCCCTGCGTGAGCTCCAAGAACTCCTCGACGGATTCGCATTCAAAGAGCTCGATAACATATGAGTTCGCATGGATAATCTCTTCGCCACCATCGGCGTAGTATCGTACGAATCCGCCCGGGATCGCCTCGCTGCTCAACGAAAGGCGATCCTCGTAGGAATTCGGATGAGCCTTGCACATGATATATCCTTTATAAAGGCTAAAGTCTTGAATTGACAACCAAGATGTTATCTTATGCCCTGTGTCAAAACATCAACGAAATTCCGAACGTGGGTCAAAGACAAGCAAACGGACAGGCGCCGCCTGCGTGGCCTAAAGGTCCCTCGCAGGCGATCACTTCCCGGACGCAGCCTATTCCGTTGGCGCGAGCGCGGAGCGGCGCGTGGCCAGCCAAAACGCCAAGGCGCACAGCAGGCACGCCACGCCAAGCACGACGACGGCCGTCTGGTTGCTTACGTTTAGCAGGGCACCGAGCAACAGCGGCTGCACTATGAGCAGGATGCTGCGCACAGAGAACATCGTTCCCGTCGCCATGCCCGCGGGCAGGCCGTTTGCCGCCGCCGATCGCGGCCACATGGCCTTCCATCCGTCGGACGACTTGCACAGCACGCCCACCAACGCAATGGTCACCACCGCCCATACCAGCGTGGTGTTGAACGAGAACAGCAAGAACACCACGCCCAAAAGCGCGATCGCGACGCAGGAGACGCGCCACTTGTCAAACTGCTCCTCCGCATATTCGATCGCGCCAATGGACACGAACACCACCAGCTGCCCCAAAACGAACAGGTTGTTGATCGAGGCGGTCTCGAGTCCAAGATCTGCCGAGAAGAGCGGGAACACGAAGGAGTTGTATCCCGCGGACAATATGGAGGGCAGCATGAGGAAGAAGATGATGGGAAGCGTCGTTTTGCTCGCAAGCAGCATGCCCATGGCCTGCGGGCGCGAGTCAACGGCGTCGGCCTCTTCTTCCAGCGGGTGCTTGGTCGCGGGCAACATGTTTGCGGCCATCGCGAACACCACCGCGCTCACGACCGCCACCAGCGCATACACCCACGCGTTGCCCAGGTTCTGCGCCACGTAACCACCTAGCACCGTGCCCAGGGCGGCTGCGGAGGTGTCGGTGCGCTTTATGCCGCTGGCGGCCAACACCCTGACCTCGTCGGTGTCCGCACGGCGCGGAAGCGAGTAGCTCAGGGTATAGAGCAGGCCAAACGGCACGGCCATGAAGAGCTTGGCCACGCAGTACAGCCAGAAGTTTCCGGACCACACCACCGCGCCCGTAAAGATGGCCGCGACCAGCATTGCCAGCGCGCCGTTCATCATGAGCTTGTTGATGACCACACGCGACCCCATGGCCGCATAGATCGCCTGACCTATGGCCAGCCCCACGCCCAGCATGACCGCGGGCAGCGCCAGCAACAGGCTCGAGCCGTCCATCCCGGACTTCTCGATGAGCGAGCGCGCAATGAGCGCCGTCATGACGGCGTCGATGCTCGAAAGCAGCGTCACGAAGAACGAGAAGGGACGCGTAAGGATCGCGATGGAGTCATGGTGGTGCCGCATCTGCTGGTACGAGAAGAAGCATACCGCGCAGGCGCGCACCTCCACGTAGGTGAGGTACACCACCAGCACCATGACCAGCAGCGCGATGATCCGCTGCAGCTGCTCGCCCGCAAGCGACGCCTCAAAGGACTTGACGCGACTGCCGACCTCGACGACGCCCACGATCTTGGAGCTGTCTGTAGAATAGATGCCTACCAAGCGATACTGCGTCGTGTCGTAGCGCGTGTTGCCAATATGGATGTCGCGGCCGTCCGAGACACCGCTAAAGACCTCTTCGATGGCCTGCTCGTGTTGCGACAGGGCGACGCTCGTTCCAATGACATGCTCCGTCGAGCTGTCGAACAGATAGTACACCCCCTGGTCGTCCAGGGCATAGGCTGTGGTGTAGATGCCGATGCCGTTGAACGACGCCGCATACGACAAGGCGCTCACCTGCGTCTGGATGGTGTTGAGGTCCTCGAACACGTCGAGGTTCTCGTCCCCATGGGTCCTAAACACGTCCCTGCTCTGGACGGCCTCCATGCTTTCGCTCACGGACTCCGAACTGATTGACACGTAGTCGGCCAGCATGTCTATCTCTCGTGCGCGCGTCTCCTGCTGTGCCTGAAACGTACCATACGACGTGTAGCCGATCGCCAGGCTCACGACGCTGACCACCACGACGGAGGCGAACATGGGGCCGATGCCCGCGGTCTTGCCTTGGCGCACGAGCGACCTGAGCTTGAGCAAGAGCGTCGCGATCACAAAGACCGCCAGATACGCGCGGGACACATAAACCAGCAGCACGAGCGCCCCCAAGGACTTGGATGGCATGACCTCGTCGATCTGCACGCGGTTGTTTCCTCTTAGGTCGCTTATGACTACCGCGTCCATATCCACGTTGCACACGGTGAGCGTGTCTCCGGTCACGCGCGGGTTCATGTACCCGCCGCCCTCTATGATGGGCGTCACCTCGCCGCCGTCGCCCAGAAGGCAGACCGCGTTCGTCGCGTCGTCGTATAGGTACACTTGGCCGTCGGACGTCATGTCCAACGAGGTGAACAGGTGCGCGGCGGTAAAGGGATCCTCGCTTTTCTCTTGGCTAAAGTCGTCGTCCAGCACGCCGCGCGTACTGACGGTGCTCAGCGTGTTCTTGCTCACGCAGTATCCGACGTCATGAATCTCGACGGAGTTGGTAAGCATGTTGTTGACCACGTGCGGGCCGTCTATGTCTTCGTAGACCACTTCGATCGCGCTCATCACGTTATCGCTGGCATAGTCGGCCATGGTAACGTACACGCCTTCTTCCGCCGCGTCCATCGCCATCATGGTGGGCGAAAACCCGTACGCTATCTCGCGGTCGTCCAACACCGTGCTCGACGTTCCGAACAGGTTGTAGGAGACCACCCGCTCTCGCACGATGATGTCGCTGCCTGCCTGGTACTTTGCCCCCGTCACGTACACGGTGTCGTCGGTTATCGCCACGTTGGTGACCGTCTCGATGGGCGAGTTGAGCTCTTCGCAGTTGATCATGCCCATGAGCCGATGCTCCTTGTTAAGGATGAGCACGCGCCGCGAGCCAGAGTCCACGATGGCGGTGTGGTTGCCGTTGGAGTCGGCAATCACCGGTCCCACGAGGTCGAAGGCGGCAAAGGGCGCTGCTGGCCGTTCCATGCCCAAGAAGGCCAGACACACCAGCCCGGCCACGACCGCGGCGGCGACCGACAAGAGCTTCAGGCGACGTACGCTCGTATGGTTCATGGGCTACCGCTCCAATGCGTCGGCGATTCCTTACCGTACAAGACGCGGATGCGCGTCTAAGGCATGTCCCCGCGCAACGCGTAACTGGCACCCATTATAAGCCGTCGACCCCATGCGCGACCAGAGCCCTGCGTCACGAGCGCCTCGTCACGCGAACCCGTCGAGCTTCGCTTCTGTCAAAATCAAGATTCGTCACTTTTGGCGAACAGCGAACCGCTATGATTGACTCATAGCGGTAAGGAGCGCCCATGAACCAACTTGGCAAGGACTTTCGCGCGTACGTGCTCGGACTCGAGCTGGAAGGCTGTGACATCGAGCGCGTCGACGACACCCATATAACGCTCATCACCCACGAGGCACGTGGCGAGGTGAACTTCTACACGTTCGAGAGCATGCCGGAGATCGTCGAGCTCCGCATCCTGGACGCAGACTGTGCGGGCGAGCCCAAGTTCTTCCTGCATTTTGAGCTCACGGACCTTGCGCGCGCCCAGGAGCTTTTGGACGAGATGACCAGCGAGCTGCTCAAGCACGAGCTGTACGACACCACGCGCGTGCTGCTGTGCTGCACGGCCGGCATGACCACCTCCCTGTTTGCCGCAAAGCTCACCGAGGCGGCGGCCACGCTTTCGCTCGACTATTCGTTCGAGGCCATTCCGCTTGAGCAGGCACAGGCGCAGGGCGGTTCCTACGACGCGGTGTTGCTGGCTCCGCAGGTGGGATACCAGCGTCAGGCCGTGGCGGAGGCGTTTCCCTCCGCCATGGTGGTGGAGATTCCCGCCAAGGTGTTCGCGAGCTTTGACGTGGGGGGTGCCCTGCGCATGCTCATGCACCTGCTGTCTGACCACACGGTGTTCCCCGAAGGCGACGGCAAGAGCCTCAAGGCGGCCCGCGAGCTTCCAAACGACAAGCGCATCATGGTCATTACCGCCATAAATCGGCCACGCTCGTCCTGGATCGGCTGGCGGATATACGACCACGGCGAGGTGGTGGACCACGGCAGCGTGACCAAGTTTAGCCATAACGTGCGTGACGTGGAGGACCTGCTGGCCACGCTGCGCATCAAGGGGTGGGACGCGAGCCAGATGGACGCCATCGGCATCGCGGTGCCGGGCGTCGTCAACCGCGGAACGGTGGCCATCGTCGCCCAAAACGTGACGGACTACGAGCTGGGTCGCACGATCGCGAAGCGCTACGGCACCAAGGTGTTCGTGGACAACAACGCAAACGCCGCCGCGGTGGGCTGCTACATCAGCCAGGACGACTACGACTCGGTGGTGCTGCATACGCAGCAGACGGGGTTTCCCATCGGCGGACAGGGCATGGTGGTGGACGGTCACCTGGTAAAGGGCCGCAAGAACTTCGCCGGCGAGCTGGGCCCGCTGTTTTCCGCCCTGTTTGGGCACTACGCGCGCAAGCAACTCATAGAGATGTCCTGGTCTCCCGAGGGCATGCGCAAGCTGGTCGCCCCGCTGCTCGCGGCAGACGCCACGCTGTTGGCGCCAGACGCCATCTTCGTCGCCGTCGACCTGCTCGACGACATGGACGCGCTCAAGCAAGAGATGGCGGCCTACTTTGGCGACGAACGCGAGGACTTCGTGCCCGACCTCGTGCGCGTCACGGACTACCGCGAGCGCATCGCCCTTGGCGAGCTGACCCTGTGCCTGCAAAAGCTCGCACACCCGCGCCCGCATCGCAAGCATTAGCACATCGTGCGACGGAAGGCGCATCCGTCGCCGCGCGTCCTGCCGCACCGACCAAGGAGAAGAGAAGAACCATGAGCGAACAACTGCGCGTTTTGGTTACGGTTCCCTTTTGCGAACAGCACATGGAACGGCTTCGCGAAGCCGCAGGCCCGCACGCCGTCTTGACGCAGGTCAACGTGCCACTTGACGGGGAGGAGATGCGGGAGCTGCTCAAGGGCGCCGACGCCGTGATCGGCGAGCCCGCGCCGGGGCTTCTGGCGGAGGGCACGCCCGTGCGCTGGGTGCAGATGACCTGGGCGGGCACGGACCTCTACACCCGCGGTAGGGTGGCCTTCCCGCCAAACACGCAGCTCACCAACGTGGCCGGCATCGCGTTTGGGCACATCATCAGCCAGTTTGTGGTTGGTCAGGTCATTGCGATCGCGCAGAACTTCCCCGCATACGTCCGCCTGCAGGAGCGCGAGGAGTGGATGGGCGCGGGTCCCGTGGCGTCTTTGGAAGACGCACGCGTCCTGATCTTGGGGGCAGGCGACCTTGGCGGGCTCACCGCCAAGCGTCTGAGCGGCTTCGATTGCCACTGCACCGGCGTGTGCCGCAACGTCGAGGCGCCCCGGCCCTATTTCGAAAGGCTCGTCACGCTAGACGACGCCGAGGACGAGCTGCCCGTGTCGGACGTGGTCATAAACTGCCTTCCCAACACCGACGAGACCAAGGGATGGCTCGACGAACGCAGGCTTCGCCTGATGAGGCGCGACGCGATCCTTGCCAACGTGGGCCGTGGCAACTTCGTCGACTGCGATGCCCTGGCACGCGTGCTGGCAGAAGGACGCCTGCGCGGCGCCGCCCTCGACGTGACCGAGCCGGAGCCGCTGCCCAAGGGCCATCCCCTGTGGCAAGAGCCGCGCTGCTTCATCACGCCGCACCAGGCTGGTGGCAGCTTTGGCAAGTCCGCGGGCACCGAGGAGCGGATCTGCGAGGTGGCCTGCGCGAACCTACGCCACTTCGTTTCCGGCGAGCCGCTCGAGCACCGCGTCATATAGGAATACGTGCGAGTCCCGCACGATGCCAGGGGCTACGCGGTCTCGATGACGACGATGCGCACGTTGTCCGGCCCCACGAACGACAGCTGCCTGGTGTCGGTATAGGGATCCTTTTGGAATTCGCCACATGCGATGCCGCTCTTCTCCAGGCGCTTGCGGATCTTGTCGAGGCGCCGGGCAGAGATGTTGAGGTATTGCTCGGGCAGCTCCTGCTCCAGGTTGGAACAACGAATCTCGACTTGCGACTCCCCCATCTCCAACAAGAACGACGTGCCGATCGAGCCCTCGGGCACAAGCTGACGCACCGGCCTAAAGCCCAGCTTGCGAATGTAGAAGTCGTATACCTCGCTCTCGTCGGTGCCCAGCAGCGTCGTGCGCGAAAGGTCTATGTTTCGCGCAAAGGGATACAACGTCCGCTGGCGCGCGTTGCGCCGCCACCTGCGATAGCGCCTGAGCTCCTTACGCCAGTCGGGCGAGGTCGCCACGAAGGCGAACCACACGAAGAAGCTCGCGCCCACAAAGCCTCCCAGCGTATTGGTCACCAGGTCGTTGAGGTCGTAGTAGCCCACCTTGGCTATGAGCTGGATGTTCTCCGTCGCCAACGAGACGAGGAAGCAGGCCACCGTCGCGCGCAGCCGCGGCCTGGTGCGAAACCACGCAAACACATACGGGAGCAGGTAGCCAATGGGCACGTGCAACATCACGGTAAGGTATACCTCGGCAACCGTACCCTAGTTGAGGATGTGCACGTCCCGCACCGCCTGCAGGGGATCCCCATGGACGATCGAGTCAACGACCCCCTCGAATCCC
>JAGCBF010000339.1 GCA_017652285.1 Atopobiaceae bacterium
CCCAAGTACCGCAGCCTGGGCGTGGGACCGTAGGATAAAAGTGGCCGAAAGGGGCCTAGCCCCAATCGGCCAAAAGCGTGAGGAGACCGAAATGCAAAGCGTTACGCAGATTCCGGGCGTGCTGGCGGGGCACGTCACCAAAGCGGATGCGGGCACGGGATGCACGGTGCTCGTGTTTCCACAAGGAGCCGTGGGCGCGGTCGACGTGCGCGGCGGTGCGCCTGCGACGCGCGAGACCGATCTGTTGCGGCCAGAAAACACCGTGCAGCAGGTGCATGCCGTGATTCTGAGCGGTGGCAGCGCATACGGGCTTGCGGCGTCATGCGGCGTGGCCGACGAGCTCGAGCGTGCGGGCATCGGGCTGGACGTGGGCGTCGGCATCGTGCCCATCGTCGTTGGCGCGTGCCTGTTCGACTTGGGCGTGGGACGGGCGGACGTTCGTCCCACGGCAGAGGACGGTGCTGGGGCGGTGCGGGCTGCGATGGCGGAGCGCGACGTCCCCGCGTCCGAGCGCACCCCACTTGAGCAGGGAAACGTTGGTGCGGGAACGGGCTGTTCCGTGGGAAAGCTCGCGGGTGCTACGCGCGCCATGAAGTGCGGGCTGGGGGAGAGCGTGCAGACGGCGGGGCCGCTGGCGTGCGGAGCCGTCGTGGCGGTCAATGCGTTTGGGGGCGTGGTGGACCCAGACACGGGCGAGCGTATCGCCGGGCTCTTGTCTGAGGACGGCACGTGTGTGGAGGACTGCGTGGAGGCGGCGCTCGCGCTGACGGCGCAGACGCTGGAGAAGGACCCGCGCGCCTTGTCGTGGTTGCGCACGAACACGACGATATCGTGCGTGGTCACCAACGCCCAGCTTACTCAGGCGCAGGCGACCAAGGTCGCGCAGATCGCGGCGGACGGGTATGCCCACGCCATCAGGCCCGTTCATACCACCAACGATGGTGATACCATTTTTGTGGTTGCCACGGGAGACGTGCCCGCCGGTGTCGACGCCGTCGGCATGCTGGCCACGCGTGCGGTCGAGGCGGCCATTGTCAACGCGGCTCGTGCCGCGACGTCGGCGTATGGACTCAAGGCGGCGGATTCGGTGCATGCATGAGGTTTTGAGGCATGAGGGGGCCTTTGCCTCTTTGGGGAAGGGACGAGCCCATGGCAAAGCACTTGTCACAAAAGCGCAGGGAGACGTCGTATGGACCCTTGGCGCTCGTAATTGGGACGATCGCGGTTGCGCTGGTCGTGCTGCTTGTGGTGGTTCTTCCACGGCTTGACGATTCGGCACCGGCACCTGCACCTGCGGGAGCAGACACCGACACTAAGGAGCAGACGATGGCATCTGAGTCAAAGACGGACGCGAAACCTGCAAGCACCGACGCCTACCAGGGCTCGTCTGAAGTGGCGCGTCTGCTTGCCAGCGGCGAGGTGCGCTCGATCCGTTTGGTGGGCGACAGCATCACGGCAGGGTTCGGCACCGACGGCTACGAAGACGGCGACCTTACGCGTAGGGGCACCATCATATACGACGACGATGGCGAGCTTATCCACTACGAAAGCGGCCATGCTGCGCGCTGCTGGGCAAACGAGCTGCGCGCCTATGCCCAGGCGCATGGCGTGGACCGCGTGATAAACGCCGGCATCAACGGCTGGTTTATGAAGGACCTTGCCCATAATTCTGCCGCTTGGCTCGGCGAGGGCGCGGACGTGATCTTTGTCGCGTTGGGCACGAACGACGCGGGCTACTACAGCGCGGCGGAGTATGGCGAGGATGCCGCCGTCGCACTCGCCGCGGCTGCCGGTGCGTGCAAGGAGCTGGTGGTCGTGTCGCCCATAACGGATTTGCGCGCGGAACCCGAGATCGTGGAGCCGATCTCTGATTATCGCGATGTGCTGCAGGAGCTTTGCGCGCAACGGGGATACACGTTTGTGGATGCCACGCAGGCAGTGTCGATCGACCAGTTTGGTGACCAGCTGCATCCCACGTCGGAGGGTTCGCTCGCCATTTGGGACTGCATTCGCACCGCGCTTGACCTGTCGTAGGGCTTGGGACCGAAGGGGCCGCAACGGCCGGCCACAACAGCTGGCCAACACCGGCCAACGCCGGCCAACACCGGCCAAAATGGCCGAAAGGGGCCTAGCCCCAATCGGCCATTCTGCGTTGCGTCAAACTCTTCACTGTGCTAACGTGAATCTCTGTGCCCGCGGGCGCATACGTATAAAACAGGTGTTGACTTGATAACCACCTCTAAAAAACAAGGAGAAGTGCTATGAAAAAGGCGCTGGCTGAGCTCGGCCGTACGATGAGCGTTGTACCCCCTCTGGTGTTTACCCTCTTTGTGTTGTCCGTCGTGGGCATGAACCTCTTGGCCAACAAGAGCATCAACACGGGGCTGGATTGGCTCGCGCTGGACTGCGGCATCCTGTTCTCGGGCCTGGCGTTTTTGTCTATGGACATCCTTACGCACTGCTACGGACCGCGCGCGGCAACGCAAGTGTCCATCGTGGCGCTCGTCCTCAACCTTGTGATGGCCTTCTTCTTCTTTTTGGCGAGCCGCATTCCCGGCGTATGGGGCGAAAGCTTTGTGGACGGCAGCGAGGCCATAATAAACACGGCGCTCGACGGCACGTTTGGCGGAACCTGGTTTATCCTTCTTGGCAGCTCGACGGCCTTTATCGTGTCGGCCGTTTTGAATAACTTTCTTAACTGGGGCATTGGCGAGCGCCTGCAAGGAGACACCGGATTTGGTGCATTTGCCCTGCGTAGCTACGTTTCCACGTTCGTCGCTCAGTTTACGGACAACATGGTCTTTGCGCTTATGGTGAGTCGCGTGTTCTTTGGCTGGACAATGGTTCAGTGCGTTACGTGCGCGCTCACCGGCGCCTGCCTTGAGTTGCTGTTCGAGGTGTTCTTCTCACCGGTGGGCTATCGCATATCGCGCAAGATCATGGGACAGCGCGCGCAGGCTCCCGCAGCGAAGGCTGCGTAGCGAACCATGAACGTGGTCGTAAGCGGCACGAGTGGCGGCATCGGCCTGGCCATCGCGCAGGAGTTCTTGGACAAGGGTCACGCGGTCGTCGGATTCGACGTGCGCCCGGCGGGCATCGGGCATCCGCGCTACCGGCACGTGATCCACGACGTGCGTGACGGCGCGTTTCCGGAAGATCTGCCGGAGCCAGAGGTCCTTGTCTGCAATGCCGGAACGTTGGAGGAAGAAGACGCCATAGACGTCAACCTGCTGGGTGCCATGCGCTTTGTCGAGCATTTTTGCGACAGTCCCGCCTTGCGGTCGATCCTGTTCGTGGCGTCTGCGTCCGCGCGCAACGGTGCGGAGTTCCCGCGCTACGTGGCCAGCAAGGCGGGCCTCGTGGGGTACATGAAGAACCTGGCTCTCAAGGTGTCGGCGCGGGGCGTTACCTGCAACAGCGTGTCTCCTGGCGGGGTGCTGACGTCGGCCAACCAGCACATCTTGGATGATCCCATGCTGTACGAGGCCGTGCTCGACGAGACCCTGCTGGGCAAGTGGGCCGAGCCGCGCGAGGTGGCCGAGCTGGCGTACTTCCTTACCGTGACCAACCGCTCCATAACGGGTGAGGACATCCTTATGGACAATGGCGAGATGCTCAAGTCCAACTTTATTTGGTAGCGGCCGATGGGCCGAGTGGCCGAAAGGGACTACGAGTGGCCGAAAGGGGCCTAGCCCCAATCGGCCAATCCGGGCGGACAGCTCCAAGTGGCCGCAACGGGCCCCGCGCATAGTGGCCGAAAGGGACCTAGCCCCAATCGGCCAATCGCGGCCGCATCCCGTCGCTCGTTTGGGCAGGGAAGACCGTGACATGCTTGCTCGTCATTGTCCCCCGCCTGCTGTAGAATCAATACGGAAAAAACCATACGGTGACAAGGAGACGCGATATGAGAATCAAAAGCAAGGGGGCGGCCATCGCCTGGAAGGTTGTGCTGCTCGTGACTGGTGCCTATGGCCTGCTCGACGGGGCAGGCATTCTTGCGGGTACCTACCACACGGGCTTTCCGCATATGTTTACCAACGTGTCCAACCTGTTCGCGTGGGGGTACTTCCTGCTCGCGACGATTCGGCTCGTGCGAAGCCGCGATGACGAAGAGGCGACGTTTGCGCCGGTGGCAAAGTACACGGCCATCATATCGTTGCTCGTCACCATGCTCATCGCGCATTTTTTGCTCTTTGACGCCATGTTTAGGGACGGGCAGCTCGTGTGGCATCTGGTGGCGCTGCATTACGTGGTGCCGGTCATGGCGCTCTTGGACTGGGCGTTGTTCGACGAGAAGGGCAAGATGCCCGTTTGGGGGCCCTTTGCCTGGATGTCGCTTGTGGTGGCATACCTTGTCGTCGTCTTGGTGGGCGCCGGTCCGCTTGGGCTGTACTTGGGCGGCGGCACTACGGCTGACGTGAGCCGCTACCCCTACACCTTCTTGGATCCGGGATTATCCGGCGTGGGAGGGGTCGCCGCCTTTTGCGGAGCTATGCTCGTGGCCTTTGTCGCCCTAGGCTACGTGCTGTTTGGCGTCGATCGCCTGCTCGCCAAGCTCGGCGCGCGATAATGGCCAATCGGGGCAATGGCCGATTGGGGCTAGGCCCCTTTCGGCCACTTTCCGGCCCCTTTTCGCGACCGCCCGTCAGACGGTCTCTTCCCACAGGATCTTGTCGCCCACGGCCACGCGGCGTAGGCCCGGCTCCTTGTGCCTGTTGAAGTTGAAGCTCAGCGTGTAGCCAACCTCGAGCCCGAAGCGCTCGCCCAGGAAGTCCACGACCACGTCGGTGCGGGTCTGGTCGCGCGTCTGGGCCTCCACGTAGTAGTTGCCGGTGCCGTTGATGATCGTCTTGAGGTACATCAGGAAGAGCTCGCGCCCGTCTCTTTCGCGAAAGCGCCCGCCCTCCTCGATTGGGCCGTACACCTCCGTGTATGTGCGGCGGAAGCCCTCGAGCACGGCGCGCATGTCGAGCCGGCTCACCAGGAACGGTGCGTAACTCCGTTGATAGCGAAGACGAAAGTGCGTAATTCCGTTGATATGAACATTGATATTATTGACGTTTCCGCAGGTAAACGGCTTAGTCTTTTTTCGATGCACCGCTTTTGCTGTAAAAAGTTACGCACTTTCGAAGCCGCTCGAAAGTGCGTAACTCCGGCGTGTGCTCGGATGACCGAGAAGCCTGTCGCGGGCGCCGCCAGGCGTCCGGGCCAAAAAGTGGCCGAAAGGCGTCTGCCCCAATTGGCCATTTCGCCCTCGTTTGCCCCTTTTCGGCCAAAACGCGTACCTGGGAATACCGATTGTCGGACTACGCGCTCAGCCGCTCGTCGCGTACTACAGAGCGGCCAGTACGAGCGAGATGACGTTGGGCACCCAGGCGCAAAAATTCTGGGGACGCTCAAGCAACTCGTGCATAACGTGGGCGGTCGGAACCCAGCGAACCTCGCTCACCTCGGTGGGGTCGGGCTGCGCCTCACCGTCGTAGGTCGCAACAAATACATGGTCAAACTCGTATTCTGTCGTGCCGTTGGCAAAGGGCGCGCGATACACGAACGCACCGACCTCGCGCAGCTCTCGTATCGTGGCACCAAGCTCCTCTGCCACCCGGCGTCGCGCGGCATCCGCGAGGTCTTCTCCCGCGCGCGGATGAGAACAGCACGAGTTGGCCCAGAGTCCGCCAGAGTGGTACTTGCCCTCCGCCCGGCGCGACAAGAGCAGCTCCGGGCCGTGCGCACCCGCGCGCCACAGCATGACGGAAAACGCCCGGTGCAGCATCCCCTCTTTGTGTGCCCGCTCTTTGCTCGCCGTGCCGACCTGCCTGTCGAGCAGGTCAACGAGCACCAGCTCGTCGTTTTTTGCCGCATCGTTCTGGAACGCGTCTTCCATGACCTGCCCTTCTCTTGTGGCGAAACATCGGGAGTGCCCCTCTGCGCAAAACGAACCAAGTGTAGCGCATTTCGCCTCTGGGCCGGCAAGGGAGCTGTGCTCGTGTTAGGGCAAATGCTTCTGTCCTTCTGCTCTGTGTTCCCACCGGCGTTCGTAGCTGACACGGCGGGCTATCCGTGCGCAAGGCCCGCGCCGTGGGCTGGCCGATCGTGGCTAGCATAACTTACGGAGAATAATCGTGGCTTTGGCACGGCGCACGACGGGCGCCGCGGAGGTCTCGCGGGCCGCGCGGGGCATCCCGGCCGCGCCGACCGAGCCG
>JAGCBF010000340.1 GCA_017652285.1 Atopobiaceae bacterium
CAACCCCGAGCTCGCCGCCATGCCGACCCTCAACCCCTTTTACCAAATGCTTCCGGAGGCCATGCGCCCCTTTGCCATCATTCTTTCCACCGTCGCGGCCATCATTGCCAGCCAGGCGCTCATCACTGGATCGTTTACGCTGGTGTCCGAGGCGACACGCCTTAACCTCATGCCCCACATGAAGATCACCTACCCCAGCGAGACCAAGGGACAGCTCTACATTCCGCTGGTCAACAACATCATGTGGGCGGGAACCGTCTTTATCGTGCTGCTGTTCCAAAACTCCGAGCGCATGGAGGCCGCCTACGGCCTGGCCATCACCGTGACCATGCTCATGACCTCCACCCTGCTCGTAAGCTACCTAAGCGGCATACGTCGCAAGCCCGTGCTCGCCGTCGCCTTCGCCATTGTCTTTGGCACCATCGAGCTGTCGTTCTTCATATCGTGCTGCACCATGTTCTTTGACGGCGGCTACGTCATGATCGTGCTTTCGGCCCTGCTGTTTTGGGTCATGTTCGTGTGGCGGCGCGGCACGGCAATCGAGCAAACGCAAACGGTCTTCTTGCCCGTCGACGAGTACAAGTCCCAGCTCGGCGAGCTTCGCCTGGACACCAACGAGCCCCTCTTGGCCGACAACCTCGTGTTCCTTACCAACGACTCGTCCTTTGACAAGCTCGACCGCGACATCCTGTATTCCATTTTGAACAAGCGTCCCAAGCGCGCCAAGGCGTACTGGTTCCTTAACGTCCACGTCACCGACGAGCCCTACACGCTCGCCTACTCCGTCAACGACTTTGGCACGGACTATCTGTTCAAGGTCCAGATTCGCCTAGGCTTCAAGGTAAACCAGCGAGTCAACGCCTTCCTGCGCCAAATCGTGGGTGACCTGGTCAAGAGCGGCAGGATCGCATCGCAAATGCACAAGTACTCGATCTACCGCAACAGCGGCGCCATCGGCGACTTTAGGTTCGTCATGATCCGCAAGCTGCTTGGCAACGACAACGAGCTTTCGGGCCTCGACGACGCCGTCATGCATTCCAAATACTCCATCCGCGGGTTCTGCGGCAACGCCGCGCGCTGGTACGGGCTGGAGCACAGCAGCGTGATCTTTGAGTACGTCCCCCTCTTTACCAAGGCAAAGGCCGTTCCGCAGCTCACCTACGAAGACCTCGACCGCACGGCGCCTACCAACAGCATGGTGGACGACGAGGACGTGGACATCATCTCGGGCAACATGAACGACGACATGGCCGACACCACAAGCCGCACCGAGGGCATCATTGGCGGCGACACCGCCACCTTCCGCCCCCTCACCAACGACGAGGCCGACGAATAGACAAAATCGCGTGCGACCCCAGCGCTTACGGTCGCTAGGACAAGAGCTCAAAGAGATACTGCGCGATGCCGTCCTCGTCGTTCGAACACGTCACGTGGTCGGCTGCCCGCAGCACTTCGGGCGTGGCATTGGCCATGGCCACCCCATCGCCGACCGCCGTCAGCATGGGCAGGTCGTTGGCCTCATCGCCAAATGCGATCGCATGGCGCACGTCGTAGCCCTCGTGGTCGCAAAGCCACTCGATCGCGGACCCCTTGTTCACCCCTTCTGCCTGCAGCTCAAAGTTCTTGGGATGTCCATGGGCGCACGAAAAGCCTCCCAGCTCCGCAATGGCTGTGGCCAGCGCGTCTCGGTCTTGCGGACGATGCCAAAAGCAGGTGACCTTGTCTACCTTTACCGCGCGCTCGACGATCGCCGGCACGTCCATGTCCACCGGCCTGCGCACGCGTCGCAGCACCGCCAGGCTTGGCTCGTCTATGCCGTAGGACCCCATGGCATCGTAGCGGGCGCGTTCGGAATACACCGAGCCGTCCGCAAAGATGTCAAAGGTCGCCTCGACGCCGCGCACGCGCTCGTAGAGCGTCAGCACACGTGGCTTGTCCATGCCCACCACGCGCAGGTTCTTGCGTCGCGCCACGTCGTACACCACCGAGCCGTTGGACCCAACCGCAAACCGCGTGGCAGGATGCTCGAGCAATTCGGCCGGCACAGCGCTTACCGGGCGCCCCGTACAGGGCACGAAGGGTATGCCGAGCCGAGCCAATAGATCCAGCGCCTGCAGGTTACGCGTCGGCACGTCCTTGTTGGTCGCAAGAAACGTGCCGTCCATGTCTGCGCAGACGATGCTGATACGCCTTGTCATGGCTCTAGGGCCGCTTGCCCAGCGAAACATACGTCTGCGGCGTCAAATAGCTGTTATATGCCGGACGAATGATGCGCCCCGCCCCGTACAGCTCCTCCATGCGATGCGCCGCCCAGCCGGCCATGCGCGCAATGGCAAAGATCGGCGTGTACATGTCTTGCGGAACGCCCAGCATCGAGTACACGAAGCCCGTGTACATGTCGATGTTGGCGCATACGGCCTTCGTGATGCCGCGTTCGTCCCGCATGACCTGAGGGGCAAGCCGCTCGACGCTTTCGATAAGGTCGAGCTCGTCGGCGATGCCGCGCTCCTCTGCCAACGAGCGCGCATAGCGTTTGACCAGCTCCGCGCGCGGATCGCTTTTGGTGTAGACCGCATGGCCCATGCCATAGATAAGCCCGGCCCCGTCAAACACCTCCTTGCGTAGGATGCGTGCAAGATACGACGCGATCTCGTCGTCGTTGTCCCAATCGCGCACGTTGTGCTCGATGTCGGCGATCATCTCGCCCACCTTATAGTTGGCTCCGCCATGCTTGGGCCCCTTGAGCGAGCCGATGGCCGCCGAATACGCCGAGTAGGCGTCCGTACCCGAGGACGAGAGCACGCGGCACGAGAAGGTGGAGTTGTTTCCGCCGCCGTGCTCCGCATGCAGCATGAGCATGACGTCAAGCAGCAATGCCTCTTTGCGCGTGAAGCCGCGGTTGCCCCGCAGCACGTCGAGCACGGACTCCGCCATGGAGTACTCCTCGCGCACCGGCGGAATCACCAGCTGCTCCGCGTTCTCGGCCGCCGTCATGGCCGCCTGTGCGATGGCGGCGATGCGCGGCAATCGACTGAGCAGCGTAATTGCGACGTCGATCTCGTGCGTCGGCGACGTGTCGTCCGGGGTCTTGTCAAAGGAGTACATAAGCAGCGTGGACCGCTGAAGGATGTTCATGATGGAGTGCGACGCGTTGGTACGCGGAAATACGTGCAAAAAGCCTTCGGGCAGCTGACGCCTCGAGCTCAGGCGCGCGCGAAAGTCGTCGAGCTGAGCCTTGTTGGGCAACGAGCCAGAAAGCAGCAGGTACGCCACCTCCTCGTACCCAAAGCGCTCCTCGTCCTGCGCCGCCTTGACCAAGGTGGCCATGTCGTGCCCGCGCAGCGTGAGCCGACCGTAGTCGGGCCGTGCCACGCCATCGACCTTGTCATACCCATGCACGTTGGATATGGTGGTAAGGCCGACCAACACGCCCGACCCGTCCGAGTTGCGCAAGCCACGCTTGACGTCCAACTTGGCATACAGGTTGTCGGGGACCTGGTCCACCGCGCCATATCCCTCGTACAACTGGTCAGACACGGGGCCGCGTTTGATGGCCTCGCTCGGCATGGGATAGGCGTCACGGACGCTGTCCATGGCAGATGTCTCCGAGCGCAAAAGCGTCGGCTTCCTAAATCTCTTGTCTGGCTCCATACGTGCTCCTCTTTGTCTGGACTCCACCATGCTCCCGCCTACAGACGATACATAAAATTAAACACTTCCTCGCGTTGCATGGTGATCTGTACGCCCAGTTCCTTGGAAAGCGCAGCAAGCTGCTCCTGCAGCTCGGCAAACGCCACGTCGGCATCGCCCAGGTCCACCAGCATGGTCATGGTAAAGATTCCCTGCAAAATCGTTTGGGAGATGTCCAGAATATTGGCATCGTGTTCTGCCAAAGCCCCTGCCACCGCAGCAACGATTCCTGGCCTGTCGCTGCCAAGCACGGTGACAATGGCGCGATTTTGCGTAGGGTTGTCATTCATGGCCATCTTTGCCCCTCTCGCCGAACAATAGTAAGCGACCATTGTAAAGCAATGTGCGCCAAAAGTCTGCGTGAGGGACAGATGCGACGGAGGCGGGCCCGCTATCCCCCGTCGCCGACCCGTGGCTTAGTTGAGAGATTCGTCAGACCGCTGCTCAAACAGCGTCTTGACGTCATCGACCGGCATTTCCAGCGCAATGGAGAGCTCTTCGAGCGATCGCTGGCTCGCCTGCTTAAGGATGCGCTCGTATGCCACCGGGGGCTTTTTGTTGCGCGCCTTGGTCTCGGCGATGCGCAGCCTAAACGTCTTGACGATGCGCATGGAATCCCTGCAGGTCCCCTGCCTGATCTCTTGCCTAAAGTGCTCTTCTTCCAATGCGTTGCTGCGGTCCGTGTAGCTGTCTACCTGCATGGTGGGGTACTCGTCGATCAGCTCCATGGCCTCCTCGTGGGTAAGCACCGGACGCAGCTTGTGGGCGTTGGTAACGGGAAAGCGAATGCGCGTGGGATGGCGCATGCCAACGGGAAGCAACTGATACGAGGCCTGCGGTTCTTCCACAAAGCCTTCGACCCTGCATACTCCTTGGCCGGGATGGACAATGTAGTCTCCTATGCTGTACATGCAAACCCCTTCCAGTAGCCGATGATATTATACCAGATACCTAGTATTTTATGAATTTTTCAAATTTGCCCTTGTGCATGGCACGTACAGGCCGTATCTTTACGAAATTTTCCCTCTTATAGGTATCCTCAATCACGGCATACGGCGGGACAACCACCCTTCAGACGGCCTCCATCACCCTTGTCTCAAGCACAACGCGTCCATCGCCGGACGCTCGCCGTGCTACTTGCTGCAGCAGTCGGCGATCCACCCAATAAGGTTGTCCTCGGCGGTGCCCGATACCTCCGCCAGCACGTGGCCCTGCCCCCATACGGGGCTAAACTGCACGTCACGCACGCCGTCGCAGTGTCGCAGCGCGAGCACGAGGTTGGCTTCCGTGCACAGCGACGTGTCCGTTTGGAACAATCCCGTGTTGACGCGCCAAAACGGCGCGACGGTCGCCGTGCCAAACCCCTCGTAATACCCGCTCACGAAGTACAGGGGGTTAAACATGTTCATGCGTATGTTCATCTTGGTCTTCAGCGAGTCGACCTCCGTAAGGTCGCCCGTCCAGTCCTGCACGTACTTGTCATCCCAGCCATCGCCCGCGGCATAGGACTCTCGGTTCGCCACCAGCTGGTCGCTCATCATTTGGCTAAAGTGCAGCGATCCCACGTCGTCCACGCCAAACAGCTGGTTTTCTATGGTGGAGCGCTCCAAGGAGTCAAACGCTCCCACGCCCTTTGCCGCCTTCTTCAAATGGCGGACGAACTCGCCCAACGACGAGATCTGCACGAGCGCGCGCCGCTGATTGTAGGTAAACCACCACGCGTCGCTGTTGAGGTCATTAACATAGTCCGTGTCCGTGTTGTATATGACCGACTGGACGCTCGTCTTTCCGTTGGCGGAGGCATCGGCAGATCCCACGCCTGCCGCCTGGGCGGACGGGTCGCCCGTAACGGCTTCCACGTCCTGCGTGCCCGCGCCAACGCTCTGCAGGTTCTGGTCGCCCGGAAAACTGGCGTTTACCAGATGCTGCGGCGTGTAGGTGTACGGAAACTGCGTGTTCGCAAAGAACGTAGACGCGGCGTCTTGCACAAGCCCCACCAAGTACGCGTAGTAGCTGCCGGCCGCAAACAGCTCCCCCGCCGTCTCTTCCAGCACCAGCGGCTGGTCGTCTGCATCGCGCAGGTCCATGTGATTGACGTAGTCCGCATATGCGCTGGCCAAGTCATTTGACAAGAGCTTGGTCCATGTGCCCTGCGCGCGCGTCCCCTCCTCAAAATACTGGCCCATCATCCATTCGTAGGAGGCATCGGCCGTATCGAACGAGGTGATGGGGCACCACGACGCGGACCCAAACGTCGCATCGGACAAGGGCTCCCCCTTGGCATCGTAGGCGATCGCGCCAATCGCCTCCAGGTAGGGCGCGTACAGCTCGGAATCTCCCGTGCAACCCATGAGGGCGCTGACTCCGCCGCCGGCGCTGAAGCCAAACGTGAACACCCGCGACGTGTCGCAGGGAAGCACGTCGGCGTTGTAGCGCAAAAACCGAACCGCAGCCTTAAGGTCCACCACCGGCCATGGATCGCCGCCGGGATATATGCCGTCGCCAGCGCTTTCGTACCCGGAGTTGCGACCCCTGAACCCAGCGTACACGTATACCAGTCCAGCAGAGAGGTACCTTCCCAATCCGGCATAGCTATAGGAGGTCGGGCTTGCCTGCGGCCCCAAGTCGCCAGAATTCACCGGCATGACCACGGGCGCGGTCTGCGGCGTGTAGGACCCGACGGTCGCCTGGGTGTTGACGGTGTAGGTCGGCGCCTTCTCTTCCCCGTCGGCCGTGAGGTAGGAGCCAGGCACGAATATCGCAAGCGACTCGTAGGTCTCGGTGGCGGGATCAAGACAGTACGGCACGCCCAACTGGTAGTACACGTCGTTTTCCGCGTCGTACTTCCAGGCAGACATATCGAGCTTGAGCGCTTCGTACTTGCGCAGGTCGACGTCGGTGCCGGCCTCCTTTGGCTCCTCCACCTCGGGCTGCTCCACCGGCTGTGGCTCCAGCTGCGTGCAGGCCGCAAGGCCCATCAGCATTGCCCCCGAAATCCCCGCTACAAAGTCTCTTCTGGTACAGCTCATGACACTCTCCGACGTCGACTTAGCTACGTTTGCCGCTAACATTGTACGCGCCCCAGGCCGCACTCCCGCCAATCACACGAAAAGCGACGATATGCTCCCCGCGGCCGGATGGCCGAGCAGCGTCCCGCTGGCCGATTGGGGCTAGCGTCCCGCTGGCCGATTGGGGCTAGGGCCCTTTCGGCCACTTTTCGGCCCGGGCTCCTGGCGCCGCGGCCGCGACCCGACCCGCCGCCGCGACCCGACCGCTCCGGCGCGCCCAAAGTTCCTCGTCTGCGTACAGCCGGGCGAACTGTACGCAGAATTGGAACTTTGCTCACGCGTTTCGGCCGCAAAGTTCCTTATCTGCGTACACATGGTCGAACTGTACGCAGAATTGGAACTTTGGGTCGGTCCGGGCGACGTTTCTTCGTAAGCTCACCGACGAGGAGGATGGCCATACCTCCGAAACTGCGTGCATGTGCGCGGCATCAGCGCACTTTCGGATGTTTCTGCCCGCGTCCCAGCGGAAAACCTCCGAAAGAGCGTGCATGCTGACGATATGCACGCAAAGTCGGAGGTTTCGGCCCGTAATCAACCGCCAAACCTCCGAAACTGCGTGCATCCGGCTGCTCTGTACGCAAACGAGGAGGTTTCTCGTCTCGGGACGGAGGGAAACCTCCGAAAGTGCGTACTACCGGCAGACATACACGCAGATCGGGAGGTTTCGCTGCTAGCCCGCCAGCACGTGGGAGGGCGAGAATCGCCCCACGAGGCAGCGCCGCGACCTTCTCTTGCTACGTCGATCCTGCCAAGACACGCCCATGCGCGGCACGCTCTTCGCGCAGGCCGACAACCGCGATTATGAGCGTCGGCGGAGAGCTTAGGCAGCGATATGAGGCCCGCTTGACTACTTATGCTCCCCGCCGAAGCTCATAACAGGTTCTGGCTCGCGCCGCTCGCGCCTGGCAAAAGTGGTCGCCTGCGCTATGCCCTTTCGGCCGGCCTCCCGCGAAAGTACGTTTGGCGAGGGATAATTCCTAGCAAATCGCGTTTGGCGAGGGGCGATTCCTAACAAAATGCGTTTCGCGAGGGACGATTCCTAACAAATCGCGTTTGGCGAGGGATAATTCCTAGCAAAATGCGTTTGGCGAGGAAAATTCCTAGGTTTTCTCATTTGGCGAGGCTCGCCAGATTGACTTTCGCAGGAAAAAGCCTCGCCAGATTGATTTTTGTGGGAATCCTTCCTCGCCAGATTGATTTTTGTGGGAATCCTTCCTCGCCAGATTGACTTTTGTGGGAATCCTTCCTCGCCAGATTGACTTTTGTGGGAATCCTTCCTCGCCAGATTGA
>JAGCBF010000341.1 GCA_017652285.1 Atopobiaceae bacterium
ACGACACTTCCAACCATTTCGCAGCTCGTTTTGTTTCTGCTGCTTGTAGGAGTCACCATTTCTGCCAGTTCTTATGGCGTTGGCAATAACAATCCACTCTTGCAGAATCGCGTCACTCTCTTTTTAGGGGCAATCAGTCTTCCAGTTTATTTAAGCCAAAACGTCGTGCGCGCAGTTGTTAGAACTATGAACCTACCCATACGAGGATCATCGCATTTCGTACTGGTGGTTGTCCTAACATATGCAGTAAGCGTTATTGCCGTGTTGCTCAATCACCGCTCTACGCGCCCTCATCACGGCTAGACAATATCGTTCCGCCTGCGGTGGCGAGAACTTGCGACACCACAACGATGCGAGATGCAGCTCAAGGAGTAGAACGGCCATAACGCCCACGAATTTGTTGCCGCTCAATTAGCTATGTTACCAAAGAAACATGCTCTGGTAGTATGGGTGCATGTGTTGGGAAGACTGCGCCGCACATGTGGCGGCATTCGTATAGTGCTGAACCTGTTTGTTTACGGAAGGTGCACCCATGAAGATTGTTCCAGCCGTGCGCAAGGCCAAAAGAATTGCGAAGAAGGTCGTTACCACCCCTGTGCGCGTTATGAAGTCGATGACCAACCCTCGGCAGCGATACGCGTACTACTACAAATACGCAAAGGTACGCGATAATCGGATGCTGTTCGATTCGTTTAGCGGCAGGGGCATCTCGGACTCCCCGTACGCCGTGCTGCAGGAGATGATGCGCCAAGGCATCGACGCGGACTACGAGATCTTCTTTACGTCTCGCGACGTCGAACACGACCAAGCGTTTGTCGATGCAAACAACCTGCCCGTCAAATTGGTCGACTTCTATTCTTTGGAATATCCCAAGATCTTGGCCACCGCCAAATACCTGCTTTCCAACAGCTCGTTCCCCCAGTACTTCATTCGCCGACCCGAGCAGGTATTTGTGGAGACGTGGCACGGAACGCCCCTCAAGACGTTGGGCAAACAGATCAAGAACGGCATGCAGTCCATGTACTTTGCTCAACACAGCTTTATCCAGGCATCAGTTCTTACCTACCCCAACGACTTTACGCGCGACGCCATGATGCGCGACTACAACTTGGAAAACATCTTTACCGGACGCGTCGCCATGGTGGGCTACCCAAGGAACGCCATCTTTTTGCAGGAGCAGGACCCCTCCATGCGAAAGACGTATGACCTCGACGGACATACCAACTTTGCGTACATGCCCACCTGGAGGGGCACGAGCAGCCTCGACGTCAACGTCGATGCGTACGCAAAGGACGTAGACGCCATGCTGCGCGACATCGACAAGCGGCTGGACGACTCCGTGCGGATCTACGTCAACCTGCACTCCATGGTCGCCAGCAGCATAACCCTCGACTCGTACGAGCACATACTGCCCTTTCCTCCCGAGGTCGGGACGTACGACTTCCTCACGCAGATGGATGCGCTCATCACCGACTACTCCAGCGTAATGATCGACTACGCGCTCACGCGCAAGCCCGTGATCCTTTTTGCCTACGACATGGACGAGTACTTGGCCGACAGAGGCATGTACATCACCTTGGACGAGCTGCCCTTCCCCATCGTAACGACCACAGACGAGCTGTGCTCCATGATCGCGGACGGGAGCTATGCCAAAATGGGCGAGGCGCACGAAGCCTTTGCCGAGCGCTTCCTCAAATACGACTCGGCGGACAACGCCAAGGACGTGCTCGACATCCTTTTGGAAAGGCCCACCGAGCACGTCCCCATGATCGACTACGCCACAAGGGACCGAGAGCCACTTTTGGTGATCGACGCGAAGCCGCAGAAGACCGCAAAGAACATACGGGGAATCTTGCAGAAGGCAGATCCGGATCGCGACGTCGTGCTTCTTCAACGCAAGGGATTTGGCCCTGTCAAATCCGACGTCGTCTACGGCGACTACCTGGACAGGCAGTTCGTGTTCGTCACCAACGCAAACCCAACCACGCATCTTGAGGACGCATTGGGCAAGCGTTCGACCAGCGTGCAAGATACGCTCGGAAGACGTGACCGGTTGCGCATGCTCGGCACCGTCCCGACAAAGCCGGATGCGCAGGACGCGTATTGCGGCGACGTGGCGGGCACGTCGTATAACGCGCCCATGGAGTTGAGGCTGCCCGCGCACACGTGGGCAGAGGGGGGCACCCTGCACATTCAGCTGTTGCAGAGCGGCTATGACGCAACGAGGATCATTCTTGCCAGCAAACGCGAGATACTGTGGGACCGCGAGCTCACGGACATCGAGAAGACGTCAGGGTTGGTGTCGCTCGACGTCGTCGAGCCACTCTGCAGCAGCACGCTCCTTGCCAAGAACAACCTCCGCGCAAAAGTCTGCCTGATCGTTCGGGAGACCTCATCGGGCCGCGAGTATGTTGTCGACCTTATCGACGAGCGCTTCGATCCCGACGAAAAGGATCTGTCACGTCGCTATATGGATCCCATCGTCGTCGACAAAAAGGACTGGGAGGGTCGCGTGGCGCATGACAAGGACGGTCGGGCGGTTGTCCCCATCCTCAATCGCCAAAAGGACAACAAGCGCGTCTTTGTATCTCCCTACGACAACATAAACGGCGCGTTTTCCCTCTTCTTTGCCGTTGAGGGCGAGACGGCACAGGCATATTACAAACCGGTGGTCACAGCGGTCTGCACACCGCATAACCAAACCATAGTCGCACGAATCAAGCTCCCCAAAGGAGACTACACGGTCGACAACGTGCGCATCGTCAACCGGGCCAAGTCGTCCGACACCTCATACGACGCGACCTTTACCCTAAAGAGGCACGAATGCTTTGATCGCCTTACCGTTCGATTCGACCCGCGCGGCCTGGTCTTTGACGGAGTGTTTTGGGACCTCTATGTGTGCATCACGGACTCCAACGGATACGCCCAACAGCTCTTGTGCCAAGCTTCCGACTCGCTGAGGCACTCTCTGTTCTTTAGGAATCCGCAGGTTATCGTCGACGACGACAATGTCTTCTTCCCCTACATCTGGAAGGGAAAGATCGCCTTTACTCACCGAGAGTACAACCAGTACGATTCCGCCGTGACAAAGGCAAAGGAATGGTCTGCCTTTGCCACCTACGTGCTCCTGTTGCCGTACTGGAAGCAACGACACATCTGGCTGACATACGAAAAGTACTGCTTTGCCGCACAGGATAACGGCTACCACTTCTTTAGATACTGCATGGACGAGAACCCCAACAACGCGCGCAAACACGTCTATTACGTCATAAAGAAGGATGCGGCGGATTACCAAAACGTCGAGCAGTATGGGCGCAACGTAATAGACTTCATGAGCTTTAGGCACATGCTGTACGCGATGGCCGCCGAAATCTACGTCAGCTCCGACACAAAGACGCACCTGTACCAATGGAGGTCCAAGCAAAGCGTCGTACGCAAGGTCATCTCTAGGAAGGAGGAGTTCTTCCTGCAGCATGGCGTCATGGCCATGAAACGCGTGGACTATCTGCTCGGCAAACAGGGCACCACGCCCATGACGTTCTTCCTCACCTCCTCGGTGCCCGAGCAAGACATTATCGTCGAGAACTTTGGCTATGCGCGCACGGCCGTTCCTGTGTTGGGTCTTTCGCGGTGGGACATGCTCAAGGACACGTCCACGCCCGACAATCCGGTCATTCTCCTCATGCCCACGTGGCGGCAATGGCTAGAAGGGGTCGACGACAACACGTTTTTGGAAAGCGACTATTTCCGGGCGTATTCTGAGCTTATCCAAAACGAGGAACTCATCCGCGTTCTGCAACAGGCGCATGCCAAGATCAAGTTCTTCATTCACCCCAAACTCAGCGAACAGCTCAGGCACTTTGGGAGCGAATCCTCGTCCATCGAGCTTATCGAGATGGGCAGTCAGCCGATGAACGAGATCATCATGGAGTGCTCCGCTTGCATTACGGACTACTCAAGCGTGGCATGGGACGTTCTTTACCAAGAGAAGCCCGTCATATACTTCCAATTTGACCAAGAGCGCTATTTGGACGAGGTCGGATCCTACATAGACCTCAACACAGAACTGCCGGGTCCTGTCTGCAAAGACACAGCTGCCGTAACAAAGGCAATCGCCGAGCTGATTGCAAACGGCTTTACGCTAAAACCCAGCGACCTCGCAAAGACGAAGGACTGGTACGCCTTCAAAGACACGAACAACCGCAAGCGGACGTTTGACTTCCTGCAGCAGTTCTTCCCGTTTGAGTAGGGCATCGATGAGCGCCTATTGGGAAGACACCCTTTCCAATAGGCGTGAAATCGCCGCATCATACCGAATCACACGTTTGAAGAGTCGAAATGCCAGCGCAACTAGCAGGGTCAGAGCTATGAGCCTTACCATGACGAGGGCAAAATGCCCTTCGGCGTATACAAAAGCCGAGCAATAGCGCGAACGAATGAGCGTGTGTATAAGGAACAGCTCCGCAGACCATTCACCCAAAAAACGAAGCATGCTGTTCAGGAACGGAACCTTCGCAACGGTCATGACGATGCAAAGAACATAGATGGGAATAAACAGTCCCCACTTAACATCCCAAAACTTGCTCGAAGAAAAGCTCAGATTAAACTTGTAGAAGAACACCATCGTGGCCAGAAGAAACGCTATAAGGCCGGCCTTTTTATATGGCGAATCATCGCTCCACTTGTTGACTCGATCAAAAAAAGCAGCATTGGCACATGTCATGCCCATGATAAAGGCCGGTAAAAACGTTAGGTAGTGCGTACTTCCAGGATAGCCACCCGCCACGCGAGCTCCTACGATGGCAATGCCAATACACGCGATGCTACTAAAACGCCGTATAACCCAATATAGAATTGGCGCCAACAGGATATACACGAGCGCTGCGCTCATGTACCACCACGTACCAACCAACAATGGTGTGTCGAGTATGCTGCTCACGCCAACTACGCTAAACACAAGATTGAGCATACCCGTAAACATAGAGTCTTTAAAGTATGTCGAAGCTGTGCTGCCGTCCAGCAACTGACAAATCACGCAACATAGCAGCACAATGAGCCAATAGTCAGAAAAAGAACGTATGTAGCGAGTCTTATACCATCGCACCATGTCTTTTGCTGAACCGACACCAGATGGGCCATCTTTGCTCAAGGAACAAAACAGCCCGTAGCCAGACACGAACGCGAATAGGCCAACGCAAATCTTTAGAAACGAAGCAATGTTGATAACTTGGGATTGAGTAAAGGGAAAAAACGTTAGATCGTATTGGCTAAAACGCGATTCGTTCAAAAAGCAATGATGCCACATCATGGCAAGTATCGCCACGCCCTTAATGATTAAGGAGTCGTCTTTTGATAAACCCACTGGCTTATTCATACGCGTCACTGCTTTTCATTAAGAGAAGGACCGAGCATCGCCTCTTAACCGATAATCCTTACTTCGTGGGACCCGTCGACAGGTTGGCCTTGACCTGCGTGGTGGAGATGCCCTCGGTGCGGTCCAGGTAGACGACCTCGCAGTAGTCCTTGAGGTACTCGAAGCGGTCGCTGCCCGCCCAGTCGCCGCCCATGACCACGACGTCGATGCCGTACTCCTTGATGTCGGTGACCTTTTGCTCCCAGGAGTCTTCGGGGATGACGAGGTCGACGTAGCGTATCGACTCGAGCATCTCGCGGCGGACCTCGTAGGAGTAGAAGCTCTTCTTCCCCTTGCCGGCGTTGAACTCGTCGGTGGAAAGCGCCACCACCAGGTAGTCGCCGAGCTGGGCGGCGCGGCGCAGCAGCCGCACGTGGCCGTAGTGCAGCAGGTCGAACGTACCGTACGTGAGGACGCGGCGCAGGCCCCTGTACGAGCTGTCGCCCGCCACCTTGAACTGCGTGCCGTCATTTTCGTTTGCCATGTTTCCCCCATCCTCGTTAAGGGCGAGTCTTTGCTCTGTATAGCCTACCAAATCGGTGCGGGAGGCGGGCGGGCTACATCAAACCCATAAGCGCCAGCCAGCGTCGCTGCGTGCCGTCGTGGATGGCCACGACGTCGAAGCGCGCGTCCCCAAAGAGCCTCCGGCGCTCGAACTCGAGCGCCGCGCGTGCCCGACGCGCGGCTCCGGCGCCCGTTCGATGCCACGTGACGGCGAGGGCGATGCGCTCCCCGACCGTGAGTGCAGGGCTCGGCTGCAACGGCGTATAGGACACCTCCTGCGGCAGCGACGCGAGGAACGCCCCCCTGTCGTGGCCACATTCCTTGGGAAACGCCAGACGCACCGCGTATGTCTGCGCAAGGGATTCCAGCTCCGAACGCAGCTCGTCCAAGTCGCAGGCCAGCTCGCTATAGATGAGTGCTGTCGGCCGATCCGGCGCCGTCACAACGTGCTCGCCCTCGAGCGGCGCGCCGCCGCGAATCACGCGTTCGCACAGGCTGCGGGCGGCGCCGAGCGTGGGGTACGGCCACCAAGCCGCACGGAGGCCCGCGTCGTCGTACGCCTTGGGCGAACGGAGCTCGCCCAACAATGCGTCTGCATCGTTTACCTGCGCAAACGGCAGCTCGTCCATGCTCTGGTAGAGTCCGCGGTCACGCTCGTACTCGTCCTTGTCAAACGGCGCGAGCACCACCTTGCCACCACCGAGCGCAAAGTCGAACATTACGCTGGAATAATCTGTGACCAGGACGTCGCACGTCGACAAGAACTCGTAGGCCTCTACGCCCTGTGGGAAGGCGCGCACGTGGATGAGCCCCGACAGGTCGAAGCGGTCCGCCACGATGGGGTGTGGCCGAAAGTACAGCGTCTCGTCGTCTTGGAGTTTGCCGTCGAGCGCCGCCAGCATGTCCCGTATCGCCTGAGGCGTGCTTCGCCTGGAATCCGCGTCCATGCGAAACGTGGGAAGCCATGCGTAGGCGCGTCTGCCTTCCCTGCCGGGACGACGCTGGACGAAGGGCTCGTTGCGGGGGTACCCCAAGGGAAGCACGCGCGCGCCGCAGATGCCTTGCAGCATGTAGTCGCGCACCATGATGCGCTCCATGCTCGCGTTGGGCATGATCAGGTAGTCCGCCACGGCGAGGCAGCGCTGCACGTTGCCGATGAGCGGGGCAGACGTGACCTCCTGACGTCCCAGTGTCTTGAGCGGGATGCCGTGCCAGGTGTTGACAAGCACCTGCCCCGGGCGTTTTGCGAAGCACGGCGGCAACGTGTTGTCCACAAACAGGTACTTCGAGGTGGCAAGAGCGCGGTAATACTCCTTCGATCCTCTCGCGACCGTCTTTGTCTGCACTCCCCTGCGGGCGAGCTCGGCCTCCATGTTGGCCTGGCCCGCCTCGGTCACCACCAGGAGAACGTGGAGGTCGGGATAGCCGTCGGCGCGCAGGAGCTCACGAAGCACGTAGTAGATGTTGCCATCGAGGGTTCGGCCGTTCTGCTGCTCCAGAAGCACGCCGTGGTCGTCCAAGGGCAGCGCATCCACCCACACGCGATAGCGTCGCTGATTCCGCTCGGCCCTTGAGCTGACTTTCTTTGCCGTTTGCACCGCTCTTCTCACGCGCCCCATACTCGGCCTCTTTTCGATGTGATCGCCCGTGCCCTACTCGTCGAAGGGGCTTCCCAAAAGGCAGGTCTTTGCCTCGCCCGCGTATGCATACACCTGCGGAACCGTGAAGTCGGCAATGCGCTCCCACGTTTGGTAGCTGCACGGCAGGAGCCTCTTGAAGTCGTACTCCCCCGAAACGACTCGCTCCGCGCCGATTAGCGCCGCAACCCGTGCCTGGTGTCCCTGCAGGTCCTCCATGCGCAGGCGCACCACGCCGTCCCACTCGTCGCTATCCCGCTCGTATGCCTTGGGCGCGTCCACATACAGCCAAAGGCGGGTGCCTTCCAGCTGGCGCAGCGCCTTGGGAAGCGCGGCACGCAAGGAACGGACCTCATCCACGTCGTAATCGCCCGTCCGGCGCCTGTCGCGCACGCGCATGAGGCGTGTTACCACCGGCATGGTCCACGCCGGCAGATCCTTGACGGTGCCCACGCGCAAGGCGCCCCCCGCAAGCGTGAGTCGGCGATCGCCAAACTCACGGACCGTGGCGTTTATGCGACGGCCGTTGCATCGGCACAGGTCAAAGGCAAAAGAGAAGGCTGGGATGGACTGTCCGTCTGCCGAACCCATAAGCGTTGCAATGTAGGGCTTGCCGTCCATGGGAGGAAGCTCGGCCTCAAAGTGCCAGGCATCGCGTTGGGACGCGTCCTTGACCTCGTCTTCCGTGCGCCGGACAAACGAAACGACGGGGCTGACCTCGCCACCGTCCCACGTAAGGCGCAGGCTCAACCCCGACGCAGGCGTGAGAGCCGGGCTCTGCACGAAGCCCCGCACGAGCACTCCCTTGTCGGTGCGCAGGGCGGCATAGATGACGGCACGCGGAACCCCCAGCTCAAGGGGTTCGGAAGACGCCTTATCCTGTTCCAGAATCGTGTGGTCGCACGTAAACGCGACACTATCCGGCTTCCCCACAACGCCATAGCGCCGCATCAGAAAGACACGTTGGGTGTCGGTGAGGTCGGGACTGCCCAACCAACAGTCGCGCGGTATGGCGCGCGCGACCGATGACAAGCGCTCGTGATTGCGTAGTTGTTCCCGCTCGGTCCCAAACGCGAGCGAGAGCTTGTCCTGCTTGAGACGCCAGGCAAGGTTGTAGAGCACGAGCGAGTACGCGTAATCGGCCATCGTCTGGTTGGACTCCGCAAGCTCGACGAGCATCTCGTAGAGCCTCATCATGTCTTCGAAGGAATAGCGGGGCTCGTCCCATTGGGACGACGAGCTCTGGGCGTTGTCCAGGTGGTAGTACGTGGCTCCGTCGCAATAGCCCAGCACGCCGCGCTGGGCCAGGACCTGGGTGTTGAAGTATTGGTCCTCCCCCATCCTCATGCCCACGGGAAAAAGCGGCGTTTGGTCGCCGTCGTTGCGTATGCAGACGTTGGGGGTCGTCTGCGCCAGATACGGGTATCGTCGCACGTCGTAGACCCCGGTTGCGGTAAGCAGCTTGGAGCGCCGATGCCGCCGCATGGCGTTTGTTGCCACGTCGACGTACACGACGTTGTACGTGAGCAGGTCGACGGCCGTCTCGTAACGCCTGAACGTGCGCACCAGGCGCCCGATCGCGCGTTTGGAGAGCGCGTCGTCCGCGTCCAAAAACATGATGAAGCGCCCGCGCGCCGCCTGGATTCCCACGTTCCGTGCGGCCGAGACTCCTTGGTTCGACTGGTCTATGAGCACGTAGTTTGGTCGGGCCGCCACGGCCTCCCTGCACAGGTCGAGGCTCTTGTCGGTTGAGCCGTCGTTGACAAGAACGACCTCGAACGAGTCCTGCCGCGCGGATTGAACGTCCAAGGATGCCAGACAGCGCCCGAGGTAGCGCTCCGCGTTGTAGACCGGCACGACCACCGTCATGTCGTAGGCAAACTCTGCGCTGGCCATCATGCATCACCGTCCAAAACGGCACCGAGGATGCGGTCGGTGGCATGGCCGTCGCACGCGCTCATAAACTTGTTTCGGAATTCCTCGAGTCCTTGGTAGTCGAAGTCCTCGCGCGCGGTCAGGGCCCACTCCGCCAGCTCGTCGGTCGTGTTGAACACCGGCCCGGGCGTCATCTCGTCGTAATCGTAATAGAAGCCCCGCCAGTCATCGTATTCGTCGCGGTCAGGCGCCAAGAAGGCGACGGGGCGACCGAGCAGGGACCACTCGAACACCAGCGAGGAATAGTCCGTAACGCAGACGTCGGCGGCGATCATCGCGGACTCGATGGTAAGCGCATCGGTTATGTCGAAGGCGAAGTCCGCGCATGAGGAAGGTATGGGCGGACGGTCCTTTACGTGCGGGTGCTGCTTTACCAGCAACGCCCACCCGTCGCCCAAGCGGTCGTGGAGCGCCTCGACGTCCAGGAAGTCCGGGGCCGTCGCGGTGCGCACGTGCCCCCTAAAGGTCGGCGCGTACAGGAGCACCCTCTTGCCCTCGATTGCCGGCAACGCGCGCAGCACCTGGTCGCGTGCGTTGCGAAGGTAGGCGTCATCGAAGAACACGTCGGTCCTGCTTACGCCCGTGGCCTGCACGCATTCGGGCCTATCCTTCATGTCCAGCGCCTCGATGTAGGCCCAGCGCACCTCGGGGCTGCTGACCGTGACCAACGACGTGCTGCGATGCTCGGGAAAGTACTTCTTGATCTCGCGCGTGGCGCCAAAGATCTTGTCGGCCGTGCTCATGCCAAACTTCTTGAAGGCGCCGCATCCATGCCAGAGCTGCACGACCTTGGAGTCGCGACGGATGGGCAGGCAGCCGACGGCCATGCAGGCCTCGCACACGAAGACGAGGCGCACGGAGGACGCCTTCCACGCGAGCACGAGGGAGCGGGCCGCCAGTTTGAGGCCCGGTACGCGATGCTTGCCCCATGAGTACACCTCGCAGCGGTAGCCACGTCGTTCGAGCTCGTCGATCATGACGGTAAAGCTATCTGACGGCGTTTCGTTCCGTACCTCTACGAACAGGGCGGTCTTCTTCCTCGCCGGCGCCAAGGAACGCAGGCGGTAGGCTGTTGCCACCACCCCAAAGTAATAGAGGTGCTTGGCGGTATCCGTCAGTTTGCGTTTTGCTTTTGACATGTTCTTATCCACACACTCGTTGGCCACAAACTATTCTATTGTCATAGTACACCGTCACACACAACGAGTCTTGGGGTGCCCATGAAGCTTTCTACGGTAAACCAGATGAAGACCATCGTTTCGTCTTCCATGGTGATGATCGACGACGCGACCTTGCACAAGCTGCAGGCCGTGCTTCTTACGATCCTCGATGACATAACCGCGTTTTGCGACGAGGAAGGCATAGCGTACGTGTTGAGCGGTGGCTCCGCGCTGGGTGCGGTACGTCATCAGGGATTCATCCCCTGGGACGACGACATAGACATAGACATGCCGCGCGCCGACTACGACCGCTTTATTTCCACGTTTCCCCAGCGTTTTGCCAGCAAGTACAGCGTGCAGGCGCCCGAGCTCACCCCCGAGGTCGGCACGGCCATTGCGCGCGTGCGCCTGCGCGACACCGTCATGCGCATGCACGACGACTGCAACTTGGAGGAATGCGGCATCTTTATTGACGTGTTCCCCATAGAAAACGTGTACGACAACCCCGTTGCGCGTGCCGTGCACGGCTTTGCCTGCATGGCGACGGGCTTTTTGTACTCGTGCCGACGCTTTTGGCGCGACAGGGCGTTTTACCTTGACTTTGGAAAGGACAATCCCGACTTTGCCCGCGTGGTGCGCGTCAAGGCGCTGCTGGGCATCCCCACGGCCGTCATGTCGGTGGAGCGGTGGAGCAGGCTCGTTACGAGGGTCTACTCGCTGTGCAAGGACGAAAACAGCAGGATGGTCGGCGTGCCCGCGGGTCGCGGCCACTACTACGGCGAGCTGTGCCCGCGCGACGTGTTCGCCAAGAGTCGGGACGCCGAGTTCGAGGGTCGCACGGTTAGGATTCCCGCCCAGGCAGAGGCGTACCTTACGCACTATTACGGCGACTGGCAGCGCATTCCCGCGCCAGAGGAGCGCGAGCACCACGCCTACCTGGAGCTCGACTTTGGCCCCTACGCGCTCGAGGCATAGCGCCAGACGCCAGCCACCCCGCCCCAAAGTGGCCGATTGGGGCTAGGCCCCTTTCGGCCACTTCTGGGCCAGGGCGCCCAGCGGCGGTCTCCAAGCCGCTAATTGGCCGATTGGGGCTAGGCCCCTTTCGGCCAGTTTCGGCCCCTTTCGGCCAGCTTCCCGCGAAATCGCGTTTGGCGAGGGGCGATTCCTCACAAAATGCGTTTGGCGAGGGGAATTCCCAGGTTTTCTCATTTGGCGAGGCTCGTCAGATTGACTTTCGTAGGAAAAAGCCTCGCCAGATTGATTTTCGCGGGAATCTTCCCTCGCCAGATTGATTTTCGCGGGATCGTCGGCCGCATGAGTCGGAGACAGGTACCCTGACTCATGCCTCGGCGATCATGGACTCATAAACGGCACCGTCCGACGTCCGCGCTACGCCTGCGCCGGTCCCGCTCTCGCCGGGGCCCGCGTCAGAAAGCTGGGCAGGTTTCTGTTCGAAAAAGCTAGGTAGCTTTTTGACGACCGCGCCCGCGAGCTGGGGTTTTGTCGGCGGAGGCTCAAAACCTACCCAGCTTTTGAATCAGAAACCTGCCCAGCTTTTGAGCACGCGCCCCCCTTCGCAGCTCGAGACTGAACGGCGAGTCAGGGAGACAGGTACCCTTGAGTCGAGGGGACAGGCACCCCGACTCACGTTCCGACCCCTGTCTGGCGGCGTGCCATTTCGGGTGCGCGAAAGTGCACGTTTTTCCGAGGTTAGTGTAGTTTTTGGGTGCCGATTCGCCACGGGCGGAAAAGGTGCCCCGCGTTTGCGCAGGTAGAGCGGGCCATAAATAAAACTCCGTGAAAACGGAGACCGAAAAACTACACGAACCTCGACTTTTTGTGCGTTTTCGTGCATCCGTTTTGGCACGCCCGTGCCGTGCGGGGCGCATCGGACCATCGGCGCTGCCGCGCACGCCCGCCGGACCGGCCCGCGGGCACGCTCGTGACACGTTTATTATGTTTGGGTAATGCTATGTCCCTTTCGACTACTTCTGGGCCGTTTGGGCACATCGCGCCCCGGAGGCCGGCGTCGGCATACAGTGTGCGCACACTCTGACGGAAGTGTACGCACACTTGCTGCGCGCGTATCGGCGGTTCGCGTACACTTTTTGCCCACGAAAAGTGCGCACGCGGGGCTGCGGACAAAATCTTGGAGCGGTCACGCGGCGTCGGTGAGCGCGTACACTTTTTCGAGAGTGTAGGGGCGCTGTTGACAAGGGCTTGCGCGCTGACGAGGAACTCGCAAGGACGCGCGGGGCGTCGGCATGGCGGGCGCCTGTGCGCGCAGACGTACATCTGGCCGAAAGGGGCCTAGCCCCAATCGGCCAGCCCTAGCCCCAATCGGCCAATTACGACTTTGGCTCGATTACGACCATGCACCTCATTGCTCGTCGACTAATGATCATGGCTATCTTCATCAACGGGATAGATTCATGCGTGGACAAACGCGCTATCCAACCAGCACTTCCTTGCCACGGAAGGCGATGCCGTAGGTGCGGATGCGCCCGTGGGCTATGCCACGCGAGACGAGCCCCGACACATATGAGCGCTCCTCGATCTGTGCCCGTGCGCGGACGACGGTGTCCTCGAGCGTTTTCTCGCGACGTGGATCGAACACCTTGAACTCTATGACCACGGCTGGATCGATGCCTGCAGCGCCATCGGTGGGCACGAGCGCAACGTCGTAGCGACCGCGTCCACTTTCGCGGTTGGATTCGACGGACCAGCGCCCGCGAAGACTCGCCAGCATCCCCAGCACAAGGCCGTGATAAAAGCGCTCGGGCTCGGACTCCGCGGAGCGATTCGTCCCGTCGAAGCTCGACATGCAGTAGAGCGTAATCTCGGCAAGGTAGTCAGTGGCGGCCTCGGCATCGCCCGCAAACAGGGCCTGGGCGAAGTCGTCCCAGTCGTCCTCCGCCTCGGAAAACCAGCCCTCTGCCATGCGATCAAAGGCGTGCGCCACCTCGCGGTTGGTCAGGCGAAGGCGCCTGGGCTCGATTGCGACGAACTCCGGCACCGGCCCGGGAGAAGTGACGTAGCCCGCAGCCAGGAGCAGCGCCCACACGGCGTTCGGTCGCGTGCGAAGCTCAGAGACCACGACCTGCTCGTCGATGACCTTTTGAATCTCGCCACCCCGCAGCAGCGTCTCGAAGTCGGACTTTAGGCGTTTGTCACCGCAGCGCACCACATCGCCCACCAGACCGTTTCCACTGGTATTGGCCCAGTAGGCGTCGAAGAAACCGCCGCTTTTTAAAAATTGCGTCACAGACCATGGGTTATAGATGTGCGCGTGTCCGTCGAAGACAAACCCGTCGTACCAATCGCGCACGTCCTCGCGCTTGCCCGAGAGACCATACTCGAGAAGAGCCGCGTCTACCTCTTCCTGCGTAAACCCAAAGCACGTCTGGTAGGCAGGCGTTGAAGTGGTCACGACGCTCAGGTTGTTGAGGTCGCTGAATATCGACTCACGGGAGACGCGCGTGACGCCGGTAATAAGCCCGCGGCCAAGCGCTGGGCTGGTCTTGAACGTGGCGTTCATGAACTGGCGCAAGAAGTCAGAGGCATCGTCCCAGTACCCCGCCGTCCATGCGCGCTCCATTGGGGAGTCATATTCATCGAGCATGACCACCGGCTTCGTCCCCCAGTGAGCGGCCAGCATCGAGCACAGCTGGTTAATGGCGTCGGCAGCGACAGCGACGGGCATGTCGTCGGAAACCCGAGCGAGGAAGGCGCGATCGCCGTCAGTGAGGACAGGCGACTTGCGCAGATAGCCGTGCGTATCAACAGCTCCCCTGATTACCCTCCTCAAGCCATCGAACGTCTCGCTAAACGTGGCGCCTTTGACCCGTGCAAAGCTCATCGCCACCACGGGTACCGTCCCCTGCAGCATGCGCATTGCCTTGCGCTGCGCCTCTGTGCCACCATCCCACACGTCAAGCCCGCCGAAGAGTTCCTCTCCGCGCCCTGCGTACTCCGTGGAAAGAAAGCAGCGCACCGTGTCCAGGTTGAGCGTCTTTCCAAAGCGCCGAGGTCGACATATGAGGGTCACCTGATCACGTGCGAACCACCAGTCCCTCACGAAACCGGTCTTGTCGACGTAGAAATCCCCGCCCGTACGGATGTCCTCGAACCCCTGCGCCCCGATGTTGATCGTACGTGTCATGGCCTGCTCCTTCCGACCCGTCACCATCATACCCCCGATTGTGCCGGCCCACATGCTCCAGGTTTTACGAGGGGTGCGCTACAGGCCGTCTTGATTGGCCGAAAGGGGCCTAGCGCAGGCGGCCAATTGGCTGAAAATGGCCGAAAGGGGCCTAGCCCCAATCGGCCAATTCCGTCGACAAGATGAGAGATCAGAAGCTCTTGTCGTAGGGTTTGCCAAAGAACTTGGCGGCCAAGAAGGACGTGCCGCGCTTGAAGAGGTTTCTTCCCTCGAGCTCGCGCACCGCCAACTCGACGTACGCAACGTCTTCCGACCGTAGCCATACATCGAGCAACAGCTCCCCCAGCCTTCCGATGCAGCGCTCTTGAAATGCGGAGGCCTCCGTAAGGTCGATGCGCCCCTCCACGTCTTCCAACACATCAAAGAGCCACCCGCAGTAAGGATGAAGCACCTCGTTGCGCATCACGCTCATGTTGAACATGTGCGCGCTGGTAGAGCGCATGCAGGCGTCAAAGGTGTCCAGGCGATGCGGACTTACGCGCCTTACGGACTCGCGCAGCGAATCGAGGTGCGCGCCGTCGTGGGTGTGCGCATAATGCGAGGCGATCGACTCTATGTAGTAGCGACGCCTTTTGGGAACGATCACCGGCGCCCGTTGCAACAGCGTGCGAGCCTCCGGCCCCGTAAGCACGCCCTTCTCGCCCGAACCCGCAAAGTGCCTGCGGTAATGGACAAGACCGAGGGCGTCACAATCCAGATTGCGCCATCCCCACCACAGGGCCGTGAGCTCGCAATACCGCGGGTTCTTGTCCGCTATGGAGTCGCCCTCTGCGTCGGAGGCAAAGCCCGCTATGGGGCCGTTCTTGTGCGCCCCCACGCAAATCGGCACATAGAGCGGGTCGTTCGGCATCCAGTATGGCTTGTGCGACGCCACAAGAATCCGCACGTCATCTTTCCGCACGTCATCTTCCATTACAGCGCACCCCTGCCACCAATGACCACCATCACGGTCTTGAGCATGATCTTGATGTCCAGACCAATGTTCCAGTTCTCTATGTATTCGCGGTCAAGCTGCACGACCTTCTCGAACTCGGTGATCTTGCTGCGACCGCTCACCTGCCACAAGCCCGTGATGCCCGGCTTTATGCTCATGCGCACCCGGTGCTCCATGTCGTAGCGCTCCCATTCGTCCAGCGTGGGAGGACGGGTCCCCACAAGGCTCATCTCGCCGCGAAGCACGTTGAGGAACTGCGGGAACTCGTCGATTGAGTAACGCCGTATAAAATGCCCTATGCCGGCAGGCTTGCCCTTTTTGTTGCGCTTGTGGCCGTCGATTATGCGCGGATCGTCGTCGACCTTGAACATGAGGCCATCGTTGATGCGGTTCTTGCTCTGCAATTCCTGCTTGCGCTCCTCGGCGTCCATGTACATGCTGCGGAACTTGTACATCTTGAACGTCTTCCCGTTACGGCCGACGCGCTCTTGCACAAAAAAGACGGGGCCAGGTGACTTTGCATAGATCATCGGCCCGATGATCAGCGCGACGATGGCGGTGACGACGCACCCGATAAACCCTCCCACGATGTCCATGACGCGCTTTATGAGCATTTGGCCCAGGGAAATCTCGCGAATCCTGCTCGTGAGGACGGCATACGGGCCGATCTTTCCCGCGTCGTTAACAGAGAAGTGCGCGCCTTCAAGAGAAAAGCTGACCGTCATGCCCATTTGCATGAGATTTGCCATGAGCTTGGAAGGCACGGGCATATTGGCGGGTTGCAGAATCAGGATCTCGTCCACCCAGCCGTGGGTGAGCTCTTCCATGGCAGAGGTGTCCAAAGAGGATACGGACATGCCCCCCAGCTCGTCTTCGTCGCCCGTCCCGTCAAGCAACACGACGTTGGCGATGAAGAAGTCGCTGTAGTTGCCCGCGCGCTTGAGCCTTTGCACGGCGTCCGCAGCCAACGCCTTCGAGGTAACGAGCACCAGCGAACGCTTCTTGCCGAGCGCCCTGCGTCGCCTTCGCAAAAGGAGCTTGTTGAGCTGGCGCAGACCATAGCCGAATACCAAAAAGAGCAGTGACGTAAAGCCGAACTGCCAGCGGGACGCGTCGCCGACCCAGTGGATCGCAAACAGGTACACGATGGCGAGGGCGAACACCTCGGCAATGTAGGTAAACGTCGCCACGAGCTCGTCGAACCACGACCTGCGCACGATGCCGTGGTAGTTGTTGGAAAACAATACGACAAATGCCTGGCTGGCGAGCATGACCAGCGCCTGGTACCGGTACCGATACACCTCGTACGGGTTGCCAAAGGTAAAGTTGATCCAGTAGCTCAGCACATAGCAAGCCTGCAAGCACAGGACGTCCAACAGGATGAAGTCCCCATGCTTAATAAACCCTGAAATGAGTCGTTTGTTCACATGCTCCCCAATGTGTTACTTGGCTGCTGTTATGCGTGGCCTAAGACTATACCAAATACGATGTGCTAAGGTTAACGAACCATCGTTGGCTCATATAAAGTCTGGCTTCTAAAGGAAAGAGCATGGATCAATGGTGCCCAAAACGATCAAACGCGTAACCACGAACCTCAAGCGAAACTCGTTTTTGTTTGAGCAGTTGGTAAACAGGGACTTCCAGCAACGCTACAAGCGTACCGCGCTGGGCATGGCATGGAGCGTGCTCTCGCCTCTTATGAACCTCGCGGTCATGATGCTCGTCTTCAGCCGCCTGTTTGGACGCAACGTCGACCACTTCGTCATCTACCTGTTTAGCGGCAACATCGTTATGGCCTATTATAAGGAATCCACCAAAAACGGCATGCAGAGCCTCATGAACAACTCTGCCATTATCAGCAAGATAAATGTGCCAAAATACCTGTTTCTTCTATCGCGAAACGTATCGGCGCTTATAAACTTTGGCTTGACGATTATTATCTACTTTTTATTTTGCATCACCGACGGCATCACGTTTACGCCTGCAATGCTCATGTTATGGTATCCGATCTTTTGGTTTGTAGTCATGAACATTGGTATTGGCATGGTATTGTCGGCCTTGTATGTGTTCTTTCGCGACATTCAATACCTCTACGACATCTTCCTAACGCTCCTGACGTATCTCTCGGCCATCTTTTACACCATAGACAAGTTCCCGGAGCAAATGCAGCGGTTCTTCCTGCTTAACCCCGTGTACGTCAACATCAAGTACTGGCGCCTCGTAGTCATCGACGGCATCATCCCTTCTGTCCCGTACCATCTGCTCGTAGCCTTTTACGCCCTGCTGTTCTTGGGCCTCGGTGCCTTCTTCTATAAGAAGTACAACCATCGGTTTGTCTACTACTTCTAAGCGCAACGCATTGGTGAGTGAGGTCGCATGAGCGTTATAGAGTGCAACGACGTAAGCATTCGCTACATAACAGGTGACTTTAAGTCCATAGGACTCAAGGAGTATGTCGTACGCAAGCTCACGCGCAACTTTCATGTGCAGGAGTTTTGGGCGGACCGCCACGTTACGTTTTCGGTGGAGCGCGGCGACATGCTGGGCATCATCGGCTCCAACGGGGCCGGCAAGTCCACGCTGCTCAAAGCCGTTACGGGCATCATGATTCCCACGGACGGCACGATCAAGACGCATGGAAAGATCGCCGCGTTGCTAGAGCTCGCCAGTGGGTTCGACGCCCAGATGACGGTGCGCGAAAACACGTATTTGCGTGGCGCGATGCTCGGCTACACCAAGCAGTTCTTGGACGAGAGGTACGACGAGATCATTGCCTTTGCCGAGTTGGAGGAGTTCCAGGACTACATGTTCAAGCAGCTCTCCAGCGGCATGAAGAGCCGCCTGGCGTTTTCGGTCGCGTGCCTGGTCGATCCCGACATCCTCATTTTGGACGAGGTCCTAAGCGTGGGCGACGGCGCCTTTCGCAAGAAGAGCGGCGACAAGATGATGGAGATACTTTCGGGCGGCACGACCGGCGTGCTCGTGTCGCATTCCATCGGGCAGGTGCGCGAGCTCTGCAACAAGATTCTGTGGCTCGACCACGGCAACCAAATCGCCTTTAGCGACAACGTCCAGCTGTACTGCGATGCCTACGAGGAGTTTCTCTCGACCAAAAAGCTTCCACAAAGCGAGTCGGACGTGTACAAGCTTGCGGAGGACTTTTCCAAAAGAAGCGAGCGGGCACGCGCGGAGCGGCAGAGAAAAGAGGCAAAGCGTCTGGAGAAGGTCTTGGAAAAGGGCACGTCGGAGTCCGCGGTCCTCGCGGCGATTAAGATTTTGCAGAAGAGCCGCCCCGAGGCGCTTGCGCCAGAATACAACGGGGGCGGAACTGGCACGGCGTAACGCTGCCGACGCTGCCCGCGGCATGGCTTGCATATGACAAGAGGCAAGGAATTCCGTTCCTTGCCTCTTTTGTTAGTCAACGGCTTGAAACTCTATGCTCGACGGCAATTGCGCCCGAGGCTCGTCGCCCAGCACCAAGCCAGACTCCGGTGCCGGTGGAAACAGGTCGGCAACCCAGACGCCAAGACCTATGGCAATGCGCGTGAGCATGTCGATGGACACGTTGCGCTTGCCCTTCTCTATGTTGATAAGATAGCTGCGGTCCATGCCGATCATCTTGGCGAATTGGTGCTGCGACAAGCCACGCTGCTCGCGTAGCTGCCGTATGCGCAGACCGACGCCATGCCTAACGATGTTATTTCCAACTGAGTTCTTCATACGTCTAGGGTAAACGCCCAAGCACGATAACTAGTAGATTATAGTCTACATTTATCAATATTGCACAAAATGCACGTTATTGTTAGGTGGTTGACTATAAGACACTACTGTTCTAATTGACAAAAATATGCCATGGTTAACTTGTGAGGCGCCGTCGAATGGGTTTTCATGGCAAAGGAAGTAGACAGGATCATTGGCAACACGCTACGTGTGAAGCGCAGGAAGCTTGGGCTCACCCAGGTCCAAGTTGCGCACACGCTCCACACGTCGCAGACGTTCATCAGCAAGACCGAGTCTGGCGCACGGAGCCTGCGCGTGACCGAAGCGGTTCTGTACTCGCTCGGCGTAAACATGACTCCCCACCAGCTCTACAAGGAGCTCAAGAGCGCCCTGCACGACCATGGCTATGCATAGCGAGATATGAAGTGGCGTTCCCGCCGCGTCTTACAGCTGAGACTCGAGCTCGGCAAACTCCTGCGGAATCTCGTCGAGGTCCGCCCCAAAAGAATCCGCGATGGCCGATGCCTGCTCGCGGCGCAGCTGCGCCAGGTCGTGGTCTCCCATGTCGTCGTAGGCATCGCCCAGCCGATTGAGCGCATACGCCGCATACCCAGCCACCGAGTCGCCAGTGCCGGAAAGCATCATCATGGTGACCAGCGACTGCGGAGCCAGCGCCATGGCCGTATCGGGGTCGAGCTGGACAAGGTCCGCCACGGCGGCCTCGACCTCCTCTGCCGCCTCGAAGTCGCGCTGAAGCAACGCGCGCACGAGCGCCTGCGAAACGGTAGACACAAACTGTTCGATAACCTCTAGCAAATAGTCCTTGTGCAACATAGCCTTATCCCTTCCAAACGCATACGAATACGGAGAGCCGCAGGCAATGCCTTACGACGGCGGTGGCGTGACGCCCAAATGCTCAAACGCCGCAAGCGTGGCTTGACGGCCCTGTGGGGTGCGGATGATGAGCCCTTGTTGCAACAGGTAGGGCTCATAGACGTCCTCCAGAGTGGAGGGGTCTTCTGCCACGGCGCTCGCGATGGTGGTGAGTCCTACGGGCCTGCCCCTAAACGTGGTCGTCAGTGCCTGCAAGATCTTGGTGTCCATCCAGTCCAGGCCAAGCTCGTCTATCTCGAAGAAGGTCAGCGCCTCGGCGGCCACCTGCCACGTTATGTTGCCGTCCGCCTTTACCTGCGCGTAGTCGCGCACGCGTTTGAGCAGGCGGTTGGCAAGGCGCGGCGTCCCACGGCTGCGAGACGCGATCTCCTGGGAAGCCTCGGCATCGAGCCTAGCACCCAGGATGTGGGCCGAGCGCTCCACGATGCGAGCCAAGTCCTTTACCGAATAGTAGTCCAGCCTATACGAAATGCCAAAGCGGTCCCTCAACGGGCCGGTGAGCAAGCCGGTGCGCGTCGTGGCACCCACCAAGGTAAACCGCGGGACGTCAAGGCGAATGGAGCGGGCGGCGGGACCCTTTCCTATGACGATATCAAGAAAGAAGTCCTCCATTGCCGGATACAGCACCTCTTCGACCTGGTGATTAAGACGATGGATCTCGTCCACAAACAGGACGTCGCCCTCCTCGAGGTTGGTGAGAATGGCGGCAAGGTCTCCCGTCCGCTCGATGGCGGGTCCGGAGGTCGTGCGGAGCCTCGCGCCCATCTCGTTTGCGACGATGCCCGCCAGGGTCGTCTTGCCCAAGCCCGGAGGGCCCGAGAAGATGACGTGGTCGAGTGCCTCGCCGCGTTCCTTTGCGGCTTGAATGAGCACGCGGAGGTTCTCCACCACGCGTTCTTGCCCGCAATAGTCCGCAAGCGTCTGTGGCCGTAGGCTGCGCTCCACGTCGATGTCCTCGCCCGTGAGCTCGCCGGTGACCGCACGTGGCGGCACCGGGACCTTGTCGTGGGTCTGCGCACGTGGCGCAAACAGATCGCCGGAATCAGCTTCCCACATAGGCTAGCCCCTCCTTCCCAAGCGCCTGAGCGCAAAGCCCAGGGCGGCCTCCACGGTAGAGGCGCCAGCCTCCTCAAAGCCCTCGAGGGCAAGCTCGGCCTCCTGCGAGGTAAAGCCCATGGCAAGGAGCGCCTCGGTTACGTCTGCGACCACGCTGGACGCCACGGGCGACGCGCCGTTTTTGCCTTGGGACGCAGAGGAGGTGCCGGCAAGGCCCCTGAGGACGGGGTCTTTGGCAAAGACGTCCGCCAGCTCCATGATAAGGCGCGAGGCGGTCTTCTTTCCCACACCCGGCACGCGCGACATGCCCGTTACGTCGTCGGACATGACGACCGTGGCCAGAGCCTGAGGCGTAAAGGTCGACAACACCGACAACGCGAGCTTTGGTCCTACGTGCGATATCCCCACGAGCTTGTCAAAGAGGGTGCGCTCGTCGCGCGACGAAAAGCCATACAGGTCCACCGCGCCCTCGCGCACGACCATGCGCGTGAGCAGGGTGACGCCCGACGTGCCCACAGCGGGCAAGCTGGCCGCCGTGGTGGCCGAAATGCCAAGCTCATAGCCAACGCCGTTGACGTCGAGCACCGCGACGGAGGACGAGAGCTCTGCCAAAGTACCCGTAAGAGAGACGATCATATGGTTGACCTCCTGCTCTGCCTGACATGTCGCACGACGTTGCGGTCGCGCGTTCCACCGTACGTATGGGCCGCGGTCGCCGCGGCGGTTATCTCGCGGGCGGCCTCTTGGTCCGCTCGCTGCTGCGCCTGCTCCTGTTCGAGCATTTGCACGGCAGCGTGATCGCGCGTTATCGCCTGCGTGCGCATGAGGTTGGCATGGCACACCGCGGCGGCAAGCGCGTCGGCACAGTGATCTGGCCGCGGATCGTGATCGAGCTCCAAGACGTTGCGCACCATATAGATGACCTGGCGCTTGTCGGCAGATCCCGTACCGACCACGGCCTGTTTGATCTGCATGGGAGTATACTCCCCCACCTCCAGCCCCGCATGGGCCCCTGCCACGAGCGCGGCCCCACGCGCCTGCGCCGTGGCGATGGCCGAGCGCGAATTATCTCCAAAAAAGATCTTCTCTATGGCGAGTTGAGTGGGTCCGTACTTCTTTATAGCCAAGCTCAGCTCGTCAAAGATGGCGCCCAGTCGCTGGGAAAGTGGCGCGCTTGCCTTGGTGGTGACACAGCCATACGCTCGCGCGCGGCACAGCGAGCCACGAGTCTCCACAACGCCCCAGCCCGTGTGGGCAAGACCAGGGTCAACGCCAAGTATAACCATGCGACACCTCCTTAGCGAACGGCTGTTCTATGGTATCACATTGCACGGCGACTGGGACGCAAAATTTGATCAGTTCTCCGAGAAGGGACTTCCCCATGTGAGCGGCCCGAAGGGTCCCCCTATGTTGGGAGGCTGCTCCCCGCTCTGGGCCATGTCTTGGATAAGCCCCAGCAGGTCCCCCAAGGCGCTTTCCAACGTCTCGCGGTCGAGGCCTTCGGGCATGGAGCCCGACTTGAACTCCACCTCGAGCCCTTCCAGCAAATGGGAAAGATCCGGCAGCTCGCCCGCAGACTGCTCCTGCGCGTCGGCGTCGCGCAAGGCGGACAGCATGCGCTCCGCGCGCCGTTGGTCGCGTCGGCGCTCGTCCTCGCTCCGCAGACGGTCGTGCCACGCAAAGCCCGAGGGCATGCGCGTGGCAAACAGGGGACGCGACGACACCACCAAACAAGGGGCCCAAAGGTCGCGCGCCGCTTGCTTTTCGCGTAGCGCCCCAAGTATGGCGACGGTAACGTCGGGCGCGCCTTGTCGTGCCGCCACGTCGCTTATCGAACGCTCCCATTCCAAATGGGACGCGAGGGTCACGTCCACCCGCTCGAGCCGGAGCTCACGCGTCGGCTCGACCGCGTCGAGCCCTTCGATGCGCGGCACGTCGTAGCGCTCGAACGCCTCGGCCGGAACGATGGGAGAAATGGTGTTGCGCAAGTGAGCGAGGTCGACGACGTCGCTTCGGTATACGTCCCCAAAGGGAAGCAGGTCGGCGACGGTACAACGCGTGCGCGGCACCTCGACGGCCAAGAAGGTCTTGTCGGCCGCAGACAGGACGATCGCGTCTCGCTCGCGGGCCATGCGCGCAAGGCTTGCCTGCAACAGGTCGTGCAAAACGTCTGTTTCGTCGGCAGTCACAAACGACGGAGGGACCTCGGATACGTCGACACGAAGGTCGTCCGCAAGCTTGCGCGCAGTTTGCTGCCGCGCCTGATCGCACGAGGCGTCGAGCAGCGCATGCACGTGCATGGGGCCCAAGGCATCCGACGCCAGCACCGCAAGCAAGCTGGACGTGAGCCCGCCATCGAGCGCAAGCGCCACGTCGTGACGATCCTGCTTGTGCAAGAAGTCCCTTAGGCCCAACACCAGCGTCTCCCACAGATGCAGCGAGCGGTTGTAGAGCTCGGGCTCCATCGGGGACACGTCCAGATCTGCCCCGCCGTTTCCTCCGTGCGTGGTGACGTCTGCCAGTATCAGCGCCTCCTCAAACGCAGGCGCCGACGCGACCAGGTCGCCGTTTGGCGCAAGCACGAAGCTTGAGCCCGAATAGACCTGCAGGCCATACCCTCCAACGGCGCATGTGGCAACCAGCCAGGCGTCCAGGGATATGGCGTCCGCCTTAAAGCGATTCTCCTGAAGCGATGCGCCGAGCGCCGAGTTCGCGTCGTCCAGCGCGTAGCCGTATCTCGAAACGAACAGGACCACGTCGAACTGGTCCGCAGAATCCACCAGGTCGTTGAGCTCGTCGTAGGTGGTGGCCAAACCCAGATGCCAGCCTTCGTAGTCAAACACCAAGGGGGCATGCGACAATTCCTGCAGCACGTCATCGAGCGCCTCTTGGTACCCGTGCCCTTGGACGTCCTTGCTGCGAGCCATTAGGGAGCGTGCGCGCAGGGGTATTACCCCCTCCTTGCCTACCATCATGACCTCGGTAATCGGGTCGTCGTCGCCGTAGGTCACGACGGGGACCAAACAGGGGCAGGCGACACGGCCGCTCAAGGCGTCCAGCGTGCCAAGAATGTCCGCACGATAGCCCTCGTGGCTCGCATAGTCCACCGGCGTGTGGCCGGTAAGGATCACGAGGGGGAACACGACCAGATCGGCCTGGGCATCGCATGCGTTTTGCGCATAGGCCTCCATGCGTTCCGACGTCGGAACAAAGTCACCCGCACGAGTGTTGAGCTGCGCTATGGCTATTCTCATGGCCGTTCCCTTTCGTTGGCGATCCAAACACTATCATACGGCATCGCAAAAGATAAAACGCCCGACGTGGCTGGAGAAATCCAACCACATCGGGCGCGACGTTGGTACGGGGCGGCCGCAGGGCCAACGGGGACAAAACCCGTGTTGCGCTTACGCCTCGGCCTTCCACAGACCGTGGAGGTTGCAGTACTCGTAAACGGTGATCGCCTGGTCATCGGCGCACGCGAACTCGGTCGCGGGCTTGTCGCCGGGATGCAGGTAGTGAATCTCCACGCGATCGGTCGTGGCAAGCGCGACCCACTGGATGAAGTGGGCGTCCAGCATGGGGTGCTCGACGTCGCCGACCTGCACGGACACGACGCCGTTGGCGCGGGTGACGGCGGGAACGTGCTTCTCGGTGGCGGCGTCCGTGGAGCCGGCCTCGAGCTTGGTCATGGGCTGGCCGCAGCACTGGGGCACGCAGGTGCCCTTTTGCACGACGGCGACGAGGTTTCCGCACTTTTCGCAACGATAGAACGTGACTTCTGCCATGGGGTTCTCCTCTCATAGAAACGTGACACCAGTATAACCCGCAACGCATGGCAAAAGGCGACAAACCCCTTATTGGCATGGAGTGGCCGATTGGGGCTGGCCTGGCCGATTGGGGCTAGGCCCCTTTCGGCCATTTTTGCGGGCGGCGGCGGTTTTGCCGCCTGCGCTGGCCGCTTGGAGCGGTTTTGGCCGATTGGGGCTAGGCCCCGTTCGTCCATTTATGCGGAGGCGACCAACTACACCAGGACGACGTTGCCCTCTTTGCCCAAGATCTCCTTGACCAGCGTGAGGAGCAGGCCGTTATGGGCGTCCACCTGCTGCGGGAGCGCAAGTCGCAGCGTGTCGCCCGAGCCCGCGTGCACGAAGACCTCGATGTGGTCCAAGCCCTCAAAGCGCATCAGCGTGGAGTTGAGCTTCTCCATGCAGCCACGCGTAAACTTGCTGGAAGGCAGCACCACCTTTATGACCTTGGGACGGTTGGTCCGCTCCGAGAGCTCCAGCGCATCGATCTTGGAGCAGATGATTTGGATACCGCGGTCGCTGCGCTCGAGCTTGCCCGTTACGCACACGAAGACGTCGCCCTCGGACTCGCCCATGTCGTTGACCTGACCCGCCAGGGTCGCGGCGCATTCCTCGTACAGGTTGGGAAACACCACGCACGAGACCTCGCCTTCCATGTCCTCTAGCTGCACGATTGCCATGGCCTTGCCCGATTTGGTCGACTTCTTCGCCACCGACGACACCATGCCCGCCAGACGAATGGTCTTGCCATCCTCGATGCGCGGGACCGATTCGGTGGCCCCGTTGCTGCCGACCTGCTCGTCGGTGGCCTCCAGGTCGGATATCTGATAATCGCGCGCTTGCGCGAGCGCATACTCAAAAGGCCCGAGCGGATGGTCGGACACGTAGCGCCCCAGCACTTCCTTCTCTTGCGCGAGCTTAATGCTTCGGTCCCACTCGATACCGTCGGGCGCGGGAACGTCCTGGTCAAAGCCGGAGCCGTCCACGCCCGCAAACATGTCGAAGAACGACACCTGACCGCTGGCGCGGTCGCGTTGGCGCTTGGCTGCCGCGTCCAGGATGTTTTGCGGGTTGCCCTTGTCTACAAAGTAGAGCAGCTGGCGACGCGTGTAGCCCGTGGAGTCAAACGCGCCGGACTTGATAAGGGCCTCGACCACGCGACGGTTGGCGGTGCTGGAGTCCACGCGCTCCACAAAGTCGTGCAGGGTCTTGAACGGACCGCCCTTGTCTCGCTCGGCGAGGATGGCCTCGCCCACGCCCTCTCCCACGCCACGGATGCCCGCGAACCCAAAGCGAATGCCTTCGGGCACGGCCGTAAAGTCCTTGCCGGACTCGTTGATGTCAGGCGGCAGGATCTCGATGCCCTCGTGACGGCAGGCGCTTAGGTAGTGCACGATCTTGTCGGTCTTGCCCATGTAGCTGGTCAGCACCGATGCCATGTACTCACGCGGATAATACGCCTTGAGCCATGCCGTCTGCATGACCAAAATGGCATAACCGGCGGAATGCGACTTGTTGAACGCGTACGAGGCGAACTCGAGCACGTCGTCCCAAATCTTTTGCGCTATCTCCTTGGAATACCCGTTCTTCACCGCGCCGTTCATCCAGTGGTCGTAGGTCGTCTCGTCCGAGCCGTCCTCCCAATGGAACACGGTGCTGGTAAGGAGCTTGATCTTCTTCTTTGCCACCGGCTTGCGGATGCGCGAGTCCGACTCGCCGGCGGAGAAGCCACACATCTTCATGGAGATCTGCATGACCTGCTCCTGGTAGACCATGGTGCCGTAGGTCTCGCTCAGGATGTCGGCCAGGCGGTTGTCGTAGAACGCGACCTCCTTGCGACCGTTCATGCGGTCGATGTAGTCCGCGACCATGCCGGCGCCCAAGGGGCCGGGGCGATACAGGGCGATAAGGGCCACGACGTGCTTGAACTCCTTGGGCTGCATGCCCTTGATCGTGGCCGTCATGCCGCCGGACTCGATCTGGAACACGCCCGCCGTGTGGCCGCGACCCATGAGTTCGAAGATGTGCGGGTCCGCAAAGGGGATCTTGTCCACGTCGATGTCCACGCCCACGCTGCCGGGCTTGAGCGTGGAGCGCACGGCCTCTGGCGCGTTGGCGGCATCCGCCGCGGTGCCGTTGTTGGCAAGGATGTTGCGCAGCGCCTTCGTAATGACCGTGAGCGTTCGAAGGCCTAGGAAGTCCATCTTGAGCAGGCCCATGTCTGCCACGGAATGGCCTTCGTACTGCGTGATCTCCACGCCGCCCTTGGTGTCCAGCTTGGTGGGCACGTGGTCGTTTACCGGCGTGGGGGCGATCAGGACGGCGCACGCGTGCACGCCCTCGCCACGCGTGAGGCCCTCGATGGACAGTGCGGAGTCGATGATGCGCCGGTCGTCCGCGTTGTTGCGGTAGGCGTCCACGAAGTCCTGGCTGTACAGGTCCTCCTTGCCCTCCGTCTTGTTGAGCGTGAACTTGAGCTTGGCCGACGGGCTGGAGCTCACCATCTTGGAAAGCTGCTGGGCCTTGTACACGGGGAAGTCCAGCACGCGCGCCGAGTCGTTGATGGCCTGCTTGGCCTTGATGGTGGAGTAGGTGATGACGTGGCACACGCGGTCCGCGCCGTAGAGCTCGCGCACGTGCTGCACGACCTCCAGGCGCCGTTCGTCGTCGAAGTCCATGTCGATATCCGGCATCTCCGAACGTTCCACCGACAAGAACCTCTCGAACATCAGGCCGTTCTCCAACGGGTCAAACGTGGTGATGTCCATGGCGTAGGCCACGATGGCACCAGCCGCCGACCCGCGGCCCGGACCGACGCCGATGCCGTTTTGCTTGGCCCAGCGCACGTACTCCTGCACGATGAGGAAGTAGTCCGCGAAGCCCTTGGTGCAGATGACGTTGTATTCGTACTCAAAGCGCTCGCGGATGTTGACGCCGTTGATCTCCTTGCCGTCCCAGTCGTCGCCGTAGCGCATGGCGAGGCCCTCCTCGCACTCCTTGCGGAACCGCTCCTCGCTGGTCTCGCCTTTGCGCAGGTCTGGGAACTTGGGCAGGAACATGGACGACCAGTCCAGCTCGTAGTCGCACTTGGCCGCGATCTCCAAGGTATTGTCACATGCCTCCGGGCACCACTGGAAGAGCTGGCGCATCTCGTCCTCGGACTTCATGTAGAACTCCGTGCCCTCCATGCGCTTGCGGTCGGTTTGGTCGATCTTGGCGTTGGTGCCAATGCAGGAGAGCGTGTCCTGAATGGGAGCGTCCTCGCGCTTGAGGTAGTGGATGTCGTTGGTGGCCACGACCTTGATGCCCAGCTTGCGGGCGAGCCGTACCAGCTGCTCGTCCAGCTTGCGGTCGTCGTAGCCGCCGCGGAAGTCCAGCCCGTGGTCCTGGATCTCGATGTAGAAGTCCTCGCCAAAGATGTCCTGGAAGATGCGGGCCCAGCGCTCGGCCTCCGCCATGTTGTTGTCCAGGATGTTTTGCGGGATGATGCCCTGCACGCACGCGCTCTGGCAGATGATGCCCTCGTGATACTCGCGCAGCATGTCCAGCGTGGTGCGCGGCTTGTAGTAGTACATCTCGTTGGCGGCCTTGGACATCATCTTCATGAGGTTGACGTAGCCTTTTTCGTTCTTGGCAAGCAGGATGAGGTGATACCGGCGCTGCTTGGTGCCGCGCTCGATCTGGTCGTCCGTGATGAAGTAGGCCTCGCAGCCAAAGATGGGCTTGATCAGCGGCGCGGGCTTGTTGGCTTTGACGGCCTCGAGCGCCTCTTCCTTGTTTTGGGCGCCGCCGTGAGCGTTCCACACGGCCAAGTCGCTTTGCCACTGGTCGTGCACGTGGTCGTGCGGACCGGCATCTGGCGCGTCCGGGTCGGGCTCGTCGAGCTCCCAGTCCTTGGTAAAGCACTCGACGTCGTGCGACCACTGCTTGAAGTCCTTTTGCGCGGAGTTGTAGCCGCGGCAGGCCAAGTCGAAGTTGGGCACGCCAAACATGTAGCCGTGGTCGGTGAGCGCCACGGCGGGCATGCCAAGCTCAACGGCGCGACTCACCAGGTCGTCCACGCGCGTTGCGCCGTCCAAAATCGAGAAGTCCGTATGGTTGTGCAAGTGTACGAATGCCATGCGCCGCGCCCCTCTCCGCTTCTTTTGAACCTTGGTATTCTACCACGGGCGGCAACTGGACGTGCATGGCCGATTGGGCCGGTTTGGCCGATTGGGGCTAGGCCCCTTTCGGCCACATTTGGGCCCCTCGGCCACGCGAGCTTGCCGTGGTAGTTCCCGAGCGTGTAGGGCACGTGCTCGATCCCCGCCGCATCGAGAATGTCCGAGCAGAGCTTTTCTGAATACGGCTCGGAGCCAGCGTTGGCATAGCCCGAGGAACCACGCTTAAGAAGGTGCGGCCCGTCTTCTTCGCGCACCCAGCACTTGTCAAACGACCCCGAGGTCCCAAACTCGGGGCTGGTGCTGTAAAACTGGCGTCCGTACATCCCCACCCCGTTAAACGCGATGCATGCCACCACGTCATCAAAGCTGTTCTCATACAGCGACACGTCCGACCAATTAAGACAGGAGTCCTCGCGGCGGACCCAAAACGTGTCGTTGAGCGATACGCAGCGGATCATGTCCACAAATCCCTTGCGGTTATCAATGCAGAGCTCCGCCATAAGCTTTTTTATGGACGTACGATGCTTGGCAATCTGCCTGTCGTCAATCCACTCATCCATAGAGATAAACCCGTAGGGGAGATAGTCGTCGAATTGCTCCGTGATTTCGTATGTATAGTCACCAACTCGTAGCGTTCTTCCAAGCTTGCCACGACCTTGTCGCGATTCATGAGCTGATACATAGCGCCTCCTCCCGCAATTCGCGACCCGCACCACAACATGTAGTGTACCCCACGCATTTGCGTCCCGAAAAAGGTGTGCTGTGGCACCCGGTTGGCAGGCGAGAAACTCATCGCATTCCAAAAGATCTTCTCGGGTAGGAGCTTCTCTGCTCCCCGCCCGGCGGCGTGCCAAAACGGATGCGCGAAAACGCACGAAAAGTCGAGGTTAGTGTAGTTTTGCGGTCTTCGTTTTTGCGGGGCCAGATTCGCGGCACCCTCTACCTGCGCAAAAGCGGGGCATCTTTTCCGCCTGTGGGGATTTGGCGCCCAAAAACTACACTAACCTCGAAAAAACGTGCACATTCGCGCACCCGGAATGGCACGCCCGAACCGTGTGGGGCGCAGCGGACCCGTCGGTGCCGCCACATGCCCCGCCGGACCGGTCAGCGAGTCCCCTCATCGCACCGTTATTATGCGTGGGTAATAATAGCTCCGCAGAGGACAACCTAAAGTTCATTCCCCAAGGCGCGTTTCCCAAGCTGAAGAGCCTCTACGAAGGCGACCGCACCGCGCTGTTCGACGGGCTTGAGCTGGCGACGTCGACCGCGTGGCGCGACGCGGTGTGGTCCATGATCTGGCAAAGGTGGTGTCGCCTTGAAACACTTCCCACTGCGTAACGCCGCAAACGAAGACGCAGGCATCCTCGCCCTCCTTGAATGCTACGAGCGCGAGCGGTGGTTTTGCTTTGAGATGCCTCCACAGGCAGACCCATGGGATCTGCCCTTCGTGCTACACGAGTTCACCCAACGGAACGAGTTCACCGTTGACGCCCAGCGGAGCCTTCGTGGGTGCAGTCGCGGCTCGTACCAACGGAGCGACAGAACCTTGGCGAAGTGTTGCGCACAAACGGCCTCGACAGCTATGACGAGCTCCGACACTTGGAGCTGACGGACGGCAAATGCTCACAAGACGACTGTTATCTCGTGCCCATGGGAGAAGGGCAACTGCCCAACTGGTATCGGGAACGTCTGGCCTTGCGTGCCATCGACATTTACCCCCTCGAGCGCTTCAGGATACTCGCGTCGTTTAGGGACGGGTCGACGGCACTCTGTTACATGCGAGACATGCTTGCTGGAGAGCGGACGTTCGCACGCATCCTTGAGGATGAAACCATCTTCCGTCGCGCCGCCCTACAACCTGGAGGCTATGGAGTTCGTTGGGGAAAGAGGCTACTCGTGTCATCGGACACTCTGCGAAGGCGGGGCCAGCCCGTCGCACTCGAAGCATCCGACATCGCCGAGCTGGTACGTCAGGCAGCCCTCGAAACCTCAGAGGTCGCCCAGCTCTTGGGATGCACCCGCCAGAACGTGAGCGACCTCGTTAGACGAGGGAAGCTCGTTCCGCTGAAGACATCGGCCCGCGGACCGCTGTTCCAGCGAAGCGACATATATGCACTTCTGGATTCGCGGGGTTATCAACGATCCGCCAAGCACGATTGCATGGGAACGGCGCGTCTCGCCCCGCGAGAGCACCCTATTAAGTGACACAGAGGCCCCGTTTCGGCCGTCGGATGTCACTTAATCGGTTTCGGTACCTGGCAAAACCGATTAAGTGACATCTCGGCCCAAAAATTGGCGTCTCGTGTCACTTAATCGGTCAATAGGCATAATATCTTGTATCACATGCGCCCGTCCGACCTATTAAATGACATCGGACGGCCTTTTTCGGCCCTTCATGTCATTTAATAGGTTTGTGCTCCGGACGAAACTGATTAAATGACATCTTACCCCCGATTTTGGCAACTCGTGTCACTTAATCGGTCGCGGCTCCTACCGCCGACTCGCGAGATACGCGCTGTACGGAGCGTGCCTTGGCGGGAACGGCGTAGCACGAGGAGGCCGCAGCGCTGCCTCGTGGGGACTCATGGAGTCATTCGCACCCTCCCGCTGCTGGCAGGCAACGAAACCTCCGAAGTTGCGTGCATGGCCTTCAGACGCACGCAGTTTCGGAGGTTTGGCCGCTCTTCTCGGCGGTAGGCCTCCGATGTACGGATCGCCCGAGAGGCCTACAGTTCCGCAATTGCGTACAGTCAGGCCGAGTGTACGCAAAAACGGACCTTTGCAGCCGAAACGCGAGAGTATAGTTCCGATTCTGCGTACAGTCCGGCTGAGTGTACGCAGATAAGGAACTTTGGGCGTGCCGGAGCGGGCGGGGCATGGTGGCGGTGCCAGGCGCCCGGGCCGGGGCGAACCGAAACGACCCAGAATTGGCCGAAAGGGGCCTAGCCCCAATCGGCCATTTCTGGGCACGGACGGCAACTGACTAACCAAAGGCGTAGCGGGCGACGATGCCGGTTTCCACGGCAAAGAAGGCGCATTCCACGCGACTGAAGCCAAGTGACAGGAGCACGCTGGCATACAACTCGGCCTGGGCGGCATGGCGGGCATGCACCTGCTCGGGACCTAACCCGACGTCGCCCGTCTTGTAGTCCACGACAAGTGCCGGTCCCTCGCAGGCAGTGCCCGTCGTGCACAAAAGGTCGATGGCACCCTCCGCATACGCCCCGTGCGGACTTCCGCCCGACGGTGCAAAGAACGGCACCTCCGCGCGAACCACGTTCCACGACAAGGCCTCCTTGCGCAGCTCGCTTGTACGCCACCGCTCCAACGCCGCATCAAGCCGCACACGCTGCCGCGCCGACAGGTTCCAACGCCGGCACAGCGCCTCCACACGCTCGGGACTCGGGTCCGCCCCGGTCTGCACCATGGTCTGGGCGATCATATGGAAGGCGGACCCCAAGTTGGTGGCCTTGTCCTCATCCGACGCCAGCGGCTCGCCCGCTGCCTGCGCGTCGCGCTCCTCGCGCGGCGGGAGCTTGGGTTGCCGACCACGTACATTCGAATCCGACGACTCCAAGCCCGCCAAGGCTGAGCTGTAGCTAAACACGTCCTCGCGCGCCCGCAACGTGCGCGCCGTTAGACATCCCACCGCTTCCATGGGATACAGCGCCACCTCGCGCGGCTCGTCCGACAAGCCCTCCGCGCTGCCGACCTTATCGTCTGCAAACAGCGACGCCATGGCGCCGCCGTCATCGATGACGATGGGGTCGTTCTTCTCGCGCGTAAGGGCGACATGGCGGACTAGCGCCGGCTCCGTGCCGCCGTAGTCGACCATGCACTGCCCCGCCGGAGGCAGCTCGGGCAAATCGCCCTCGAACAGTGCCCGCGTAACGCCCTCAGCAAGCTCGGAGGATATGCCCGACTTTGATGTCGCGACGCTCATCGCGAGCACCAGCGCCTCACGCGCACGGGTAAGGGCCACATAGAGCAGGCGTGCCTTCTCCTGTCCGTCGTCGTCGGCGTTGCGCGCGCAGATGTCGTAGGCCAGCGAGGCCAGGTCGTCGGACAACGTGTCCTCGGTCATGTCGTCCACCTTGGTACCGCCCGGCGTGATGACCACGCTCTTTGCGCCGTCACCCGCAGCGGCCGACCACACGCCTGAGTCGCGCCGCGGATTGTTCCAGCACTCCGCCACCGCCACCACGGGATACTCAAGCCCCTTGGACGCGTGAATCGTCATGACGCGCACGGTGTCGCGCTCGGCACCGGCAAGCGATGCGGGCGGCACCTTGGAGACCTCGAGCCAATGGGCGAACTCCGACGCCGCACGCGAGGGACCCAAGCCAAGCTCGTCCGTAAGGTCGCGAATGTAGCGCACCGCCGCGAGCACGTTTGCCTCTCGCGCGGCACCTTCCGCTCCCTGCGCCTCCAGCCGAGAAAGCCAGCCGGAGTCACGCAGCACGTCCATGCATACGTCTGCCACCGGTTTTGTGGCGACGGAGGCCAAAGCGGCCATGAGCACGTCGTGCGCGTGCTGCAAGCGCGCGCTGGGCCTTGCGTCGCCATACAGCTCAAGCGACTCGAGCCCGCGGTCGATGGTCCGCTTGGTGGGAGCGTCCAGCCGCTGCTGCCTGCGCGAGCCCAACTGCAAGAAGTCGTTGGCGTCGAGCTCGAACATGTCGCTGGAAAGCAGGGGGAACAACCCCGACTGGGTGTCGTGCGGGTTGGCGAGCGTGCGCAGCAGCGCCAGCATGACTCCCACCTCCGGCGCCTTGGTAAACGTGGAGCCGCCCGTGACCACGCACTCCAGTCCGCGGTTGCGCAAGGCGTCGATGTAGAGGTCCGCATGGGTGGTCGACCCAAGGAGAAGCGCCATGTCGCCAGCCGACTCCCCCGCGTTGCGATACCACGCCAACCGATCGGCCACCTGCTGCGCAAGCACCTCCACGCGCCGCCCGCCCACGCGTCCGCGCGAGCTGGCAACCTCCACGCAGATCCTTGGCAAGGAACGCGCGTGGTAGCCGTCCTTGCGCGTGGGGCTGGGGTCAAGATGCATGAATCCCCTAAGCACGCCATGGACCCCGCCGCAGACCTTGTCCACGAACGAAAGCACGTCCGGCGCGCTGCGATAGTTGACGTCCAGCCGCACGTGACCCGCCTCGTCCACGCGCGTGCCGCGCTCGTTGAACACGGCCACGTCCGCCCCGCGAAAGCGATAGATCGACTGCTGGGCGTCGCCCACCGTGGCGAGGTGGCGCGGGTCCTCGCTGCCGTCTCCCCCAGCCAAAAGCGATATGAGCTTGAGCTGCTTCGTGTCGGTATCCTGGAACTCGTCCACCATCACGAGCTTGAAGCGACCCGCATAGCGCCGAGCCACGGACTCGTTTTGCTGCACGGCGCGCAGCGCCAGCGTGACAAGATCGTCGTTGTCCAACAGCGACAACGAGCGTTTGAGCTCGTCGTAGCATGCATCGGTGCGCTGCGCCAGGTCCAGCAAAAACGGTGTGAACTCGTGCACCTGCTCCAGCGCCACGAGCACGCGGGTATGCGCGAGCTCGGCCTTCGCGTCGCCCAGAACGTCCGCGATCGCCTTGGAGCTCCGCGGCATCTTGCAGGATTCCAACGCCTCAGCGGCGCGGGCGACCGTTCGCTCGCCGGGAGCCAGCTCGGCAAAGGCATGCAGGGCCTCCAGCGAAGGCAGCACCGCGTTTTGCGCCGAGGCGGTAAGCTTTGCCGACGCCAGCGCCTCGTACGAGCGGGTGAGGTCCGCCATCTGCCGCGCAATGTGGCCGCCACTTCCAAACCGCAGGTCATCGAACCCGTTGGCGCACGAGTGAGCCACCTGCACGAGCGCCAGCACGCGAAGCACCACGCCACCGTACGTAAGGTCCTCAAACGCACGCGCCTCGGGCGAGCCCGCACCCGCCGACCTGCGCGCCGCGCCGACCACCTGCTCCACCGCCTGCTCGACGAGCTCGTCCTCGCGGTGCGTGCCGCACACGCCAAACTCGGGGTCGAGCCCCAGGTCCAGCGCGTTGCGCCGCAGGATGCGCCCGCACATGCCGTGGATGGTGCTTATCCATGCGGAATCGACCGCCAACGCGGCGTCGCGCATGCCTGCCGCTCGCAACGTGGCACGCACGCGCTCCTTGATCTCTTGCGCGGCGGCGTTGGTAAACGTGATGACCAGCACTTGGTCCAAGCTGGAAAGAAACGCCTTGCCATCCGCCCCGGAGCCCTCGGACAAGGCCCAGGCGACGCGACGCGTAAGGGTAAACGTCTTGCCCGAGCCCGCGCCGGCCTCAACGAACAGGGGGTCGTCAAGCGTCGTGGCAATGGTGCGCTGGGAATCGTTAAGCGTGGAAAGGTCTACTCCGCTCATCGCGTCATCCTCCGTTCGCAATTGAGCACCGGACAATACGAGCACGCGTTGGCATCTACTGGGTCCGCCTCAATACGGCCGGCACGCAGCCGCTCCACCTTTTGAGCGACCGCCTGCTCCGTGGCAGCAAGAAGCGCCTTCATGCCGTGCGCGTCGTGCTGCCCAAAGTCATTGTCTCGCGGAACCGACACCTGCTTGGTGCCCATCTTGGTAAGGTGCCCGCCAAAGACCGCGTCTGCAAACAGCTCGTCCACGGCACCGCTCAGCACGTGCGTTCCACGCGTTCCCAAATACAGGGCCCCGACCACCTCGAGGTCGGGAAACGCCCGCTGCACGACCTGCGCGTACATGAGCGACTGGATCCTTCGCGGGAGCTCGAACGTACCCTCTTGCGCACCGTCCTTGTCAAATGCCGCGTATTCCGAGAAGAACCCCGCCGGCCCCTTGTGCTTGTAGTCTATGATGACCGCCTTGCCCTGGGCGTTGACGTCGATTCTGTCCACCGTGCCCGTTACCGCCACGCCCGCGTAGCGCGCGCGGGGCAAAGAGGGCAGCCCCGGCTGCGTGCGCGTGTGCTTGCCGCGACCAAACTCCCATTCAAACGCCCGGGGCTCGAATCCCTTGAGCCTGCACGACACGTAGTCGAGCGTAGACAAAAGATCGCGACGCAGACGATCCGTCTGACCCTCCTCCGACGAGCTGTGCGCAATGAGCGCCTGGTAGGCGGCCCGCCCACCGACCCTCATGTATTGGTGCTCCAGATGTAGCGAAAAGTTGGCATCCAGCACCTCGCGCGCGTGCGCCAGGCCATCCTGGTTGGACTCGTCCAGATTGGCGCAGCCCTCCTCAAAGAGCTGCGCATAGGTGAGCTCGAGCACGCGATGCGCAAACGTGCCCATCTCCAGCGGGCTGAATCCCGCGTCGTTGTCGCCTAGGCGCAAGCGCCTGAGGCTGAACCACTTGAGGGGGCACTCAAGGTACGACTCGATCTGAGACGCAGAGAGCACCGGCAGCCCACCGGGCAGCTCCGCCATGCCCTCCTGCGGAACCACCACTAGCGAGCGCAGCCCGTCGTCGATGTTTCCCGCACGCGTCGGGGTCTCAACCTCAACGGGGACGGGCGCGACGCCAGCCGCAGACACGTTCTTGCGCGCCTCGTCCTCCGCCAGCCCCGTGGCCGACGGCCGTTCACCGTACGCCGCCAACAGCTCCGTGAGCATGACCGCCGGATACGTTTCGTGCGAGTCGGCCGAGAAGAGCGTGCGCTCCAAAAGCAGCTCGCACGTGGGCAGGGAGCACAGCCTATGGAACTGCGCCCGCTGTGCAGCCAACGCGTTTACCTGCGGCTCGATGCCCAGCGCCAGCAACATGCCGCTTAGGAGGTCGTCGTTCGAGCCCGGCGCGTACTCCGTGGACGTCAGCCCACAAAGCATTGCCACCTCCACCGATCCCGGTGTCATCGACGCCGCTTGGCCACGCGAGCACAGCGTCACCGTAGCCCGCGGCGAGCCCTTTTGGGCGGGCACCTCCAGCTTTTGCCGAATGCTCATGGAGCTCAGCAGCAACTCGGCCTGGTCGACAAGCTGCTGGAGCGACACCGAGTCCCGCACGGTGGGGTCGGCCGTGATCCCAAGCTCCTTGAGCGTGCCGGCAGCCGACATGATTGCCGCAAGTACCTGCACGGACTCGTCTTCCGCAAGCTCAACGACCCTATCCTGCCGGTTCTGCGCCGCGCCTGCCGCCACAAGAGGCGCAAGCAGCTTGGATGCCGCGGAACCCAAGCGCCCACGCAAGAGCTCGCGCGTGGCGCGCTCCACGGGATCAGACGTCAGCTTGGCGCTCATCAGCTGCGCGAGCACGTCCGCAGGCGACAATAGCCGGTCCCCTCGCCAGACCAGGTCCAAGGACCGCGCCTTGTGTGGCTCAACGCACGCGACCCCCGAAAGCAGAAAGTCCGTTAGCTCCTTGGGCGGCCACCAATCCATGGTGCCCAGGCGCACGAGGGAGCCGTCCTTGCCCTCGACAGGCTCCGGCCACGTGGCGTCGAGCGCCACCAGATGCGCCACGGTCCTCGCGTACCCCATAAAGGCACGACCAGCCTGGGTAGACAACACGGGCGTCGACAGGTCCGCGCGCACGGTCATCCCACGATTCACCAGCTTTGGGACAAGCTCTTGCCAGGCACGTCGCACGTCGGGCACGACCGCCGCCACGGCAGGCGAGCCGTCCAGCTCGTTTGCCACGCGCACGACCTCCCGCGCCATGAGCTCCGCCTCGGCGAGCGGGCCCGACGCCTCCAACAGGTGCACGGCACCCGCAGGCTCGACGACCCCCTCGTCGACGCCAAACAGCCCACCGAGCAGCTCGTTGAGCTCTGGCGCGCGCTTAAGCGGCGCGCGTGGCTCGTCGTCCACAAGTGCCGTCTTTGCCCCCAAGGCACGGGCTTCCTGACTCACGAGCTCCGCAGACAAGCACGCGAGCTCGTAAGCCGGGCCCTCTTGCCGTGGCCGCAGCATCGTTACCTCAGTCACCAAAGAAAGACGTGCCACGAACGCGCGCTCCGCACGAGGCAGCGCGTTGAAGCCCGCCACGACGACCTGCGGAACAGACACGCCGGCCTCACGCAGGGAAGACGGCAAGGACACCATGACGGTAGCGCCCTCCACCAGGCCCTTCTCGCCCAGTATGCGCTCGTAGGACCCAAGGCGCGCCAGGGCCGCGCGCTCGGCTTTTGTCAAGTCGGCGTCAGGTGCGTCCACGGCGTCCGCCACCCACGGCAAACAGCGCTCCGCAAGCTGGCACATCAGCCTGATCGTGCCCGGTGCCGCGTCATCCCCCAGCACCTCGCGCATAAGAAGCATGCGCTGCGCCGTATCGACCACGCGCCGCCCGTCTCCCCACAGGTCCCACAGGTCCCGAGCCCACGACCGAGGCGTGGCGACGCTAACGCCCAACCCCAGGCCCTGGTCCGCAAGCTCCTTTTGCACCTGCAGCGCCTCGTCAAAGGAGGGCACCAGCACCACCGCCTCACCGCCACGCACGCCCGTGCGTACCAGGGCAATGACGGCCTCCCCCGCAATGTGTTCGTCGTCGGTGCAACAAACGGTAAGCGACATACGGCTTCCTCTCTTGCCAAGTCTGTTTGGCGTCCCATGATTTGGTGTCCCATGATAAACCATGTGCAAGACAAGAACTGCACTCGTCGCCCCGCGCGCAAAGCTGGCGGCTCCCCGCGGGTGGCCGCGCCTCTCTTGGTTCTTTTGCTAGTGGTCGAGCTTGTCGAATACGAGCCTGTACCCGCCATTGGTGCCGTTGAGGCATTTGGAGACCCGACTCACCGTTGTGGACGACGCGCCCGTCAGTCTGGAGACCATGACGTACGAAAGGCCCTCGTTTAGCAGCTTTGCGACCGCAAGGCGCTGGGCTAGGTCCTGGAGTTCCTTTGCGGTGAGCAAATCACGCAGCAAAAGCCTCATTTCCTCGCGTTCGCCAACCGCGCACAGGGCATCAAGCAATTGGTCTGTTAGGTCGCTTCCGTCTGCGGGTGTCATGCGCTCGCCGCCCAAAGGTCGTAGCATCCGTTATGAATCTGCCTACACTTTACCCCATTCCGGCAAAAAACGACGCGACACGTACGGCAAAGGGGGTTTGTCGTTTTTGTCAAAAGAAGCCAAGCTCCTTTGCCGTTGGCGGTTCGTCTTTTTGCCGGGCTGCGCTACAATCTGCATTGCTGCAAAAGGCATAAGATGACAGGAGGAAGCATGAACTTCATACTAACGTGGCTGGTAACGGCCGTTGCGGCGGCATTTGCAACGTGGATGGTGCCTGGCATGCAGGTAATGGGTGGCTATATGGGCATAATCACGTTTGCGCTGGCAATAGCTTTGGTCAACGCGAGCGTCCGACCCATCATGCACTTGGTCTCGCTACCCATTACCATCCTTACGCTGGGCATTTTTCATTTGGTGGTCAACGCGCTCGCGCTCAACATAGCCAGCTGGCTGTCGCTCAACCTGTTCAACGTCGGCGTGTACGTGGTGGATTTTTGGGCCGCCCTCTGGGGGTCGATCGTAATATCCATCGTCTCTGCCATCGTTGGCTCCATCGTTGGAGTGGACGAGAACTAGCGCTGTAGTCCTTGTAAAAGCTTGCGCCCCCGTCGCCTTGCTCGAAAGCGACGGGGGCGCCTCTTGTCTAGCGCAGACGCATTGCGCCAGCCTCCTGGCCTACCTTGTTCTTATTGCCGCAACGTTGGCGTTGTAGCCCAAAGGCACGGCACCCTTGGGCAAGAGCTGCACCTCAACAGCCTCCGCTTGCTTGGAGAGGCCCACCGTGCCGGCGTCCCCGCCATCGTGCGCCCAGCCAAGCCAACCAAAGCTCTGCGAGTGCACGCGGTACCATACGCTCAGGTGATCGGCGACCTTGCCGCTGAGCCGCATCCTCACGGCCTCGAGGCGACGGGATTGTCCCGTTGTGCCAGCGACCTTGCCGTTAGCCTTGCGCGTCATCCAGCCCTTGCCCTGGGCATGCACCTCGTAGGAGATGCTGCCCTTCCAAAGCTGGGCGGGAAGCTTGATCGAGATGGCCTCGAGGCGACGGGACTTTCCCGTGGTGCCAACAAGACCGGCCGACACCTTGCCAGTCCAGCCAACGCCCTGCACGTGAGCCTTGGCAACGGTTGCCCCGACGTATGCGGGCACTCCCTCGTCGTAGCCGGTGGGCACTTGTCCGTCGGCAAGAATCACAGCCTGGTAGGCCTCGACGCGCTTGGAGAGGCCAGCGGTGCCAGCCGGGTCGCCGTCCTTGGCCCATCCGAGCCAACCGAAGCTCTGGGAATGCACGCGATACCACACGTGGAAGCCGGCAAGGTTCTTGAGCCTCATCTGGATCGCCTCGATGCGCTTGGACTGTCCCTTGGTGCCAGACGTCTTGCCATCCTTCGCCCATGTCTTTTCCCATCCCTTGCCCTGCACGTGGGCACGGTATTCTATGGTTCCCTCGCTTGCCTTGGCCCATAGCGTCTCGAGCCGTTTTCCACGACCCGTGGTGCCGCAGGTCTTGCCGTCCTTTGCCTTGGGAAGGGTGCCGACGGACTGCGCATGTCCTCCGTACGTGAGCGATACGGCCACGGCGGGAATCTCCTCGTCCCTCGTCAAGCTACAGCGCTTGCAGGTAAAGGTGCGCGTTCCGGGCTTGCCCGCTGCCGGCTTCTTCGTCACCTTGCCCTTGTTCCAGTTGTGGCCCAGCGCAGCCACGAGCGTGTCTTCCTGCGAGATTATCTTCGTGCACGCCTCGTCCTCAAAATACGTGTCGGTATCGGGGTCATACCAGTACTCGATGGTGCCCCCCTCGGTGCAGGTTGGTCTCTGTGCCTCAAAGTGGATGGGGTTGAAGCTCACCGGATCGGCATACGCCTTGATGGAGAAGTTGTCTATTGCGTAGCCGTTGTACGCGGGGACCATCGTTCTGACCTCGGCCAGCGCGTCGGTCCAGTCGCTCCACCCGCTCGTATCGTATGCATAGCTCTCGCCCGGATTGACCACCGCAACGCTGTAGTAGGTCATCTTTTGTTGATTCATCGCCTCGGCCGTCGCGTTGTATTGTTCAACAACTTCCCGACCAAAACCCATGTTCACAGAGAAGCTATAGAGACGCTGGCCCGTTTCGTTGAGCTTCGACGTCGTGCTCACTATGGAGAAGCGCTTGCCCGCCGCCACCTTGAAGGGCCGGTCCAAGTCGAGCCGATGGAATCCGGCGAATTCGTAGTTGCGTGAGGTGCGCATGATCATCTCGCCATCCGTGGGGATTTTCGCGTCGTCGTTGAGCAGGTACACGGCGTACGTAACGCGCATGTTGGCTTCTGCGGTACGCGTGGAGACGCTCTTTACCTCGATGCTCTCGTCGGTACTAAACACGTTGGCCGTGCTTTGAACGTACGGCGTGCCCTGTGTGCCTAAGAACTGGGCCGTCGACGGCATGTAGTCATACTGCAAGGTGGCGAAGAACCCTTGTGCGCCCAGGTTGTACGAGAAGTCCATGGTCTCTACGCGGTCGATCGACATGTCGTAGTACGACAGGTAGAAGTAGCCCGTATACTCGCCTTCGGCGTTCTTGGCACCATATTCCAGTCGGTTGACCACGTTGCCCAAGTCGTCCGGGCCCGCATCGGCCGTGGAGCCCCAACTGTTCTTTACGATCCAGGCGCCGTTTCCGGGAGGCGTCGTGAGCGCGATTGCCTGTTCTTCGGTAAGAGGCTTGCCCTCGTTGTCGACAAGGGGATTGCCCATGGTGTCCGTCGTGTGGGTAAACGTGCTCGCGTCGTAGTTGTCGTCCCAGCCCACGATGCAGACGCTATGGTCCCGCGACGCGGGCTCGCCTACGTACTGACAGAACAGATCGCCCAGCTCGCCATCACTTCTCGAGTACTTCTCGCCTTGGTCGGCATGATACGCAATGGACACTGCGTGACCGTTGAGCAGCTCCTGCTTTATGGCCGATATGCTTTCATTGTTGATCTGCACGGGAACGTCGTTCTGCGTGTGCCAGTACGCAGGCAGGATGTTGCCGTCCTTGAGTACAAGACCGCCGTTAAACAGGCGGTTCGACTGCCCGTTCTCGTTCGTGGCGGGAATGGACCAGTCGTCGTTTTCGCTGTACGTCACGAAGGAGGCGTTTATTTGGCGCAACTCCTCCTTCACGGCCTCGAAGTACTGTTCTTCGGTCATGTCCATGGCGGCGGCAACAGCGGCAAGGTACTCCTCGTACGACGCGTCGGCAGCCTTCGCCCACTCCTCTATCTGTGCCCTGGTCCTCTCGTCGGCATGGTCCTCGAAGTCTTGGGTGGTTGTGATGGCGTTCTTGCCCCTGTAGGGGAATGCGAGTTCGGGCATGGGGCCAACGCCCTGCGAGAAGAGCGTGGTGATTATAATGGACTTGCCACCCGCGTTGAACACGCCACTCGGCGTGTTGTCAAACACGTGGAGCCCCTCGCCCACCTGGGTGGGATCTTCGAGCTCCGTGATCGGCTGGAGTCCGAACCAAGTAAGATGCTTTTCGGAAAGGTCGAGTCCTGAGTCTTGGTACGTCGTGCCGTTGGCCGACAAGATCGACGTCTCGGCGGCCGCGATGCCGCCAAAAGCCCAGCAGCTTCCCCAAGGATTCTGGAACTTGACGGGCGTCACGATTCCTTCGGTGCGCATGTCGTAGGCGGTAGGAAAGTCTGCCTGGGCCGTAACGACGACGTCGTCATGGTCGCCGTCGTCAATCGCCCATTCCGGCACCTCTTCCGACGCCTCGTCCCCACCGTCTACCGACCAGAGGGGTACCTCTGGGAGTGGTCCCTCTTCGGCACGTGCAGCCGACGGGACTAGAGCAATTGCCATAGACAACGCGACGAGCAGCGACAACGCGCCGCGCCATCCCCTTCCACGCATCTTCATGTTCCCTCCTTACATCTGGTGTTCAGGCCATGCTAAAACTATATCATCAGTACGTCGATTGTTCGGACTCACGGCAAACACGCGCCTCGTTGTGCCTGAGGCACGGCGTTAAGGCCGCATGCGGCATCTATCTGCGAGCGCAAGGGCCACATCCGACCCGATGCCCGCAAAAAACGGGGTGGCCCCACCGCCGCATGAGCGATGGGGCCACCCCGGCACAATGCCCAAATGGGCGTCTTTATGCCATGATCTTGCGGAAGAGCTCCTTGACGGTCGCGTGGTCGGCCTCACGCGGGTTTCCGGGATAGCAGGCGTCGGCCAGGGCGTCGCTCGCAAGCTGGTCGAGGTCGGCCTCGACCAGGCCGTCGCAGGTCTTGGGGATGTTGACGTCGGCAGAAAGCTGACGCACGGCGGCGATGGCGGCGTCGGCGGCCTCGTCCGTGCTCATGCCGGTGGTGTCAACGCCCATGGCCACGGCCACGTCGGCCAGGCGCTCGGCCACGACGGGCTTGTTGTACTCCATGGCAATGGGAAGCAGCATGGCGCAGGCGACGCCGTGCGGGGTGTCGTAGTGGGCGGACAGCGTGTGCGCCATGGCGTGGTCGATGCCCAGGCCCACGTTGGAGAAGCCCATGCCGGCGATGTACTGGCCCAGCGCCATGCCCTCGCGACCGCTGCCGGGAACGCCGCTCTTGGCCTCGGCGTAGGAGTCGCGCAGGTTGCGGCTGATGGTGCGGATGGCCTCAAGATGGAACATGTCGCTGAGCTGCCAGGCACCACGTGTGGTGTAGCCCTCGATGGCGTGGGTCAGCGCGTCCATGCCGGTCGCGGCGGTAAGGCCCGCAGGCATGGAGGCCATCATGTCGGGATCGACGACCGCGACGTCGGGGATGTCGTTGACGTCGACGCACACGAACTTGCGCTCCTTCTCTGGGTCGGTCACGACGTAGTTGATGGTGACCTCGGCCGCGGTACCGGCGGTGGTGGCGACGGCAATGGTAAAGGTGGCGTGGTTCTTGGTGTCCGCCACGCCCTCAAGGCTCACGACGTCAGCGAACTCGGGATTCTCGGCAATGATGCCAATGCCCTTGGCGGTGTCCATGGCCGAGCCGCCGCCAACGGCCACGATGCAGTCTGCGCCGGAGGCCTTGAAGGCCGCCACGCCGTCCTGCACGTTCTTGATGGTGGGATTGGCCTTGATGTCCGAGAAGAGCTCCCACGCGATGCCGGCCTCGTCCAGGAGGTCGGTCACCTTGCTGGTGACGCCAAACTTCACCAGGTCGGGGTCGGACGCGACGAACACCTTTTTGTAGCCACGGCGGCTGATCTCGCCAGGAACCTCGGCGATGGCGCCCTTGCCATGGTACGAGATGTTGTTGAGCACAAAACGATTAGCCATGAGTGTCCTCCTTCAAATATGGCATAGTTGCCTCTGACCCCTCATTATACGGCAGGGCGGTTCCGCAGAGCCAAGAGGACATGCCCTTTACAAAGATGACGTTGCTCCGCCGTCACACGATCGCGACGGCGGAGCAACGCCCAAACGTAAGGTCACGGATTCCGGCGACCGGGCTACTTCTTGCGCGAAGAGTCGCCCTCCCACTCCAAGTCGAAGAAGGCTGCCCAAGGGTCGCCACGGCTCACCTCGACGCCATAGCGCGCGTCCGAATGCGCCTGCTCGATACGCATGATGAGCATGCCGAGCACCAGGAAGAGCCCCGACATCACCGAAGGCGCAAGCCAGACCACGTAGTACAGGATGTCGCTGGTCTCGAGCAAAAGGTCAAAGATGCCCACGATAAACACCGCGTACATGACCACGATGTGGAAAAATCCCCATCGCCACGCCGTACGGCTGGATGCTCGCGTGCGATGCTGAAGCACCTCTCCCATGATGAAGCCGTAAGGAATGCAACCAATGGCAAACGGCATGAGGAACAAGAACACCCAGTGGCCGCGACCGATGCCACCGTAGCGCGAAAGCAATGGCCCCGTTGCCGAAAGGGCAAACAGGATCACATACGTGAACCACAGAGGAGCAACTCGCCTAAAGGATCTACCCATGACTCCCTCGCTTCGCATAGTCATAAACACTGTACAGGATATGACAAGTCTGCCCGCTCGCGCAAGCGTCATTGCGTGACGATCTGATACCCCCGAGCCCCGCGCGCAAGGCCGACAAGTCGCCGGAGGGCATCACCTGCGCCAGGCGACGCCCTCCGGCGACCTTGGGCGGCTAGACCAGCTCCTGACCTTGCGGGGTGTAGTAGATGACGGGAGCCGTGCTGTACAGGTTCCAGAAGAAGTCTCTTATGGGCAGGTTTTGCTGGAGCTCGGGATCCACCACGTAGGTCGTCCCGCCGTAATGGACCTCGACCCACCCATGCGGAGAAAGACCTGCGGAAGTCGTGTTGAGCTGGCCGCAGTACACGTTGGCGTCGAAGCCCATGCCAATGGCAAGCCAGCACGCAATGGACGCATAGCGGTAGCAGTTGCCGCCCTTGTTGTTCCAAAACTCCTTGGCGTACTCCTTCGACCACACGCGCCAGTCTCCCGCAGGCCACACGTTCTGCCGTATGTACCTAAACGTGGGACCCGCAAGGTAGTCGTGCGCCCGTCTGAGCGACGACACGCCGCTGGTTCCCGTGCGCAGGTATATCGTGTTAAGAATCGCATCCAATGCCGAGTCCCCGCTTACGACGAAGGCCCGCGAAAGCGTCGTCGATCCAGGAGCCGCCGAGCCCTTGGGGAGTATCTTGACCTGGAACGCCTCCAACCGCAGGCCAAGGCCGTCCGAACCGGCGGTCGCGCCGTTCTTCGTCCAGCCAAGCCAACCCAAGCCGGACACGTGCGCACGATACCACACGTCCATGTAGGAGGACGCCGTTCCCACGAGCTTGAATTTCAATGCCTCGGCCTTGTCGTTTGCGGCGCGCGCCGTCGCACCGGCTTTGGCCCAACCGGACCATCCCCCGTCCGCCGACTTTATGCGGCAGGCGAGCCCGCCATCCGCGCGCACCGCCTGCACGCGCAGCGACCTTCCCGTGGACCCCGAGGTGGCACCGCCCGAGCGCCATCCCTGCCAGGACCCGCCAACCTGGGACCTGTAGCGCGCGCCACCTACGGACAGAAACGCCGTGGACACGTCGGACTTGACCTTGGAGGCAGGCTGCTCCGAGCCTTTGGCGACGAGCGCGACCTGAACCGCCTCCACGCCCAGCGACATGCCCTCGGTGCCTGCGGATTCCCCGTTCTTCGTCCAGCCCATCCAGCCGACTCGCTGCACGTGCAGCCTATACCATACGTCATAGCGCTTCGCCAGTCCGCCCGTCAGCTTTACGCGCAGCGCCTCCACGCGCAGACCGCGACCCACCGTGCCTGCGACCTTGCCGTTCTTGACGCTCTTTTGCCAACCGATCCCCTGCACGTGCGCCTGGTACACGATGCTGCCCGTCAGGTCGCCGTTCGTCGGACGATCCAGCGTAAGGGATTCCAGCCGCAACCCACGTCCGGTGGTCCCCAGGGTAACGCTGTAGCCATGCTTGGCGGCCCGCCAGCCCACGGACTGCACGTGTGCCCGGCCCGTCAGGCCGGCATCCGCATACGCCTTCCCCATCGCTGGGTGCGTCGCGTCCTTGGTGAGCACGCGCACCTGCAAGGCGGTCAACGCCCGTCCGAGGCCCTCCGTGCCCGCAAGCAGCCCGTTCTTGGTCCATCCCATCCAGCCCTTGCCACTCGTCTTCACGCGATACCATAGGTCATGGGTCTGGGCGACCTCTCCCGTCAGCTCCATGCGCACGGCCTGGATGTCTTGCGCGGCGCTCCCCGCGCCCGAAGGCCCGCTCTTCCAGTCGAGCCAGCCCTTGTTGCCCACGTGCACGCGGTAGCGAATGCCGCCGGCCGTCTTTGACGAAGCGAGCCTAAGGGCCACGCCAGAAAGCGCCGCAGAGCCGTCGCCGAGCGTCAAGGTCGCCCCCTTCTGGCCCCATGCCTGCCACGTCCCGCCGACGAGTCGCACGCGGGAGCGCAGCTCGGCCGGATTGTCCTGTGCCTGCGCCACCGGGTGGACGGCCCCGTCTTCCGGGACGCCCGCCGCATCAGTCGACAGGACCTCGATCGTGTCTGCGGCGGCTTCTTCCGACTCGTCCAACGTCAAGGCGTCGCTCGCTCCATCGTCTGCCACCATGCCGTCCCCTGCGTCCGAGGTGACCTCCAGCACCTGTCCGTCGGTCGTCTCTTCCTCGCCCACCAGGTCTTCGACGGGCGCCAGCTCGATGGGGCCAACCTGCTCCTCGTCCTCAACGGGCGTCGCGTCAACGTCTTGCGCCTGGGGACTCGAGTCGTCCGCAGCCCGCCCCTCCACGTCCGCGACGTCTTCGGTCGGCAGGTCCGGGTATTCTTGCGCCTGTGCCCACGCGGGTTCGGCAAGGGGGGCACACGCGAGCAAGAGGGATAACGCGAACGCCAGCACCCGACGTGTTTGTGTCTTTAACATACCTACCTCCAAAAAGCTATCGCAGAACAAGATCGTTTGGGTCGATGTCGCCAGTTGGGGCCGCGTCGACCGCCTCGCGCCCCTCTTGAGTGGTGCCCGCCTCGTACGACGTGGTCAGATAGTCGACAAACGCCTCGTCGCCCTCCGTACGCAGCGTCACGGAATCGTACGTGGGCGCGAGCGCCGCCAAAAACTCAAGCTCGCGCTCGTCGCCTTGGTCAGAGACGACCGATACCAGCAGGTCATACGTGACCGCATCGTCCTGGCCGGCGCGAGGAACGTACAGGCGCACGACCTCGTTGACGGCGATCTCGCGTCCGTCGTGCAGCAAGGACGCCCCGTAGTCGGCGTCGCCCACCGCGCGAAGCCTGAGCGAGGTGACCCTCGCCCCCAACCCGTTGGAAAGCGACGTGACGTAGCCGGCATATTCCTTGTCGCCCACTGCCAGAAGGACGTCGTCGTCCTGGCCAGAGGAACCACCTGCCTCAGGCTGCCCGTCAACCAGCTTCGCAACGACGTCGGCCTCGTGTGCGTCGCCTTCGTCAGGCTCGCCAACCTGTCCGACGTCCTTGTCTGCCGCCACCTCGGCACCGCCCTTGTCGCTCGTCGCAGGCGCCGTGGTCTCGTCCGTCGTCTGCCGTTGCGCCTCGACCCGTTCCTGCGCATCGACGGCAACGGGCTCCGAAGCCGTCTTGCCGCCACAGCCAACAAGACACAGGCAGAGCAGCAGCGACGCCGACAATACACGCGCCGGCACGTTCGCCCTTCGCAGAACCCCCATGTACCCTCCTCGAACGTAGCCATGAGCATGCGCGGTCCGGCGCAGCGTCTTTTGCGCCGCCCTCAGAACCAAAGACAGTATAGCCGCATGCCTCGACCTGCCCGTCTTATGTTTTAGCATAACGGCTCGTCGCCAATTGTTTCTATAGCTCAGCCTTGTTGTTAAGAATGAGTAACCCAAACGAGGTCCGCGCTATGCTCTTTGAGGTCGATGATACCAACGAGGAGGAGACAGATGAAAATCGCGATAGCAGGATATGGCAACTTGGGACGCGGCGTGGAGGCCGCCGTGACCAACGCGCAGGACATGGAGCTGGTCGGCATCTTTACCCGACGCGACCCCCAAACCGTCACGGTCGCCACGGACACGCCCGTATATGCCTGGGGCGACCTTGAGGCGCATGCCGACGACATCGACGTGGTCGTGCTATGCGGCGGAAGCGCGACCGACCTGCCCCAGCAGACGCCCGAGCTCGCCAAGCGCTTTTGCGTGGTGGACAGCTTTGACACCCACGCCAACATTCCCGCCCACTTTGCCAACGTGGACGCCGCCGCGCGCGAAGCGGGCACCATCGGCGTGATTTCGTGCGGCTGGGACCCCGGTCTGTTCTCCTTGGCGCGTCTGTACGCCAGCGCGGCGCTGCCCGATGGCGCCGACTACACGTTTTGGGGCCGCGGCGTAAGCCAGGGCCACTCGGACGCCATCCGGCGCATCCCCGGCGTGGCCGACGCCCGCCAGTACACCGTGCCCGTGCCAAGTGCCGTCGAGGCCGCGCGTTCCGGCAAGAATCCCCAGCTCACCACGCGTCAAAAGCACACGCGCGAGTGCTTCGTGGTCGCCGAGGAGGGCGCCGACCTCGCCGCCATCGAGAAGGCCATCGTGACGATGCCCAACTACTTTGCGGACTACGACACCACGGTCACCTTCATCACCCAGGAAGAGCTCGACGCCAACCATGCCGGCCTGCCCCACGGCGGCACCGTCATTCGCAGCGGCCGTACCGGACTCAACGCCGAGTTCGGCGACACCGTGGAGTTTACGCTCGCGCTCGACTCCAACCCCTACTTTACGGGCAGCGTGCTCGCGAGCGTCGCGCGTGCCGCGTATCGTCTGCACCAAGACGGTCAGGTGGGCGCGCGCACCATGTTTGACATCCCGCCCGCACTGCTTTCTCCTCTGAGCGCCGAGGAGCTTCGCGCTCACCTTATGTAGTTTGGGGTAGCACACCCTATTCGTTGTTAAATGGTGTGCAAAGGGAACCCATCCCTTTGCACACCTTTGTATTTGGGAGGAGCCATGCTCTACAGCAACTTGTCAGTCAACGACGCCGGTCACCTGTGCGTTGCGGGCATCGACGCCTGCGAACTGGCCGCCACCTACGGCACCCCGCTCTATGTGCTCGACGAGGACCGCGTGCGCCAGAACTGCCGCACCTACGTGCAGGCCATGAAGACGTACCTGCCCGAGGGCTCGTATCCGCTGTTCGCCAGCAAGACGCTCTGCTTCAAGGGCATCTATCCCATCGTCGAGAGCGAGGGAACGGGTGCGGACGTGGTTTCTGCCGGAGAAGTCGCCACCGCGCTGGCCGCAGGCTTTCCTGCGGACAAGCTCTTCTTCCATGGGAGCAACAAGACGGACGACGAAATCGCCTATGGCGTAAGGAGCGGCGTCGGTTGCTTTGTGGTGGACAACGTCGACGAGCTGGCGACGCTCGCCCGCGAGGCACGGTCGCAGGGCATCGTGCAAAAGGTACTGCTGCGCGTTACGGTCGGCCTTGACCCCCACACGCTGGCCGCCATCAACACCGGCAAGGTCGACTCGCAGTTTGGCGTGCCCATCGAGACCGGCCAGGCGCTGCGGTTCGTGCGACAGGCGCTGGCGACCGAGGGCGTGGACGTCCTTGGCTTCCACAGTCACATCGGCAGCCAGATCTTTGAGGCGACGTCCTTCTGCGACCAGGTGGACCGCCTGCTGGCCTTTGCCTGCGACGTGCGCGACGAGCTTGGATACGTAGCCGGCACGTTTAACCTGGGCGGCGGCTTTGCCGTCCCCTACGTGGAGGCTGACCCGCGCATCGACATCGCGGCAAACATCCAGGCCATAGCCACGCACCTGCAAAGCGGCTGCGAACGCAACGACTATCCCCTGCCGCGCGTGCTCATGGAGCCCGGCCGCTCGCTCGTGGCCGACGCCGGCCTCACCCTGTACTCCGCCGGGCGCATCAAGACCATCGAGGGCTATCGCAGCTACGTAATGGTGGACGGCGGCATGACCGACAACCCCCGTTATGCGCTGTACAAGAGCGCCTATACCGTGCTCAACGCCAGCCGCGCCAACGCACCCGCGGACTTCGCGTGCACCATCGCCGGACGTTGCTGCGAAAGCGGCGACCGCATTGCGGAGGACGTCTTCATCGCGCGTCCCGAGCACGACGACGTGATTGCCGTGCTCACCACCGGCGCCTACAACTTTGCGATGTCGAGCAACTACAACCGCGTGCTGCGCCCCGCACTCGTCGTCATCGCCAACGGACAAGCCCGCGTGGCCGTGCGTCGCCAGACCATCGACGACCATCTCGCGTTGGAGGCATAGCATCGCCGCGCCGCAATTGTCCCATAAACCAAAAACTCCGCCCTTGCGTACTCGAAGAACTCGGGTACGCAAGGGCGGAGGTCGTTAGTCCCTCGTACGATGTGACCGCTAACCAAGCATCAGCTCGTCAAAGGTATGGAAGCCCGTCTTGGCCGCCAGCAGGCGCTGGGCACAGGCGACCGCACCGGCCACGAAGATCTGCCTGCTCGCGGCGCGATGCGTAAGGCACAGCTCCTCGTCGGTGCCAAAGAAGTGCACCTCGTGCGTGCCCGCAACGGTGCCGCCACGCAGGGCGTGCATCCCGATCTCGCGAGAGGGGCGTGCGCCCACGATGCCCTCGCGCCCATGCACCACGTCGTACGCTCCCTGCGGGTCGACGGCCTTGAGCAACGCCACGGCAGTGCCAGACGGGGCATCCGCCTTTTGGTTGTGGTGGGTCTCGACGATCTCCACGTCCCAGGCCTCGAGCGCGCGGGCGGCCTCCGCGGCAACCTTGCGCAGCACGGCGACGCCCAGCGAGTAGTTGGACGCCCACACGACGCGCGTGGACGAACCCAGCTCGCGCAACCGCGCGAGGTCGGCGTCTTGCAGACCGGTGGTGCCGCTCACCAGCGCCGCACCCGTACGCTCCACGTACGCGATCACGTGCGGCAACGCGGCAGGCTGCGAGAAGTCTATGACAAGGTCGACGGCCGGCGCGACCTCGTCCAGCTCGTCGATGTTGTCAACGTCATAGCCGCCGGCAAGCTCCAATCCCTCGGTCGCCTCGACCGTGGCGCAAACCAGCTGCCCCATGCGACCGCGCGCGCCAACCACATAGACCTTAGCCAACGAGACCAGCCTCCTTCATGACCTTCTCCAGGCGGGCGCGGTTCTGCGCCGCCATGGGATAGAGCGGCATGCGATAGGTCTCCTCGATCAGGCCCATCATGGCAAGCGCCGCCTTTACCGGAATGGGGTTGACCTCGCAGAAGAGCGCGTGCACCAGGTCAAGGCCGTCGAGCTGCATGCGCAGGCTGGACCGATAGTCGCCGTCCAGGTAGCTTGCCACCAAGTCATGGCAGATCTGCGGCTGCACGTTGGCCCACACGCTGATGACGCCCGAGCCGCCCAACGACAAGATCGGCACGATCATGTCGTCGTTGCCCGAGTACATGCGGAAGTCCGGCGAAAGGTGACGCGCCACGCTGGTCGCGTAGGCAATGGATCCCGACGCCTCCTTGATGCCCATCACCTTGGGATGCTCCGCCAGGCGCACGACGTTGGCTTCGCTGATGGAGCAGCCCGTACGTCCGGGAATGTTGTACAGGATGGAAGGGACCTCGGTCTTGTCGAGCACGTCGGTGAAGTGCCGATAGATGCCCTCCTCGTTTGACTTGTTATAGTAGGGCGTGATGAGCAGCAGCGCGTCCACGCCGACCATCTGCAGGCCCTTGGCCTTGTTCAGGCTTTCTTCCGTGGAGTTGGAACCCGCGCCGCCAATGATGGGAATCGCGCCGTTAACGCGATTGACCACGTGTTGGGCAACCGCCACGTCCTCGGCGTCGGTCATGGTGGAGGACTCGCCCGTGGTGCCAAGCACCAAGATGCCGTCCGTGCCGTTTTGCAGGTGGAGGTCCACCAGGCGGTCAAGGGCGGCGAAGTCGACCTCGCCGTTGGTCTTGAACGGGGTCACCAGCGCCACGATGGAGCCAGTCAAGTTTCGTACGTCTGTCGCCATGCTCTTCTCTCCTTCTTTGGCCTAGGCGAACCCAGGATAATTACCTTAGCAGGTCAGATTATCACGCGCTCGTTACCCTGACAAGCCAAACACCTAACTGTTATCTCGCTAGTTACATATACTCTTTGCGTAATTATTATGCGTGCACTTGATATCTCAACTATCTATGAATACGATAAGTCGGCAACCAGAAAGGCGGAGACACGATGACCCTACAGCAGCTGCGCTACCTCATTGCCATAGCAGAATACGGTTCGATGAACGCTGCCGCGTACAACCTGTATGCCAGCCAGTCCAACTTGTCCACCGCCATACGCGACTTGGAACGCGAGTTCAAGATCACCATCTTTAAGCGCTCAAACCGCGGCGTCACGCTCACGAGCGAGGGGACCGAGCTTTTGGGCTATGCGCGCCAGGTCATCGAGCAGGCCAACATGCTCGAAAGCCGCTATGCCAAGGGAGACGCCGGCCGCACGCGGCTTGCGGTGAGCGCGCAGCACTATGCGTTTTCGGTCCAGGCGTTCATCGACGTGATCGGGGAATGCGTCACCAACGATTACGAGTTCGTAATGCGCGAGACGTCGACGGGGCAGATCATCGAGGACGTGGGGAGCTTTCGCAGCGAGGTCGGCATACTGTTTGTGGACGACTTCAACCGGCGCGTGCTCGAAAAGGCCTTTACGGATGCGAACCTGTCGTTTCACCCGTTGTTTGACGCCCGCATTCACGTGTTCGTGGGAGAAGGCCACCCGCTCGCGCAGCAAGACGTCATAAGGCCCGAGGAGCTTGAGCCCTGGCCGTACCTCACGTTTGAGCAAGGCTCGGACAACTCGTTCTATTTTTCCGAGGAGCCGTTCTCGTACCTTCCCCATCACCGGATGATCCGCGTGACCGACCGTGGCACCATGACAAGCCTGCTCACCCACCACAACGGATACCTGCTGTCTACGGGCGTGCTTTCGGACGAGATGCAGGGCGGCATCGTGTCGGTCCCGCTCGACACCGACAAGCGCATGCGCGTTGGCTACCTCATGCACAAGGAGCGAAAGCCGAGCAAGCTGCTAAGGCGCTACATCGAGCGCCTTTCGGACATCGTGCGCAACAATCCCAGCGTCGAGGCGTTTCTTGGCGAATAGCGTCCCGTTGGCGGCAACGGTTCCAAAATAGATATGCTTTCGTTAAATAAGCATGTTGTTTGCTACGTAAGTATGGAGAACTTGCGAATCTGGATACGTCACAAAATCTACATAATACCCCGTGGGAGCAATGGGGCGAATTGCCCTGATTCACGCTGTGGCAGTAGCGACCAGACGCTTGGCAATGCCTTGCAGGTAATGTGCGCCCCATACGGGGAAATAGTTTTTGCATAATCTGAAGCAATCCTGAATACATATCGCTGTATTTACTGGTATGTTCTCGCACTTCTCTGCATACTATATTTTTAATTGTTGACGTATAGTCTAAATCGTCAATTGTCAAATGGGATACTCTACTTATTTATAGGTGTGTTTTCTCACGAAGCTTCAACAAGTTACTTATATCATCGCGCACTATATGCTTGCGTGCTCTACACTTATTGAGACGATACTTCATAAAAATAGGAACAAAGGCAGCACCAACGTCGGTAGAATCATCTTATAATTGGCCTGACCAAAATGGCACAAAGAGGCGAAGTGTCTGCTTGGCATGCATCGGCAGCGTAACGCCCCGTCAGAAGCGAGGATTGTCATGGACCGTAACATAGTTGCAGTTGTTTTCCTTAACGAGGGTAGTTTGGTTGCCTGGTTCGATAATGGCATCTCGAAGCATTACACGTCAGAGGACCTCAACGTAGCTAGTTGCGACGACTTTAGATCCATTCATATCACCGGCACCGGCGCATCGCTCGAATGGAACGGCGACAGGACCATCGGCGCGGACGAGCTCTACCAACTGGGCGAGGTCGTCAACTATGTGGAGGACGAGAAGCGCCGCCTGCTCAAGAGCCTTTCGGAGATTCGACGCGACGCATCTTTTTCGCAAACCAGGCTCGGCGAGGCCGCCGGCATCCGCCAGTCGGTGATAAGCCGCATCGAAGGATGCGAGATTTCGCCGCAGATAAACACGTTGCTCAAGCTCCTTGCTCCCTTGGGCAAGACCTTGGCCATCGTGGACCTCAAACAAGAATAGCTCCCGCCACCGCGCGCGTTACGTCGAAAGCCGCTTTAGCAAGAGCTGGTTAAAGAGCTTGGGGTTGCCGGTGCCGCGCGAGGCCTTCATGCACTGCCCCACGAGGAATCCCACGACCTTTTTGTTGCCATCCCTATACTGCCTCACCTGGTCGGGGCACCGCTCGAGCACCTCGTCGACAGTTTTGGCAAGCGCGTCGGCGTCGGTACTTTGGCGCAAGCCGCGCTCGTCCACGATGCGCCGTGGGTCCTCATTCGTTCCGTCCGCGAGCCCAAGCACCTCGCGTGCCTGGGCAAACGTGATGGCCTCTGCGGCGAGCAGCTCCGCTATGCTCGCCGTCTGCTCGGGAGTCACGGCCTGCATGGCAGGCAGCATGTTAACGACCACGTTTGCGACCATCGAAGCGGCACGCGGCGCAAGTCGCACGGCCTGCTCAAAAAAGCGCGCCGTCGCCGGATCGCCTGCGATCTGCTCGGCGGCCTTGCGCGAAAGGCCGAGCTCGGCCATGTAGCGGTCGCGCCTGGCATCTGGCAGCTCCGGCACGCGGTCGCGGCATTGCTGGACGAACTCGTCGGACAGGTCAAACGGCGCGAGGTCCGGGTCGGGGTACATGCGGTAGTCGTCCGCGGTCTCCTTAACGCGCATGACCATGGTGCGGCGCCTGCTAGGCTCCCAGTGGCGCGTCTCTTGACGGACGGCGCCGCCAGCCTCCAGCACCTCCGCCTGGCGGCAGATCTCGTACGCCAGCGCATCGTGCAGGCTCTTGAACGAGTTGAGGTTCTTCATCTCTGTCTTGACGCCAAAGCCAGTGGTCCCACGACGCCGGATGCTCACGTTGCCGTCGCAGCGCATGGATCCCGACTCAAGCGAGCAGTCCGATATGCCCAGCGCCATAAACGTCCGGCGAAGCTTCTCCATAAACAGACGCGCCTCTTCGGGCGTGCGCAGGTCGGGCTCCGTAACAAGCTCGATGAGCGGGGTGCCGCAGCGGTTGTAGTCGATGAGCGACTCTGACGCGCTGGTGATGCGCCCTTCCGATCCGCCCACATGCACCATCTTTGCCGCGTCCTCCTCCATGTGGATGCGCAGGATGCGGATGGGCGCCACGTAGGAGCCGTCCTCGTTCTTGTCTGCCGTGGCGTCCGGGCGTTCCTGGGCGCCTTGCCCGCGCACCTCGAGGTCCAGGTGCCCATGCATGCAAAAGGCGACGGGTCCTTGCGTCGTTTGGTAGTTCTTGGACATGTCGGGGTAAAAGTAGTGCTTGCGATAAAAGCTCGAGTGCCGCTGAATGTGGCAGTTGGTGGCAAGGCCCGCCATCACGATGTACTCGATGGCACGCCTGTTGGGCACCGGCAGCGCGCCGGGCAGGCCCAGGCACACGGGGCACACGTTGGTGTTGGGAGGGTCGTCGTGACAGATCCTGCAGTCGCAGAACATCTTGGTCTGGAGCGTCGTCAGCTCCGTATGGACCTCTAGGCCAATGACCGCCTCCCAGTCGCGCAGGACCTCTTGGAGCCGCCTCATGCAGGCCACACCTCCTCTTTTGTCACGCCATGCAGACGCGCCACGGTTCCCGGCGCATAGCGACCTGCCGCCTCCACGCCGCGCTCGAGCGCACGGGCGATGCGCAGGAGCTTGGCGTCATCGAACGCCGGTCCCTGCAGTTGCGCCGACAAGGGCATGCCCGTATCGGCGCCTAACCCCACCGGCACGCTGACGCCGCAGTTGCCCGCGATGTTGCTGGAGATGGTAAAGAGGTCGGACGCATACATCTGCGTGGGGTCGCTGACCTCGCCAAGGTGCCACGCCGTGGTGGGTGCCGTCGGGAGCAACAGGGCGTCGCAGCGCCTAAAGGCCGTGGCGTAGTCCGACACGATGAGCGTGCGGACCTGCTGGGCCGGGTAATAGTACGCGTCGTACACGCCCGAGGCCAAAAGATAGGCGCCCAGCAACTGTCGGCGCTTGGCCTCCGCCCCAAATCCGCGCGCACGTGACCATGACGTCTGCTCCGCAAGCGTGGCGCATCCCGGTTCCTGATAGCCAAACCGGACGCCGTCGAAGCGCGCGAGGTTGCTAAAGGCCTCGCAGGGACCGATGACGTAATAGGCAGCAATGGCAGCCGCCATGTGGGGCAGGTCCACCTCGACCAGCTGCGCACCCTGGCCTTCGAGCGCGGCGCTGGCAGCAGTGAGACCCTCGCGGACTTCCGCACTCAGGCTTTCGTGCTCCATGAGCGCAGGGATCACGCCCACGCGCATGCGTGCCAGGGGAACGTCGAGCCCATCCAAAAAGCCCGGCGCCACCGCCTGCGACGTAGAGTCGAGCTTGTCTTTGCCCGGCGCCACGAGGGCGTTCATGGCCAAGGCGACGTCTGCCACGCTTCGACCGAAGGGGCCGACTTGGTCAAGAGACGAGCCGAACGCCACGACGCCGTAACGGCTCACGGCGCCATAGGTGGGCTTCATGCCCACCACGCCGCAAAAGCTCGCGGGCTGGCGGATGGACCCGCCCGTATCCGAGCCAAGGGTAAGCGTCACCTCGCCCGCAGCGACTGCCGCGGCGCTTCCGCCCGAGGACCCTCCTGGCACACGGCTAACGTCCCACGGGTTACGGGTACGGCAGAACGCGCTGTTCTCGGTGGACGACCCAAACGCAAACTCGTCCATGTTGGTCTTGCCCATGGGCGTGGCGCCTGCGTCCAAGAGTCGCTGCACGCACGTTGCCGTGTAAGGGGATTCGTAGTCTTGCAGCATCCGACTCGCGCACGTGGTCCGCGTTCCCACCAGATGCAAGTTGTCCTTAAACGCCACGGGCACGCCCGCAAGCGGGCCAAGCGGCTCGCCCGCAGCGCGACGGGCGTCGGTCGCCGCGGCTGCCTCCAGGGCAAGGTCTGCGCTGACTTGCAAAAACGCCCGCACGTGTGGCTCGCGGGCGTCGATGGCGGCAAGCGACGCCCGCGCGACCTCGGTTGCCGAGAAGTCTCCGGCAACGATCCCCGCGACGATGGATGCGGCACTCAGCTGGTCAACGCCTTCCATATCACACCGTTTCTTTGTTTTGGCCGATTGGGGCTGGGGTTTTGGCCGATTGGGGCTAGGCCCCTTTCGGCCACTTTTGGTCCTCGTTGCCCAGAATCGAGGGCACGCGGAACGCGCGACCCTGCGTCGACTTCGCATTCCGCAACGCCACGTCCAAGGTCAGCGAGCGCCCGTTGGCGTCTGTCTGGTCGTCCGACATGACGTTGGAAAGGTCACCGATGGGATGATAGGTGGGCTCGACGCCCGTAAGGTCATACGCACGAATGGGCTCGAGCAGCTCGATGGCGTCGTTGAGATACGAGGTCATCTCTTGGAGCTCCTCGTCGGTAAGCGCTATGCGCGCGTAATCCGCAATGCCACGCACGTCGTTGGTGGTGAGGGCCATCCGTCTCCTCCCGCTTGACCCGGTCCGCATTTGTCACTTGGCCGAAAGGGGCCTAGCCCCAATCGGCCAATTCAGTCGACCGCGCCCTACTGGAGCGTCAGACGACCGCCGCCGACAAGGCGCTCGAGGGCGGCGTCCATGTCTTCGCCTTGCGCCATGATCGCCTCTATGCGCAGCGGACTGCCATCGAGGTCGACCCACGCGGTAAGCACCCGGTCAAGAGGGGCGCACACGCCCGTGCCCCAGTTTTGCTCGACCATGCTCGCACTCACCGCATAGCCCTCCACCTCATATGACTCGGCATCTTCCGCCGGCTCGTCCGTGGGGGCGAAGTCATAGCTAACCGGATGCTTGGCCGACCGTTCCTTCGTGGGATCCGCGAGAGCGATCTGATGCGCGCTGTAGGCCAGCAGGTCTCCTCCCTTAAGCGCCACCACGACCTTGTGCTCGTCTGCGGCGTCCGCTATGGTCATGTCCGCCATGTACGAGGCGGCGTCCAGCGTTTGGGCCTGGTCGTACGGCACGAACTCGAGCGGCTCGTACAGCTGCGTCACGAGTTGTTCTCCCGTCAGGTCAAAGGTGGCCCCCGCATCGACGGAGCAGATGACAGACGATGTAAAGGCGCACTTGTCCGCCCGTTGCTCGAAGGCATACACCGTCACGCTGCGGTCGCCTGCGGCCGCGTCGGCATCCGCCTCCGAAGCCTGTGCCTCGAGGTCGGGGATGGCCTTCGCGGACTCGTTTCCCTTGTCGACCACATACGACACGTCGTGCTCGCCAATGGTTATGTGCTGGACCTCTCCCATGTTTTCAAAGTATCCCTCTTCGGAAGCGCGAACGGGCGTCTGCGCTCCCTGCGCGACGCCGGACTCGTTGCGATACGCGTAATTGCATGCATACGAGCCCCATTCGGTAGGCACGCGGGTGTAGCAGATGCTGTTGCGCCCCCAACCCAGCGTGCCTTCGGAACCCCACGCTGCAGGCGGGCGTACCACGCACACCTCTTGCAGTCCCAGGTCCACCTGTTCGTCAGACGCCGCCGCCTGGTCGACCGTCGCGTCGCTCACGATGTACTTGGCGCCCTCGTAGGTCGCAACAGGGGCGCCAAGCGTCGTGACGTCGATGCTGGTGGTGCTCGCGTCCCCGCTCGCGGCCGCCTGCCCCTGGGACCCGTCCTGCGATGCGGAAGGCATCGCTTGCCCGCAGCCCGCGAGGCCCAAGGTCAGGGCACCCGCCAGTGCAAAGATGACAGCATTGTGCGCAAGGCTTTTCATGGTCGCTCCTCACAACGTTTCTTTTGATCCAATACGGCGCATGGCGCCTTTACGACATCGGCCTCACACCTGCTTGACGGCCGAAGACCCGTCCGCAAGCATGGCGTCGCGAATGGCGTCCAAGTCGAGCCCGTCGTCGATGCCCATCACGGCCGAAATCGCCATGGGCAGGTTTGCCCCGGCCAGCACCAGGACCTTGTCGCCCATGCCCTTGTCATCCAAGGCGACAAGGGCGTTCTTGAGCGGCGAGCCGCCCGCGATGTCTGCCAAGACGACGACCTCGTCCTCACTCGTTACGGAATCGAGCGCCTGGAAGACGCCGGCACGGTATGCGTCGGGGGTCATGCCATCCTCCATGCCACAGGCCAACACGTACGAACGTGCGCCTAGCAGCATTTCCAGCGCCTCTTTGATCCCGCGCGCAAGCGTTGCGTGACTTGCCACTAACAGATATTTCATGGATAGCTCCCCTCCACATGCCTTTGCCTCACCTTAAGGTTAGCACTGCCATGATACGATTTTGTCTACATCTTTTGGATGATGCGGGGAACGTCTCCCGCGCTGAGCTCGTTACCGACAGACGGGAGAAGCACATGTATCGCTTGGTCGCAACCGACATGGACGAGACCTTCTTGGCATCCGACCACACCATTCCGCAGGCCAACATCGACGCCATCCTTGCCATGCGAAAAAAGGGCGTGCTGTTCGTTCCCGCAAGCGGGCGCGCGTATGGGTCCATCATGAGCAGCCTGCGCAACCTGCCGCCCGCTTGCCTGGAGGGCAGCTACGTCATTTCGTACAACGGCGGGTGCATCAATCGCGTGGGCGAGGACGAGCCGTTGATAAGCCATCAAATCGAGTTCGAGACGGTCAAGCGCCTGTTTGACTTCGCCGCCGAAGCGGGCGACATCGGCATGCACATCTACACCGTCGCCGGCGACGTGTGGGGCTGGCACCTTACGGACTCCGAGGTCGCGTACCTGGACGGGCACATGGACATCGAGCTGTTTGAGGGCGACGACATCGAGTTCCTGCGCGACGTCCCGCTTTCCAAGTGCCTGTACGTGTACGAGGACCTGGACCTTTTGCACGAGCTCGCGCTCGCCATGGATCCTGCGCTGACCGAGGGGCTCTCCACGACCTTCTCGTCCGGGCGCTACTACGAGTTCAACCCCAACGGCGTCGACAAGGGCGCGGGGCTGCGCACGCTCGCCGAGCTGCTCGACGTCGATCTTGCCGACACCATTGCCTGCGGCGACTCCGCCAACGACATCGCCATGCTCGAGGTCGCCGGCGTGGGCGTGGTGGTGAGCAACGCATCGGCCGACGCCGTCGCCGTTGCCGACTACTGCGCCAAGTCCAGCTGCTCCGACGGCGTCTTTGCCGAGGTCTACCGCGAGTTCATTGCATAAGCCACTGACTCACCCAACATATTTCTTCCATGACCCTTGCATTTTAATTCCTAGTAACTACTCTGAATTAGGAAGAAGGGTACACCACGCGTAACGACGGTTGCGCGCGATCATAGGGAGAATAACCATGTCAGACCAACTACTACGCGTGAGCGGGCTTTGTGCTGGTACCGAGGACAAGCCGATACTTCACGACGTCAGCCTGAGCGTCGGCGCGGGGCAAACGCACGTGCTCATGGGGCCTAACGGCGCAGGAAAGTCCACGCTCGGCCATGTGATCATGGGCGACCCTGCCTACCAGGTCACAAGCGGCACCATCGAGTTTGACGGCGCGGACGTCACCGACGATTCCGCCGACAAGCGCTCGCTCGCGGGCATCTTCTTGAGCTACCAGGCGCCGGTGGAGGTGCCGGGCGTGCCCCTGTACTCGTACTTGCGCACCATTACGCAAAAGCGTCCCGAGCTCAAGATGACGGCGCGCAAGTTCCGCGACCGCGTGGGGCAGATCGCCGACCAGCTCGACATGGGCAGCTCCTTCCTTACGCGCGAGCTCAACGTAGGCTTTAGCGGCGGAGAAAAGAAGAAGATCGAGATGCTTCAGCTGCTGCTCCTGCGTCCCAAGCTGGCAATTCTGGACGAGACCGACTCGGGCCTGGACGTGGACGCGCTTTCTGTGGTGAGTCGCGGCATCGAGGCCTACCGCCAGGCCTGCGACGGCGCGCTGCTCGTCATCACCCACAACACGCGCATCCTGGAGCGCCTGTCGGTCGACCGCACCCACGTCATGGTACAGGGCAAGCTGGTGGCCGAAGGCCCCGCGTCCCTTATCGACGACATCGACGCCCACGGCTTCGAGCAGTTCGAGCACGCAAAGGGTGGTGACGCCCAGTGAGCGAGCGCACGCAAAACCGCACGCAGGTCGCGGACGTGGACCGCTCGCTGTACGACTTTACCTACAGCGAGGAGGGCTACGAGCGCTACGACGACGGCCTGACGCCCGACATCGTGCGCGCCATCAGCAAGAAGAAGGACGAGCCGGAGTGGATGCTCGCCATGCGCCTGGCCGCTCTGGACACCTATCACGCCAAGGAGATGGCTCCCAACTGGGGCCCGAGCATCGCCGGGCTCGACATGGACCACATCTCCACCTACGTAAGTCCCAAGACCAAGCAGGCCAAGAGCTGGGACGACGTTCCGGACGACATCAAGACCACCTTCGAGCGGCTGGGCATTCCCGAGGCCGAGCGCGAGAGCCTTGCCGGCGTGGGCGCCCAGTACGACTCGGAGATCGTGTACCACAACATGCGCGAGGAGGTGGCGCGCGACGGCGTCATCTACACCACCATCGAGGACGCGTTGCACGACCCGCAGTGGGAGCCCGTCGTCCACGAGTACTTTGGCACGCTGATCCCCCCTGCGGACCACAAGTTCGCGGCGCTGCATTACGCCGTGTGGTCGGGCGGCTCGTTTGTATACGTGCCCGCCGGCGTCAAGGTGGACTACCCGCTGCAGAGCTACTTCCGCCTTAACGCGGAGGGCGCCGGGCAGTTCGAGCACACGCTCATAATCGTGGAGAAGGGCGCCGACCTGCACTTTATCGAAGGCTGCTCGGCACCCAAGTACTACGAGGCCAACCTGCACGCCGGCGCCGTGGAGCTGTTCGTAAAGGACGGTGCGCGCCTGCGCTACTCCACCATCGAGAACTGGTCCAAGAACATGTACAACCTCAACACCAAGCGTGCCCGCGTTGGCGCGGACGCGCAGATGGAGTGGGTGTCCGGTTCGTTTGGCAGCCACGTGAGCTACCTCTACCCCACCACCATCTTGCAGGGCGATCGCTCCAACTGCGAGTTTACCGGCATCACGTTTGCCGGCGCCACGCAGGACCTGGACACGGGCTGCAAGGTCATTCTAAACGGCGCAGACACCACGGCGACCGTGGACACCAAGTCGATATCCAAAGACGGTGGCTGCAACACCTTCCGCAGCTCCATCGTCGTGGGCAGGCGCGCCGCCAACGCCCGCGCATCCGTGAGCTGCCAGTCGCTCATGCTCGACGACATCAGCCGCTCCGACACCATCCCCGCGATGGACGTGCGCAACGCCACCGCAAACGTGGGGCACGAGGCCACGATCGGCCGCATTTCCGACGACACGGTGCTCTACCTCATGAGCCGCGGCTGCTCGGAGGCGGAGGCGCGCACCATGGTGGTGGGCGGCTTCGCCAACCCCGTGAGCAAGGAGCTTCCGCTGGAATATGCCGTGGAGATGAACAACCTCATCAAGCTGGAGATGGAAGGGGCGATTGGATAATGGCAACCGCGACCACCGCAACGCCTGAGCTCAAGCTCGAACGAGTCAACACCCCGCCCGCACAGACGTGGAACTACCTGCGCGCCAACGACATAACGCTCACCGTTCCTAGCGAGTCGCGCAAGGGCGACGTGTACTTTGCGCTCCCCCGCCTGTTCGAGGGCATCGAATGCGGCATGGGGCCAGACGTCACCGCCTGGATCGAATCGCAGGCAGCCGACGCCCAGTATGTGGAAGTCCGCGCGGGCGAGAGGCGCATCGAGCCGATAATCGCCACCATGGACACCGGCGTCATGGTCCGCACCGGCGCCGAGGCCACGATCGTGGTGTGCGCCGACGCGCAGGCGACGTCCCGCACGTCCGCAGCCTTGGTACGCGTCATCGCAGAGAAGGGCGCGCGCGTACGCGTCCTTGAGTTCGTTGCCACGGGCGACGACCAGCAGCACCTCGAGTCCGTGGGCATCACGGCCGACGAGGGGGCGCGCGTCGAGGTGCGTCAGTACTTCCTCGGCGCCCACACCACGGCAGCGGGCCTTTCGTGCGCGCTCAACGGCGCCGACGCCCGCTTTGACCTTACGTGCCGCTACCTCGGAACGGACGACCAGCGGCTGGACATCAACCATGTGGTACGCATGCGCGGACGCAACGGGCGTTCCGACCTGCGCGAATCCGGCGTGCTCGACGGACGCGCGCGCAAGACGCTGCGTGCGACCATCGACCTTGTCCACGGGTCGTCCGGCTCGGAGGGCGCCGAGTTGGAAAACGTGCTGGTGCTTTCGGACGACGTGGTCAACAAGACCATGCCCGTGATCTTGTGCGACGAGGACGACGTGGCCGGCAACCACGGAGCCACCATCGGGTCGGTCGGCCCCGAGCAAATCCAGTATCTTGCCGATCGCGGCCTGTCGCAGGAAGAGGCGGAGGCGCTCTATGTGCGCGCCCTCTTTGACGAGGCCCTCATATGCGCACCGACGGCCGCCGTACGCGCCGCCGTGCTTGCACGTGCACAGACCGTTCTGGGCACCGAGGTCGCAGGCGACCTAGTAGATGCCCTCCAACTCGATACGGAGGACCGAGCGTGAGCAGCGTGCTGACCGACTCGGAAGTCGCGCTCATCGGAGCGAGCCCCTACAAGGCCGACTTCCCGCTTTTGTCACAGAACCCAGACCTTGTCTTTTTGGACAGCGCCGCCACGGCGCAACGTCCTGCCGCCGTCCTAGACGCGCAACGGTCCTTCTACGAGACCATGAACGCCAACCCGCTGCGCGGCCTGTACCGGCTTTCGGTCGAGGCGACGCAGGCCATCGAAGCGGCACGCACGCACGTTGCCCGCTTTATTGGCGCGACCGACGATGCCGGCGCGCCCCAAACAGACAGCATCGTGTTCACCCGCAACGCGAGCGAGGCGCTCAACCTGCTGGCCCACACCCTGCCCCAGGTCGTGGGCCTCGGCCCCGGCGACGATGTGGTCATATCCATCATGGAGCATCATTCCAACCTCATTCCCTGGCAGCAGGTGTGCGCGGCGACCGGCGCCAACCTGGTGTACCTGCGGCTGGACGACGACTACCGCATCACGCACGCCGAGCTCGAGCAAAAGATAGGCCCGCGCGCCAAGATCGTGTCGGTCACGCATGTTTCCAACGTGCTCGGCGTCCAAAACGACGTGGCCGCCATCGCCGCGCGTGCCCACGAGGTCGGCGCGCTGTGCATAGCGGACGGTGCCCAATCCGTTCCGCACGTGTCCGTAGACGTGCGCGCGCTTGGCTGCGACTTCCTGGCCTTCTCGGCCCACAAGCTGGGAGGCCCCTTGGGCATCGGCGTGCTGTGGGGCAGACCCGAGTTGCTCGACGCCATGCCGCCCTTCCTCACGGGCGGCGAGATGATCGACTCCGTAACGGAGACCGGCGCCGTGTGGTCGCCCGCACCGCAAAAGTTCGAGGCGGGAACCCAGGACGCCGCGGGGTCATTCGCCGTCGACGCCTGCCTGACGTATGTGGAGTCGCTTGGCATGGACGCGATCGAGCGGCGCGAGCGCCTGCTTGCCACCTATTTGTGCGAGCGCCTGCAAGAGCTTCCCTACCTCACCGTCGTGGGGCCGACCGATCCCACGCGCCACGTCGGCGCCGTGTCGTTTGACGTGCAGGGCATCCACCCGCACGACGTGGCGTCCATCCTAGACATGAGCAACGTATGCATTCGCGCCGGTCATCACTGCGCCCAACCGCTGCTGACCTATTTGGGCTGGCACAGCACGTGCCGCGCGAGCATCGCCTTCTACAACGACAAAAACGACATCGACCGCCTCGTCGACGGCCTCGAACAGGTTTGGGGGATCTTCAATGGAAGTCGCTAGCCTCTACAACGCGCAGTTCATGGACCACGTGACGCATCCGGACTACAAGTACGAGCTGCAGGATGCCACGCACGAGCACGACGGCATCAATCCCTCATGCGGCGACGAGCTGCACCTGGCCATTCGCATGGGAGATGACGGCCGCATAGAGGAGGCCGCCTACACCGGCCATGGATGCGCCGTGTCCATGGCCTCGGCCGACATGATGAGCGACCTTATGGTCGGCAAGACGCCGGAGGAAGCCCTTGCCTTGTGCGAGCTCTTCAAGGGCATGATCACGGGCACCGAGAAGGACGACGACAAGCTCGAGGAGCAACTCGACGAGGCGGCGATCCTTAAGGACGTGAGCCACATGCCCGCACGCGTCAAATGCGCCCAGCTTGCGTGGCGCACCCTGGCAGAGATGCTGCGGAGCGACGGCCAGCAGGCAGAGGCGACGTCCACGGAATAGCGCATGGAGCGTAAGGGGGGTTACTCATGGCAGGGATGTTTTCCACCAAAGGACAGTACGCGTTGCGCGCCATGACCGACCTCGCCATGCACAACGATGGCTGGGTCTCGTTGGGCGACGTCGCCAAGCGTCAGAACATCTCGCGCAAATACCTTGAGCAGGTCATCGCGCTCATGACAAAGGCGGGCTATGTAAAGAGCCTGCGTGGTAAGGGCGGCGGCTATCGCCTGACGCGCGATCCCAGCGAGTACACGCTGGGGCAGATCCTACGCGCGGCCGAGGGCTCGCTTGCTCCCGTGGGCTGCCTGGACTGCCGACGTGGCTCCATTTGCCCCATCGTGGACACGTGCTCCGTCATTCCCGTATGGCGCGAACTCGGCAAGGTCACCTCCGAATACCTGGACAGCAAGACCCTTGCCGACATCATCTAAAATGGCCGATTGGGGCTAGGCCCCAATCGGCCATTTTTGGCCCCAATCGGCCATTTTTCGGCGACGCGGCCATTTGGCCAAAAGGGGCCTAGCGCAGGCGGCCAGCGCAGGCGGCCACTCGCCCAAGCTTACGCTTCGAGCACCTTGTTGAGGAACGCGCGCGTGCGCTCGTGCGTGGGGTTGCCAAAGACCTCGTCGGGCGTGCCGTCCTCCGCGATGACGCCCTGGTCAATAAACAGCACGCGATCGGCAACCTGGCGCGCAAAGCCCATCTCGTGGGTGACCACCACCATGGTCATTCCCTCCACTGCCAGCTGACGCATAACATCGAGCACCTCGCC
>JAGCBF010000342.1 GCA_017652285.1 Atopobiaceae bacterium
AGACATGCGAAACCCCCTCTTCAAACGCCACAAGCGCGAATTGCTGGGCAACCTTGGCAAGTACGTAGGCCTCTTTTTGATGATGACGTTTGCCGTTTCGTTTACCAGCGGTTTTTTGCTGGCGGCAAGCAGCATCGAGACGATCGTCGGCGGCATGAAGGAGGCCTACCACATCGAGGACGGCCGCTTTACGTGCGACTTCGAGCCAAAGGACGACGCGCTCGACGCGGTCCGGGAGCTGGGCGTAACGCTGTACCCGGACTTCTACAAGCAGGTGAGCACCACGCTACGGGACGGCGACGAAGCGGACGGCATAACGTGTCGCGTCTATCCCACGCGCACAGACGTAAACCTGCCTGCCTACGCACAGGGTCGCGCACCCGCCTCGGCTCGCGAGATCGCGCTCGACCGTGTCTTTTGCGATAACCACCAGCTCGGGATCGGTGACGCCGTGCTGCTCGGGGACTCGGAATTCAAGGTCTGCGGCGTCCTCACGCTCCCCGACTACCAGGCGCTCTTCGAGAACAACAACAGCTTTATGTTCAATGCGCTCACCTTTGCGGTGGCCATCGTGGACCCCAGCGGCTACAAGGCCCTGGGAGACAGGGGCGAGGCATACAACTACGCCTTTGTCTTTGACGACCAACGCCTCACGCGCGAGCAGCAGACGGACCTGGAAGAAAAGATGATGGACGCCCTCTCCGACCACGACGCAGCCCTCTCCAGCTTCATCGACGCCGAGGACAACCAAGGCATCGGCTATGCGCTCGACGACGTGCAGGGCGACCAGACCATGTGGACGGTGCTGCTGTTCCTGCTCGTGGTCATTATGGGGTTCGTGTTCGTGGTGCTTGCGAGCGCGACCATCGAGCAGGAAAGCGCAGTGTTGGGCACCCTGTTGGCCAGCGGTTGGCGCAAGCAAGAGCTGGTGCGTCACTACCTGTTCCTGCCGAGCGTCGTGGGGCTTCTCGCCTCGATCACGGGCCTTGCCCTGGGCGTCAACGTGCTGTGCGATCCCTTCAAGGACCTGTACTACCACAGCTACAGCCTTCCGCCCTACCACACCATTTGGAACGCGCGCATCGTGCTCGTGACCGCCGTCCTCCCCTACCTGTTGCTGGTGGGCATTACGCTGGTGGGCCTGCTGCGAAACCTGCGCTTTTCTCCGCTGCAGTTCCTACGCCACGAAGCCGCCGGTCGCCGTCGCAACAGTCGGCTGCGTCTGCCCGAGGGAATGCGCTACGTCACGCGCTTTAGGGTGCGCGTCCTCGTGCGCAACGCCAGCCATTTTGTGACGCTGTTCTTCGGCATCATGTTCGCGAGCCTGCTGCTGCTCTTTGGCCTGTGCATGCTTCCCGTGGTCGACAACAACGCCAAGGCGCTGCGCGAGACGGTCGCCGCGCCACACCAGTACGTGCTCAAGACCCCCGTGGAGCTTGAGGGAACCGACGAGGACCGTGCGGCATACGCGGCCGTGCTGCGCCTTGCCCAGGACCAGGAGCGCGTGGACGCAAACCGCCCGGCGATCGATGCGCTCGAGCGGCTGCAAAAGAACAAGCCCCTCGCCAACGCCCTCAAGCGGCTGCAAGACAACGACGAGCTCATGGACGCCATCGAGCGGCTGCATGACGGGCGGCAGACCATGGAGGACCTCGAGCTTGTCACCAAGGCAAAGGGGCGGACCAAGAAGGACTTCGAGCTGCTCATGGACCTTGACAAGGCAACGCAAAGGGATGTCGACCTCGTGCGCGCCATGGACCGAGACCTCCTGGACGACCTGCGTCTTGCGGCAGACATCGACGAGGATGCCCATATGATAAACACGCAGGTAAACAGCAAAGCCGCCATTGCCCAGGCCGAGAAGTACGCCATGGCCACGGTGGAGATCGAGCGTGCGTTTGGCGGCGAGTACGAAGAGGTCACGGTATACGGCATCCAGCCAAACAGCACCTTTTGGACCGGCATACCCGTGGCAGACGGCACCATCGTGGCCGGCCGCGGCCTTACGGAGAAGACAAAGGCGCAGGTAGGCATGCCCATCTCGCTGGTCAACCGTCGGGAGGGCGAAGCGTGCGAGGTCACGATTGCGCAGGAGGCGTCCAACGCAGCCGACACCAACCTATACATGAGCATCGACGACTTCAATCGGATGTTTGGCAACGACGCCAGCTACTTCAACGCCTACGCCAGCGCCCAGGAGCTCGCGCTTGACGACCGCTACGTTGCAACGAGCATAGTCCCCGAGGACATGGACGAGATCAGCAACCAAATGAGGGAATCCATGGGAAGCATTATGACCATGATGATGCTGATGTCGGTGCCGATCTACCTTATCTTGGTCTACCTGCTCACCAAGACGGTCATCGATCGCAGCGCGCGCTCCATTAGCTACATGAAGGTGTTTGGCTACCACAGCGGCGAAGTCGACGGCCTCTACATCCATCCCATCACGCTCTTCGTGCTCTTTAGCCTCCTTGCGAGCATCCCGCTCATCATCGCGCTGCTCACCGAACTTCTCAGGGTGGTCTTTAGCCATTATGCAGGCAACTTCCCCATCAGCATTCCGCCCGACCGGCTGGCGCTTCTCGTTGTCGTCGGGATGATTGCCTACGTGGCGGTCGCAGCGCTGCACGTTCGCCGCATTCGCAAGGTGCCGCTTTCACTCGCGCTCAAGGCCCAAGAGTAACGTGTCAGATAAGGCCAAGCCCCTTTCGCCCGTCGCGGCAGAAGGGGGCCTGGCCTATTTGCATTCCTCTGGCCGTTTGCGGCTTAGTGACGCATCTTACCTAAAGCCGTACTGTGCGTGCGGAACATAGGGTTCCTCGAGGTAGGCCATCTCGTCGGCCGTGAGGTGCAAGTCGAGCGCGGCGATGGCGTCGTCGATGTAGGCCTTCTTGCTCGCGCCAACGAGCGGACTCGTCACGACGGGCTTGGCCAGGTTCCACGCCTGGGCGATCACGCTGGTGGAGACGCCGCGGCGCTCGGCGAGCTCCCACACGCGGCGGATGATCTCGGCGTCGGCGGCGAGCACGTGGTCGCTCTGGAGCTTGGCCACGCCGTCGGTGCGCTCGTCCTCGGGACGCTTCGCGAACACGCCGTGCGCGAGCGAGCTGAAGGGCGTGCAGGCGATGCCCTGGTCGAGCAGCATCGGGTGCATCTCCTTCTCCTCCTCGCGGTAGACGAGGTTGTACATGTCCTGCATGGAGACGAACTTCGCCCAGCCGCGGCTCTCGGCGATCATGTTCATCTTCAGGAACTGCCAGGCGTACATGGCGCTCGCCCCGATGTAGAGCACCTTGCCGGAGCGGACGAGGTCGTTGAGGGCCTCCATCTGCTCCTCCATGGGCGTGTCGTGATCGAGGCGGTGCGGGATGTAGAGGTCGATGTAGTCGGTCCCCAGGCGGCGGAGCGACGCGTCCACCTCGCGGAAGAGCGTCTTGCGCGTGACGCCCTTTGCGTTGGTGCCCTCGTACATGGGGTAGTAGCTCTTGGTGGCGATGACGACGTCGTCGCGCACGCCCATCTCGGCGATGACCTTGCCCAGGACCTCCTCGGAGGCACCAAGGCTGTAGTAGTTGGCCGTGTCAAAGAAGTTGATGCCCTGGTCCCAGGCGTAGCGGATGACCTCGCGGGCCTCGTCCTCGCCAAAGCGCACGTCGATGCCGCCGTTGCCGGGCTTGCCGAACCACATGCAGCCAAAGCAGATGCGGCTCACGTTGAGGCCGGTGTTTCCAAGTCGCGTGTACTCCATGATCGCTCTCCTTTATCTGTGACGGCTAACGCTTCTACTCGTGCTTGCCCGTGACCTCCTCGACCACAGCCATGGCGTTGAGGCTGCGCGGGTAGCCGATGAAGGGCACGTTGTTGCTGACCACCTGGATGAGGAACTCGCGGCCATTGCCACACTGCACGTTGGCTGCGGTGTGGCCACGCAGCTGTGCCTCGCAGCCGCCCTGCGCCGCGATGTAGCAGAAGGTGCACATCTCGCGCTCGGCAATGCTCAGGCCGCCGCGGGTGTAGTAGTCGCCAAAGCAGGTGTCCACGAGCCAGTGGGCGATCTGCGGGTAGTCGGGGTTGCCCTTGTCGTAGTAGCCGCGCATCTGCT
>JAGCBF010000343.1 GCA_017652285.1 Atopobiaceae bacterium
CATGGAGACCACGCAGTACTCAGTCCAGGAGATACTCGGCCTTCTCAAGGTGCCCAAGGACGACCAGGCCAGGTACCTCGTCATGCTGTAGGCCGCGGCGGCAGGCAGCGAAACCTCCCGGATTGCTTACATTGCCGCCGGAAGCACGCGGTTTCGGAGGTTTGCTACCGAGGCGCTTCTCGAGGCGCGGGCCGAAACCTCTCATTCTGCGTACATAAACACCGGATGCACGCACATTCGGAGGTTTCGGGGCGTCCAGAGGCGAGAAACCTCCGAATGTGCGTAGATGTTGCTGCCATGCACGCAGTTCAGGAGGTTTCTTGGCGTCCCGCGTTGCGAAGCATCCTGTTTTGCATGCGTAAAGGCCAAGTGCAGACTGGGAGGTTTTGGCTAGGTGCCGACTCGCGGGGAGCGCCCTACAGTTCCGAGATTGCGTACAGTTCGCCAATGTGTACGCAAGGACGGAACTTTGTGTCCGAAGCGCGCGAGTATAGTTCCTTATCTGCGTACAGCAAGCCCAAGTGTACGCAGATAAGGAACTCTGGCGTGCCAGAGCGGCAGGAGCGTGGCGTCGCCGCCGGGCACCTGGGCCGCGACGTGCCCAAACGGCTCAGGGATGGCCGAAAGAGGCCTTGCCCCGATCGGCCACATCGCATAAATCTCTCAACCTGTACACTTTTTTGGTTTTATTCATCCCTACCGCAGGCTGCACTTGTCGCCCCTTTTACGCCCGGTCGGGAATTTTTGACCATAAAGTGCACGGGCTGAAGGTTTAATATTCGTCCGCTCTACGGCTCGGAGCAGGGCCTTTCCCGTGGACCCCCACCGTCCGCCTGGGCGCAAGACATGTCGTTCGCATCGCCTCTTCTATGTCAGAACGCGTGCGCCTACGTGTGCCGTTCGACCATTGTTCGACCTTGAAATCCGCAAAAAAGAACACTTGTATGCGAACAGAGCTTCTGCTACTATAGAACAAAACAGGTACAGATGTTTGGGGTGGAAAGAGATGGGCGATATGGACATCACGAGAAACGCGGCCGAGACCACCATGGAGGACCGTCACGAGGAGGACCTGGCGATCCTGAAACGGCTCAGGCTGATGGACGACGATTTCATGCGGTGCGTGTTCCGGGGCAGATCGGACTTGGTACAGCTCGTGCTAAGGGCGGTGACGGGTGTGGACAGCCTCGAGGTGGCGGCGAGCGAGACACAGTACGACCTCAAGTGGCCGGCGGGCACGAGGTCGCTGGAGCTTGACGTGATGGCGACGAGCAAGGACGGCGTCCGCTACGACTTGGAGGTCCAGTGCGGCAAGGACCCGCAGCCATGTCGTCTGCGCTACCACTCGGCCTGTCTGGATGCCGAGGCATTGAGACCGGGCGAGGAGTTCGGCGACCTGCCCGGGCAGTGGGTCGTGTTCGTGATGGAGGGCGACCCGTTCGGAGAGGGTGACGGCACGTATCTTTACGAGCGCCGCCGCGGGGAACACGCGCTCTGTGACGGCGTGCGCCTGCTTTACGTAAACGGCACCTACCGCGGCGACGACGAGCTGGGAAGGCTCATGCACGACTTCAACCAGAGCGACCCGGACGAGATGTGGCCTGGTCCTCTGGCGGATGGGGTAAGATATTGGAAGAGGAGCGAGGAGGGGGTGCGCAAGATGTGCAAGATAATCGAGGACATGCGCCGCGAGGAGAGGCAGCGCGGAATCGACATGGGCATCGAGCGGGGAATCGAGCAGGGAATCGAGCAGGGTATCAACATGGGAATCGAGCAGGGGGTCGAGCGGGGCGTGCTGGGCAGCATACGGAGCCTCATGGAGACCACGCAGTACTCGGTCCAGGAGATACTCGGCCTTCTCAAGGTGCCCAAGGACGACCAGGCCAGGTACCTCGCCATGCTGTAGGCCGCGGCGGCGGCGCAAGGTGCCGAGCCGAAATGTGGCCGAAAGGGGCCTAGCCCCAATCGGCCATCGCCCCAATCGGCCATCGGAACGGCGACGGTGCGACGCATCACGCCAGGTCGAACGCGTACGTCGTGCGGCTGTGGAACGGGTATTCCGGCGAGAATACCGGCTGGCGGAACTCGGGGTGATGGATCGCGTCCGGCGAGAATTGCGTCTCCAGTGCGATGCCGCCGTACGCGCCGTACGTCACGCCGCCCTTGCCGTCCTCCACGTCGAGCGGACGTGCGGTAAACACCTGCATGGCGGGCGTGCTCGTGTGGACCATCATGCGAATGCCCGTCTTGTCGCCCACCAGCGTGGCGACCTTGTGCCGGTGCCCGTCGCCGCCCAGCAGGAAGTTATGGTCGTAGTTGCCAAAACTCTCGGTAAAATCCTGGTCCAGCCGCTTTGCCGTGCGGAAGTCAAACGGCGTGCCGGCCACGCTGACCTTGCGGCCATCCGGAATCTTGTCTGCGCTCGTAGGCGTGTAGCGCTCCGCCGCAAGCTGTAACGTGTGCCCCAACACGCTGCCGCTGTCGTGGCCGTTAAGGTTCCAATACGAGTGATTGGTAAGGTTGACGATGGTCTTGAGGCTGGGCTGCGCGTCGTAGGTGATCCTGAGCTCGTTGTCGTCGGTAAGCCGATACGTCACGCGCACGTCCAGATCGCCGGGGAATCCCTGGTCGCCGTCGGGAGAAAACAGCCCGAAGATGACCGTGTCGGCGCTGGCGCCCTTGCGGCGCCTGCCCTTTTTGCCAATGAGCGCACCCTCCCACAAGCGCAGGTACCACATGTCGCGCCCGCCGTGCAGCGCGGTCGTGCCCTCGTTGGCGGTGAGGGTGTACGTGCGACCGTCCAGCTCAAACGACGCGCCGGCGATGCGGTTGGCGCAGCGTCCCACCACGGCGCCAAGAGCGAACTTGTTGTTTTCGTAGCGCGACACCTCGTCGAATCCCAGCGCCACGTCGACCAGCGTGCCGTTCCTGTCCGGTACGCGAACCGCCACGATGCAGGCGCCCAGGTCGGTGACGTCCACCTCCATGCCGCTGGCGTTCTTCATGCGATACAGGTGCGTGGGCTGACCTGTGTGGGTCGTTCCAAAATCGAGGGCATATACCGACATGGCAGCCTCCTTTGCTCGCGGTGTTGGCCTACGGCAACAGTGTAGCGCGCAAGGCGGCGATAATGGCACGACCCATCCGCCGTCTTGCGCAATACGGTCCGTAGGTGGGGTACTCTTGTATGCGCATGCGTTGGTGGAAACGACGCCTCGCGGAATGCTGCCTCGCGTGGTCCCGCCGTGTCCGCGTACGTCAGCCGTGCCCCCGCACGTAAAGAGAGGTGCGCACGTACAGAGAGGTGCGCACGTACAAAAGGTGTGCGCGTACAAAAAGGTGCGCGTACAGAAAGGTGAACACACGTGACCCGAGACTATAGGCTCGACAACATTCGCTGCCTCCTGATCTTTTTGGTGGTGTTTTGTCACCTGCTTACGGAGCTGCCGCACAGTGCGCTGACGGGCGCGCTGTATCAGGTGATCTACGTGTTCCATATGCCGGCGTTCGTGTTTGTGACGGGCTACTTCGCACGGTTTAGGCCAAAGAGAATGGCGGCGGGCCTGCTGTTGCCCTATGTGGTGTTTCAGGTGTTGGCCACAGCGCGAAGAAACGTGGTCGCCGGGCGTATGTGGGCGTCGGGGCTCACGCTGGTGTATCCGCAGTGGACGCTGTGGTACCTGCTGGCGTGCGTGCTGTGGTATGCGACGATTCCGCTGCTGGATCGGGCACGCGGCAATCGTGCGCAGGCGACCGTGGTCGTGGTGGGCCTGGTGGCGTCGTGCGCGGCGGGCTTCGCGCCGTGGTTGGGCGAGTTCATGGACCTTGCCCGCGTGGTGGCGTTCTTCCCGTTCTTTTGTGCTGGATACTACGCGGGCCGACGGCGCTTGTCAGACAAGCTCGACGCACTGCCGACGCGACGGCTGCGTCGCTTGCGCGTGGTGAGCATCTGCGTGGTCGCGCTGGCGATGGCGATTCATTACGCGCACGGACCAGCGCCAAAGGAGGTGCTATATCGCGACACGCCGTTTGCGAGCGCGTGGGACTTCGAGGCGCGCGTGACGGTGCAGCTGGCGGCAATGGCATGGTGCCTCGCGCTGTTTGCGTGCGCGCCGAGGCGCGACCTGGGGCCGGCGACGATGACCGGTCGTAACACCATGAGCATATATTTGCTGCATACGTGGGGCATTCGCGCGTTGCGGCACGTGTTGCCGCCGCCGGGAGGGCCCGCGCTGCAGGTTTGCGTCTGTGCCGTGCTCGCCATGGCGATGCTGGTCCTGTTGGGCAACGATTACGTCGGAACGGCATTTCGCTACGTGTTTGGCGGCAGATGGCTCAAGGCGCGGGAGCGACGGGTCGGGGGAGCGCGTAACCGCCCGTAACCGGCTGCGCGTTTCGTGTTATATGCTCCCCACCGACGCTCATGGGTGGCTGGTGCCGGCCCGCGCGCAGGCACTCGCCGCACATGGGTCTCGGCACGAGGCCCGTTTCGAGGAGACCGCGCTTGGCGAGCGCCCCGCGGCTGTCGTTCCCGCGAAAATCAATCTGACGAGCGCCCCGCGGCTGTCGTTCCCGCGAAAATCAATCTGACGAGGCTCGGTTCCCGCCAAAATCAATCTGACGAGGCCTTTTTCCCGCAAAAGTCAATCTGACGAGGACTTTTCCTGCAAAAGTCAATCTGGCGAGCCTCGCCAACCGCATTTTGTCGGGAATCTGCCTCGCCAAACGCATTTTGTTAGGAATCGCTCCTCGCCAAACGCGAGTTGTTAGGAATCGCTCCTCGCCAAACGCACTTTTGCGGGAATGGCCGAAAGGGGCCTAGCCCCAATCGGCCACTTTTGCGGGAATGGCCGAAAGG
>JAGCBF010000344.1 GCA_017652285.1 Atopobiaceae bacterium
ATGCTCACCGACGAGCCGCAGCCGTTCTGGGAGTACTGGGAGGGCAGGATGCCGGAGGTAACGGAGGACGACCTTTGGGGACCGGAGGCAATGTCAATTCTGGTCTAAAAGAGCTTCAGTGTTTTTCCCGATTTGGTACAAGAAGTTCATCGCCAGCAATGGCACCGACCTTTCCGACGACTTCAAGAAGTAAGCACGCAAACCCGCCCGCTGGCCGATTGGGGCCACCCGCACGTTGGCCGATTGGGGCTAGGCCCCTATCGGCCATCTTTAGTCCAGAAGACGCCGCAACGTGCGCTCGCGGTCGTTAATGAAGCGCGACATGATCTGGTAGCTCTCGGTCTCCTCGTACGAGACCTCGGCGATGCCGTCGCCGTCAAAGCGAAGGATCTGAGCGCCCGGCAGCGCGAGCAAGATCGGCGAGTGCGTGGCGACGACGAGCTGGGCGCCATGTTCCGCGAGGTCAAAGAACTCGCGCAGCAGCGTCATCTGATGCAGGGGCGAAAGCGCGGCCTCGGGCTCGTCGAGGAAGTACAGGCCGTTCTCGACAAAGTCGCTTTGCACCGCAGTGAGAAACGCCTCGCCGTGCGAAAGTTCGTGAAGCCGCACCTTGTTTGGCCCAAAGCGCAGGTCGTCGTACGTCTCGGCCGCGCTCGCGACGTTGTAGAAGCTCTCCGCGCGCAAGAACCACGCCCGCCACGGACGCTCGAAGCTGCGCATGAGGTGCACCGCCTCGTGCAGGCTCGAGTGCGTGTCGCGCGTGGAGAAGGCGTAGTTGCGGCTGCCGCCCTCCGGGTTCAGGCCGTACGCGACGGCCATGGCCTCCAAGAGCGTGGACTTGCCGGAGCCGTTCTCGCCCACGAAGTACGTGACGTCGTGCGAAAGCGGGAGGCTGTCGAGGCTTCTGAGCGCGGGAATCTCGCGCACGTAGGAGTCCTCGTCGACTGCCTTCCAGTCGATAACGACCTCGCGTATGAAATGCGCCGGCATGGCAGCCTCCTCCCGCATGGATACTCCAGCAAGTATACCCAGCGGTGCCGAGGTTGGCCGAAAGGGGCCTAGCCCCAATCGGCCATTGCCCCAATCGGCCATTCGGCCATTGTGTGCGCAAACGGACATGTGGCCGAAAGGGGCCTAGCCCCAATCGGCCAATTCTGGTCGCCCAGCCTCGCCCGTCCGGCTCTTTTCCTTCCAATCCGTCTCTGAGCTAGAATAAGCACAGGTAGGTCATTGGCTCGATGGAAGGGAGCACAGTATGGCAACGGCATTTCCAAAAGGGTTTCTGTGGGGCGGCGCGGTGGCGGCCAACCAGCTCGAGGGCGCATACCTCGAAGACGGCAAGCAGCTCAACGTAACCGACGTCATGACGGGCATCGGGAACCCGCCCGACATTCGATGGAACGACAACACGGGCAAGTGGGAGCCGAGCTTCGAGCACGACTTCGTGCACCTATCCGAGGAAGGCATCGACTTCTATCATCGCTACGAAAGCGACCTCGAGCTCATGGCCGGCATGGGCTTCAAGGCCTTCCGCACCTCCATAAGCTGGGCGCGCATCTTCCCGCATGGCGACGAGGAGCAGCCAAACGAGAAGGGCCTCGCGTTCTACGACCGCCTGTTTGACAAGATGCTCGCGCTGGGCATGGAGCCGGTCGTGACCATCAGCCACTACGAGACGCCGCTGGGGCTGCTCGTGGACTACGGTGGATGGCTCGACCGCAAGATGATCGACTTTTGGGAGCGCTACGTCCGCACGATCCTTACGCGCTACAAGGGCAAGGTAAAGTACTGGATGACCTTCAACGAGATCAACGTAGGGCGCATGATCCCGTTTGCGGCCGGAGGCATGCTGGACATCCACCCCACCAACAAGGAGGTCGTGAACGCCGACCTCACCCAGCAGCAACTCTACCAGGGCTGGCACCACCAGTTCGTGGCCAACGCCCTTGCCGTCAAGCTTGCGCGCGAGATAGACCCAGGCTGCAAGATGGGCATCATGCTCTCGCAGTCGGGCATTGCGTGCTATCCCCAAACCTGCAACCCCGACGACGTCCTAGGCGCGCAGGCCATGCAACGCAAGCAGTCGTTTTTCTCGGACGTCATGCTCAAGGGCCGCTACCCCGGATACGTGCGGCGCATCTGGGCCGAGAACAACGTGGAGCTAGAGATCCTGCCCGGCGACATGGAGCTTATCGCAAGCTACACAAACGACTACTTCGCCTTTAGCTACTATCGAAGCTCCGTGTTTAGCAGCAAGGCCGAGGGGGCCCAGAGCGTAAAGGACGCCACGAGCGGCGCCACGGGCAACGTGAGCAACCCCTACCTCACCGCGTGCAGCCCCGAGCCCTGGTGCTGGCCCGTGGACCCCAAGGGTCTGCGCTACGTGTGCAACTATCTGCAGGATCGCTACGACGTGCCCCTGTTTATCGTGGAAAATGGCATCGGGCTGGACGAGGGCCTTGACGAGAACGGGCACATCGCGGACCCGTTCCGCGTGGAATACGTGCGCGACCATCTGCAGCAGGTGCGGGAGGCCATCGCAGACGGCTGCGACATCATGGGGTACCTGTACTGGGGGCCCATCGACGTGGTCTCGGCCGGCACGGGAGAGATGCGCAAGCGTTACGGCTTCGTCTACGTGGACCGCTTCAACGACGGCCACGGCACGCTCGAGCGCGTGAAGAAGGACTCCTACGATTGGTACGCCAAGGTCATCGCGTCCAACGGAGAAGACCTCGACTAGGCTCTCTGGCCTGCGGGTTTGAATCACAGGTCGGCATTTTGGCCGATTGGGGCTAGGCC
>JAGCBF010000345.1 GCA_017652285.1 Atopobiaceae bacterium
ATGGATCTCAAATACTGGCCTCGCGTCTTTTGTGGACAAGCCGAGCCTGGACGATATGGCGTCGATGGTCACGACGTCGCCCGTACTGCTGAGGGAGCCGAGCAACGCGACGAGCTCGCGTAGGCGATCGTTGTTGTTCTTCCTTCCTGATCTTTGGGACCTAAGCTTGCTCATGATCGACTCCTTTGGCAACGCCCTGCAACGCGTCTACCCATGCCTCCACCAACGATGGCGGTTCGAGCGGCCTCGCACCCTTGGCGAGTGCCCAAGACACGGCTTTGTCCGTGTCGTATACGGGCTCGGTCACAACGTCTTCGTTTGGCATTCTAAAGGTGGCGGTATAGCGTGCAGGTCCCATTTGAAAGGGCAGCTTGATGTAGTCGCGGACGTCAAAGTCCAAGGGAAGGCGATAGGTCGTCTTCGCGAGCTCTGTGACCGACGAAACGCGATCGAGGTTGTAGGTGTGGGGCGTGTCTACGTCAGCCTCGTCGCCATCGAGGCGTGCGGCGACCATGTAGGTAGACTCGTTAAGAAAGAAGAACCCATATGGTGCCAAGATGCGTCGCGTCGTCTGGCCGTCCGCCCGTGTGTACTGCACGCGGGCGGCGTGGCGAGCGGTCATACAGTCCTCGAGTCGAGAAATGCTGTTGTTCCTCTTTCGTGCCTCGGGAGGGATCGCGGCGCAAGAGGACCCGTCAAAGGATCTGTCGATCTTGTTGAGGGCATGCCGCAGGTCCCTGGAATAGGGAAACGACGGGTCGGAAGCCAGAGGAAGCAACATTAGGTCCAGGACGAGGGCGTCTTGTGCGCTCAAGGGGTTCTCTCTGACAAACGAGGACGTCTCGTCAACCTTCCACGAGGCAAAGCCATCGACCGTTGGGCCGTTTTGCAAGAGCAATCCAGCCGAGGCAAGGCGCTCCCGGTCTCGCAGGAACGTCTTCCTAAACGTCATGTCCGACATATGCGGATAATACTCGCGATGAAGCTCGGGCGTGGTAAGGGGTCTGCGCGCATTGGAGAACGCAATGGCAATCGCCAGGACCCTGCGGGCCGAGCGCTCGTCTTCGGTTGGTTCCCTAAAATCGTCATCCCACGCGTCCATAGGCACCTCTTTGGTTGAGAACGGGCATTGTACCACCATACCATGCAATTCGGACGAATACCTGTTCGCTGGCACATTTGTTTCCGTAATACACTCGTATTTTTCCAAAAAGAGGATATAATCTACTAGCAAGCACGGCAATAAAAGGATTAAAGGGTCGTTGACCCTGCCAAAGGGGCACGCTAACGAAAGCATTTTGTATGTGTGGCCCTTAGCGAGGCCATTTTTCGTATACTGGAAAGTTGAGGCGGCATGCCCGTCCATATGCGAGCAGCAAAGGAAGAGAGTCATGGCCAAAACGCGCGATTACATGGACTATCTTGACGAGTTCGTCGAGATTTCTCCTGCGAACAGCGAAGAGGAATACCAGGCTGCCGAGGTCATCGCAGGCATACTTAAGGACCACGAGCTCGAGACGTCGGTCGAGAGCTTCGAGACGCATCCCGCGGGCACGATTATGCTGCCGATGCTCATGTGCATTATGTTTGGATGCTTGGTGGCGACCGGGCTTACGGAGGGTCCCCTTCACTACGGGACGCTCGTCGCGACCCTTGTGTGCGCGGGCCTGTCGGTGTTCATGCACATTTCGGGCACCAACTTTTTTGAGAACTTTGGGCCAGCCTCGCAGAGTCAAAACGTGGTGGGAGTTCATCGCGCGACGGGCGGCAAGGTGGTAAAGGGTGCCCGCCCCATCGTGATCGTGGCGCATTACGACACGCCGCGCGAAAGCCTGCTGCGCAAAGGCCCCTTGGTGCGCCTGCAAACGAGCCTGCCGCGCATGGCTGCTCCCCTTACCATCGCAATCGTCGTGTTTGGCTTGCTGCTGGCCATACCGGTGTTGCCCGGAACCATACGCACCTTTTTATGGGTCATAAGCGTGCTCGTGGCGCTGCCGATCATATTCTTGTCGATTATGAACATCTACGAGCACTTTGCCCCCTGCACGCAGGGAGCCAACGACAACAAGTCGTCGGTCGCGGCGCTTTTGTCCATTGCAAACAAGGTGCGCCCGCATGAGGACAGGGTAGACAGGTTCATTGCGGATGGCAACGAGTCGCTGCTCCGCCGCGTTGGTGACAAACCCCCTGCACCTGCGATGCCCACATATGTGGAAGTGGTCGAAGAGACAAAGGGCGTCCGCCATGGCGCGGAAGTCCTTCTTTCTTTGGGTATCCTTCCGCCCAACTGCGACGTGGTGTACGAGGAGCCACGTGTGACGGTGGTGCAAGAGGGCGTCGTCGAACAGCTAGAAGAAGTGGTCGTGGACGAGCCGGTGTCATACGATGCGGAACCATATGAGTTCGAAGATGACGCGGACGTGCAGCTGGAGCAAGACCAAGAGCCCGAGCTGGATCAGGAGCCAGAGCAGGAGCTAGAGCCGGAAGTGCCGGTCGAAGAGGTTGCGGATCTGGACGAAGTCGTGGAGCTGGAGCAACCGGACGAAGCCGATGAGCAGGCATACGACGAAGTCGAAGAATACGAAGAGGACGATTACGAAGAGGAAGACTACGACGAGGACGAGGACTACGACTACGAGGACTCGTATGCGGACGATTCCACGCCAAGCTCCATTGGCGTGTGGCTCAAGGAACGTTGGACAAGCATCAGGGAGTACATCTCCAAGCATCGCGGAGAAGACATAGATATTAGTCGTGGGAAAGACCGCACGAAGGCCTCTGCGGATGACGAGGACGAAGTCGACGAGTTCGAAGACGAGGTGGACTTCGAAGAGGAGGAGCTTGACTTCGAAGATGCCGAGGCGTTTGAGGATGAGGATGCCGAGGCGTTTGAGGATATCGAGGACGACGAGGAGCCGGAGTCCTTTGAAGACGACTACGAACAGGATGACTACGAGCAAGACGACTACGAACAGGGCGAGGATGAGGAACAAGAAGCCGAGTTCGAGGAAGAATACGATGACGGCTATCTAGACGAGTCCGAGTCGGATGAACTTGAGTTTGACGAGCCCGAGCCTGAGCCCGAGTTTGACGAGCCCGAGCCTGAGCCCGAGTTTGAGGAAGACGAGTGGGTCGAGGACGACGAGGAGGGCTACGAGGAGCCCTTCGAAGACGAATATGAGGAAACCTTCGAAGACGAGCCCGAGGATTCGGAACCCGAAGAGGAGCTGGAAGATGCAGTCGAGGAGGACGACCAAGACTGGGACATCGAGGCGGACTGGGACGACGAAGACCACAACATGCCCACGCAGATCATAGAAGAAAAGGATGAAGGCGAGTTCGAACTCGACGAAGAGGAATACCACGAGGAATACGAGGAGTACGAGTACGGCGACTATGAGGACGTCGCGCCGGCACTTTCGCTCATAGACCGCATAAAGGGATTCTTCCGCGGCCTTCGTGAGTCGCAGGGAAGGGGCGACTACGCCGAGGACTACGAGGAGTACGATTACGGCGACGAGTACGAAGGCGAATACGACGACGAGTACGAAGCGTATGAGGAGGAGGACGCCGCGCAAGACGGAGAAGCTCTGGAAGGGGCAGAAGAAGAGCCGACCGTAGAAGAGGGCACGGGAGAGTTCTTGGACGACGACCTGTACTTTGAGGAGGACTACGACGTCGAGGGGTACTACGCAGAAGACGAAGACGTCGAGCCGTACGAAGAGGTCGAAGAGGAGAGCCCCCTGCCGGACGACTTCGACGAGCCCCTGGATCGTCCCGAGGACCCCAACGTTCTGCACTTCGATTACGAGGAAGACCTCGACATCATACCGCGTGACACAACCGGCCTCGACACCATATCCGATAGCTATGACCTGTACTCCGGAGAAGTCGATAGGGTCAGTCATCACAACAAACCCGAGCCTGTCGAGGATCCAAGCTGGGGCGTCACGTCGTATCAGCCCGCGCGTCCGGCCATGAACATTGCGCGCAGGGCTGCGCTTCTCGATCTTCCCGACCCGTCGGAGGCCTTTGTCGATCCGCTTTCCTACGTTGGTGGATATAACGCGCTGGACTTCGATGACTATGGGGATGATGAGTACGACGCATACGTTGCGTATGAGGAAGAAGTGCAAGAAGACGCATACGAGCAGGTAGTCGCAGAGCCCGCAGTGGCGGAGGAGCCGGCTGCTGTTATCGGAGCAAATGCGATTGCGGAAGACGTATTGCCCGACGAGCGCTTCGAAGGGTCGTATTTGGACTTGGATGACATCGATGACGAGGACTTGGATTGGGAGTCACAGGAATCCGAAGAGGTCACGGTGACAGGCGAAGGGCACAAGAGCTTCTGGGGCACCAGCGGGTCGTCTGATTGGAAGGGTGGCGCGGCCACCCGTGCGGACTTGCGGGAAGACCTTGACGAGCCCATCATCATTGACGCAGAGGACTTGCAGGACGCCATTCTTGAGCTGGGCGATGAGTACTTGGTCGCGCACGACATATGGTTTGTGGCCACGGGCGCGTCAGAGACCCATCATGCGGGAATCAAGGCGTTCATGGACAATCACAAGCGAGACATCCACGGAGCCTTCTTGGTCAACCTGGACTCCATTGGAGCTGGGTCGCTCTCCATCCTGGTACGCGAGGGAGTCACGGTTTCCAAACGCGCTGACCGCCGTTTGGTGCGCATGCTCACGAGCATTGCCCAGGATTTGCATGTGCAAGTCGAAACCGCCATGCACAACTGGTCGGATCGCGAATCCACCATTTCCATGCAGTCACGCATTCGTTCGGTTACCGTTATGGGCTTGGACGAAAACGACCTGCCCGCGAATTCCCACACGTCAAACGATGTGCCCGAGTGGGTCAATCCTCATCAGGTGTCCGACGTCGTGCGCATGGTGACCGAGCTCATACGACGCTCGTAACGACCGATTAACGCAAAGCGAGGGAGGCTCTCCGGATAACGGGGAGCCTCCCTCGCTTTATTTGTACTACGTATGCTAGAAGAGGAACTTACGCACGCAGAGCGCGGCGATGCCAGCGACTGCGAGCACGATGGCGACGGGAGCCAGGGTCGCATCGCCGGTAGAGGGAGACGCAGCTGTGGAGGCCTTGCTGGAAGGGGTGTCGGTTGGAGGAACGACCTTGTTGGTGGGCGGCGTAGAGGGCTTTGTCACGTGTACCATCTGGTTCTTGTCGTGTATGTCTGCGTGCGACGCCACCTCGACGCCGTTTTGCGTGCAGGACTCAAACACGACGAGGTCCTCATCGTCGACGAGATCGGAGTCGAACTCAAACTCAAGCTCGACCGTTCCGTCTGCTTGCTTGGGCTCAAACGTCGTTTGCGAGGTTACGTCATCTCCATCTTTGGTTTGCAGGGGCTCTGCCGTGGCGACGTGATGAACGCTTCCCGTCATCTCGTAGGTGCAACCAGGCTCCAACCCTTTATACGAAACGGTGTCGCGGATCTTGACCTTATCTGAGGTCTCGATGGTCTTGTCGCCATCCGTAGCGTCGCAGGCGGTGGTGGCCACAAACGGAACAGACACCGTTTGGTTGGAGTCCGAGGGATCCTCGTGCTTCGCGACAAGTCGACCCTCGGTGCCAGAGCCCTCATAAAGATACTCGTAGGCTACGAGCTGTTTTCCGGTGTATGGTGCCGTGTCCAACTCAAACGTAACGGACGCCTCGCCATCGCTTGACTCCGGCGTAAACTCCGCCGTGGCACAGACGTCCTTGTCGTTATCGTCCTTGAGGGGCTCTGCCGTCGCGGCGTCGACCAGCGTGCCGCTTAGGGTGTATGGTATGCCAGGTCGCAGACCGCTATACGACACGACGTCGGTCAGCACGTTTTGGCCCGTATGTGTCTCGTGCGTACCCTCTGCGCTCGCAAGCAGGGTACGAATCGAGGGGATGTATACCGTTTGAGCGCGGTCCTCCAAATCCGCATGGATGGCGAGCTGGCGATCGTCTTTGTAGAGCGTCTCGAACGCGACGATCTCCGTACCGGCCATCGTTGAGGTGTCTACGACAAAGGTAAGGCTGACGCTGCCCACGGAGCTGGTGGGCACAAAGGTTGTAGAGGAGGTCAGATCGTTGTTCGTATCATCCTTGACAAGTTCTCCCGTGAGCTTGTCCATAAGGACGCCTTCCACACGATACGACTCGCCTGGCGTGAGGCCTCGGAAGGTAACGGTGTCTACGAGCTCGGTCTTTGCCGCAGACGCAATGGTGTGGTGACCCTCCGTGTCGGTAAGCTCCGTTTGGATGTCGGGCACGCATACGGTTTGCTGGGAATCGTTTTGGTCGGCATGTGACACAAGGGGCATGCCAAGGCGAGTGAGCGTTTCGTAGGCGACTATCGTCTTGCCAAACGCAGACTGCCGGTTAAGAGAAAAGGTTACGGTTGCCGTCCCATCGCTTTGCGTTGGCACAAACGACGTGGCGCCGTGCAGCTCCTGCCCCTCTTGGTCGCACAGCGGCTCCCCGCTGTCCTTGTCAATCAATAGACCAGTGATCTCGTAGCTCACGTTTGGCACCAGGTTGTGGTAGGTCACCGTGTCGACAAGGACGATCTGATCGTTTGCGACGACCTCGTGGTTGCCTTCTTCGTCGGAGAGCGTGGTGCCGATGGCGGGTATGGCTACCGTTTGATCCGCGTCGTCGATATCGGCATGCTCGGCAATGCAGTCGTCTCCCTTGAAGAGCTGTTCGTAGGCAACGATTGAGGTGCCAGAAAGCGTGCTCGTGTTGACCTCAAAGGGCATCTCGATGGAGCCTGCGGGCATGATGGGCGTAAACGACACGGTTTGGGTGAGCGGCGAACCGTCTTCGTTGACAAGGGGCTCCTTGGTCGCCTTGTTGACAAGCGTGCCCACGAGGCGATACTCCTCGCCAACGGGTAGGTTGCGGTAGGCCACCACATCCGTAAGCGTTACGCTAGTGGCCACCGGCGCCACGTGATCGTTGTTGGCGTAGGACAACGTGGTCGCTATGGCGGGGCGCTCGGTCGAGCGGTTTACGACGTCGCCCATGTTTGCGTGATGCTTGTCGGCGTGGACCCGAATCCTAAACGTCACCAGGTCGTGACCCTCGTTGGCGCTTGACCTCAGCTCTTCCACGGTATACACGTCATAGGGCAGTGCGAGTGCGTCGTCGCGTGCGGTCGCAGGGAGGTCGGTACGACCCGTAAACCAGATTCCCGCATCGAGGTCAATGCGGTCCTCGTCTATGGAGCCGTCTTCCCTTACGATGGCGTCGTTGGCGTTTGTCTGGGCCGTATGCGGGCAGCGCTCTGTGTCTGCCACGCCGTCGTCGCCCGTTACCAGAATATGGGTTTCTCCGGTGGCGTCACTCGTAATGCGCCACGCTACGCGCGCCATGCGTTCCTTGGTAAGCTCATCCACCTTGTTAAACGTAAACCCACCCCGTTTGACCTCGTCTGGCGTGGAGTCTTCGTCTGCCAAGGTATGGACGACGCCATCTTCGTGGACCTCGACCGTTTTGCTCCAGCTGGTGTTCAACAGGTATCCGGTTGGGGCCTCGACCTCTTGCACCACGTACGTGCCGTAGGGCAATTCGTGGTCGCCCGTGCGCGCCAGGCCCTTGTCGTTGGTCTTGAGCGAGGTGACGACGTCGCCCGTGTGGAACACGGACCCGTTTACCACCACGGGATTCTTGCTTTGGAGCGTGACGGAAAACACCGCGTTGGCAAGGGTGGCCTCCCCCTGTGGCAAAGCGTCGTTGAGGTCGCGCGACACCTTTTTTACGGCGATGCCTCCGCGCACGACTTGGTCCTGCACGGTCTGGCTCAAGCGCACGACGGTGTTGGTTGCCTTGGGGGAAAGCTTGATGGTTTGGGACTGGGCGGTGAGTGCGTATGAGCCGTTGGTCGCGGCCTCTTTGACCTCGTAGGTGCCCAGGGGCAGGAAGTCTTCTGTTGTTGACGCCATGCCTTGCTCGTTGGTGGAGATGATCGCCACCACCTCGCCGGGTTCGAACGAATCGCCGTCGACGACGACCGCATGCTCGCTGCGGTTGACGATCGAAAACGCAATGCCTTCGAGCGAGGCGTCACCCTGCGGGGTCATGCCTGTTTGGACATCGGTCTTTTGCAGCGAGAGCCCGCAACGACGCACGTCTTCCTGTATGATCGGCGCCTCAAAGCCGTCGGGACTCGCGATGGCGACGGTATGGACCGGCGCCTCGTACTCCAAGCCGGAGTCCTTGGTCTGGCCCTCGAGCCAGTAGCCATACGGTGCCTTTATCTCCTGAATCGTCAGGATGCCAAAAGGCAGGATTACGTTGCCGTCCTTGTCGTGGTATAGGGCGCCCCCGCTCACCAGATGATCCTCGCTGGGAAAGACGTTGCCTTGTTCGTCGCTCCTTACCACCCACGAACGCGTGGGCGCGTCCGCGACGTCCACCGCGTCCTCTTTGCCTGCATAAAAGCGGAGGAGGAACTGTGCGTTTGCAAGACTACCCGACCCTTGAGGGCCGTGATACTGAGCGTCTGTCTTTGTGGCCCAAGCCGTTTGGCGTGCAAACTGTGGCGTGTCCGTGGTTTCGAGCGTGGTAAGGGTCTTGTCGACAACGTGCACGTCACGGGGCTCCGCGTCGACGAGATAGCCTTTGGGTGCCTGTTCCTCCTTGACCCAGTATGTTCCGGCGTCAAGGGCGACGCAGGGGGTTACTCCGGAGTCATCTGTTACGAGCTCGTCGGGTGTTTCCACCGGATCGGTGCATGCCTGGTCCTTGTAGATTCGGTAACGGGCACCTTCGAGCGTGTATGCCTTGTTGTCTTTGGTGACGTCGGGCAACTCGGATGCCTTCTTGATTTTGACCCAGCCAAAGTAGGTTGGCTTCCACACGATGTTACCGACGCGCTGGGGTGGGTCCAGATAGGTCTTGTCTGGGTAGGGTTGCGGCCCATGCTGCGCGCCCACGGTAGAGATGGTGACTTCGTATCCGCCGCTGTGCAGTGGCTCAGCCACAAAGGGATAGTTGCCTGGAGCGGGAACAAAATGGTCGGGGTCGAGGCATTCCCCAAACACCTCGGTTCCGTCGGGCATGATGACGCCAAAGCGTTCCGTGTCGTTGTCGTAGTCGCCGACCTGCGCGATGCCGGTGATGTTTCCGCTGGCGTCGAGCTGGGCGCTTCCTCCGTTGGGAAACTGCACCACAAGTGCCGACGCTTGGCGTGGCCATGCCAAAAGAGTGACGAGCCACAGGGCTGTGAACGCGCACATGCGCCACAAGAGCGCGCGACGATCGTGACCGGCATGGCCCACGCTTGCCGGTGTGCCTCCATGTGGGGTGTCGCCCCCTTGCAAGTGGCATCGAGGCGGCTTTGACCGTGTGATTCCGTACGATCGAGGCGGGTCACCCGAGCATGTGCTGGGCGTAGATAGAACCGGTTGCTTCATGCGGTACCTCCCTTGGTTGGGGTGAATGGGAGGGCTACCTTATTCGGGCCGTCTTGCAGCACTTTCGCAGCTAATGCGCATGTTTTTGGCAGCAAATGCGCAGCTGTTGCGCGTAAGACGAGCTTTGTGCACGTAAAGACGTCCGTCTGGAAGAAGGGTACACGTGCGCGCGGCGGTGCATGCGCTCGTAGGGAAGGCGTAGTCATTGAATCTTCATATATGCTCCCCGCTGACGCTCATCGATCGCAGCGGGCAGCCCGTTCGCTTGGCCCGCACGGGCCGGGTGGCCGTTTGAGCCCGCCCGCCCCGGATGGCGCCGCGATGGCGCCGCGATGGCCGATTGGGCCCGCCCGCCCCGGATGGCGCTTCGATGGCGCCGCGATGGCCGATTGGGGCTAGGCCCCTTTCGGCCATTTTTGGCCTTTTGGGGATGGCCCGACCCGCCCGGCGCGGGCACTGGTCGCCTCACCACGCCCCGGCCTGTTCCGGCGGGCCAGAGTTCCTTATCTGCGTACACTTGGGCGGACTGTACGCAATTACGGAACTTTACCCTCACTTTTCGCCCGCAAAGTTCCGATTCTGCGTACACTTGGGCGGACTGTACGCAAATACGGAACTATGGGTCGGCCAGGGCGACGCGTCTTGGGAGGCCCGCAACAGAGAAGGGCGGCCAAACCTCCGAAAGCACGTACGTCCGGCGGCCATGCACGCAAAAACGGAGGTTTCTCTTTTCGTGAGGCTGGGAAACCTCCGAAAGTGCGTGCATGAGCTCGGCACCTACGCAGATTCGGACGTTTCGGCCCCCGATCGAGCGCCAAACCTCCGAGAGTGCGTACGTCCAGCGGTCCCCGAGCATCTGGCGGGCGATGCGGAGAGCGTCGGACTGCACGATCGTGCGTAGCGCAGGCGCTCAGTCCCGGATCGAGTCCTCGGTCGACATGACCTTGGCGAACACCGTGCGATCAGATGTGCCGAGGAGGGCATCTCGGCAGCTGTATTATCCACGCATAATAACTGCGCTGTGAGCAGGCCCCGGACCAGCTCGGCGGGCGTGTGTGGCAACACCGATGGGCTCACCATGCCCCTCCTGGTCCGGTCGTGCCATTTCGGATGCGCGAAAGCGCACGTTTTTTCGAGGTTAGTGTAGTTTTTGGGTGCCGATTCCCCACGTGCGGAAAAGATGCCCCGCGTTTGCGCAGGTAGAAGGTGCCGCAAATCAGACCCCGCAAAATCAGAGACCGAAAAACTACACTAACCTCGACTTTTTGTGCGTTTTCGCGCTTCCGTTTTGGCACGCCTGTGCAGTGAGGGGCGCAGCGGCCCATCGGTACCGCCACGCCCGCCCGCTGGGCCGGTCTTCGGGCCTGCTCGTGACACAGTTATTATGTTTGGGTAATACTAACAACCCAATGGGACAGTGTCCCATTGGGTCCCATTAGGTCCCATAGCTCGGGATAAACTCAGAGTTGGATGATTTCGAACTTCTCATACAGCAAATCGCCTACACCTACGCGGATACCCCACCACTCGGGGCTCCACGCCTGATATGTTGCCACGCCATGTGTGGGAGAAGGTGTACTGGCGTGCCGAACGTGTAGCGGTTTCCTCCCATGGCGCAGAAGTACCTTTCGTGCACTCAGCACTTGTGTTTGTCGGCGTGCCTTTGGCATGCTCATCTCATGATCTGGAAGTGCATGGTGCGGTTAATGTACGAGAAGGTCTTTTACGCATGCATGTGCCTGAGGTAGCTCGTGAACCCACGCACCCTTGACCTCGGTAGGACTGGTCGGAACCGCGTATCCCTTGCCAAAGTCCACCAAACATGTCCGCCAAAAAAAGCGGTCCCGTCTATGGAGACCGCCAAAGGATGCTATGGAGCGGGTGACGGGATTCGAACCCGCGGATACCAGCTTGGGAAGCTGGGGCCTTACCACTTGGCGACACCCGCATAGCAGTGAATCATACCACAGCTACGCAAAGACCCTTGCTGGAAAATCGCGATTGTTGCCATGCGCACACGATAAACCCAAATAAGCTCCCCCACCGAAGCTCATAGTCGCAGCTGTCGGACAGCGCTTCCCCGTGGGCCGTTCGTGCCCTGTCGCAGGCTTGCGGCAGGCAGTGACACCTCCCAGCTTGCGTGCATTGCCGCCGGAAGCACGCGCTTTAGGAAGTTTCCCAACAAGGTGCTGCTCGGGACGAGGGCGAAACCTCCGAATGTGCGCGGATGCCGCGCCTATGTGCGCAATTTCGGAGGTTTCCCTATGTCCATCGGCGGGAAACCTCCTGTTTTGCGTGTGTGAGGGCCGGACGCACGTAGGCTGGAAGGTTTTGCCTGGGCGCCGGCTCGCGCCCTGGCAGCCCACAGTTCCGGAAATGCGTGCAGTTTGTACAAGTGTACGCAAATAAGGAACTTTGCTGCCGAAACGCGCGGTTATAGTTCCGGAATTGCGTACAGTCGGCCCAACTGTACGCAGATGAGGAACTTTGGGCGCACAGGAGCGGTCGTGGTGTGGTGGCGGCTTCCGGCGCCCGGCCCGGACGGGTCGGGACGGGCCGAAACGGGCGAAAGTGGCCGAAAGGGGCCTAGCCCAAAGTGGCCGAAAGGGGCCTAGCCCCAATCGGCCATTGCCCAAAGTGGCCGAAAGGGACCTAGCCCCAATCGGCCATTTTGCGGCAGGGTGGCGGCGGGCGTGGGTGGCCGAAGGGGGGTCTGGCGCAGGCGGCCAACCAGCCCCGACCGGCGATATGGGCGAACCGTGGCGGGCCGCGACGATGGTGCTTGCGGCTTACACGTCGGTGGGGATCAAAACCCCAATACAGCTCCTTTGTTCTCGTTTTAGCCGTTAGATTCGCCCATGAAGTACATAATGGGTTCTGATGCGGGTACATATTCCTATGCGCACGTGGAACTGCGAAGAAAGCGAAGAAAGGAAGCACATGACAAACGCGGAGGTTACGGCATCCCTTGCGGGGCTGTCGAAGGCCATACGAAGATATGCCAAGCTCGTGGTACGCAAAGGTGCCGCGATACAGCCTGGCCAGGAGTTGGTGATCCAGACGCCTGTTGAGCGCGCGGACTTTGCGCGCGTGCTGGCCGACGAGGCATATGCGGCCGGGGCAGGTCACGTAACGGTGCTGTGGTCTGACGAAGAGATCACGCGCATGGAGTATGCCAACATGGCTGTTGACTACTTTTCCACCGTGCCAGCGTGGAAGCGCGAGCAAATGAACTCCCTCGCTACAGGCGGTGCGGCGTTCCTGTTTGTGGACGGTGCCGATCCGCAGGCTCTGCGCGGCATCGACCCCAAAAAGGTCGAGACGCGGTCTAGGGCCATGAGAGAACAATGCGACGTGTATCGCAAAGGGCTGGACTTTGGCAAAAACGTGTGGTGCATCGCCGGTGCGCCGGTGACGGCTTGGGCGCGCACGGTGTTTCCCGACCTGTCGCAGGACGAGGCCATGCTACGCTTGTGGGAGGCAATACTTATGGCGGCCCGTGCGGATGGGCCCGACCCGCAATCGGAGTGGGAGCGTCATAACGCCACGTTTGAGAAGAACAAGCGCCTGCTCAACCAATACGCGTTTGACCGGCTGGTATACAAGTCCGCCAATGGAACCGACTTTGAGCTGGGACTCAACCAAGGGCACGTTTGGGCTGGTGGTGCTGCGCGCACGGTGGATGGTACGGTGTTCTTTCCCAACATGCCAACGGAAGAGGTGTTTACGTCTCCCGATTGTCTGCGCGCAAACGGCGTGGTGCATTCCGTTATGCCCCTTGTCCATGGGGGACAGATCGTACGCGACTTTTGGTTTAGATTCGAAGACGGCCGCGTGGTGGACTATGGCGCAAAAGAAGGCCGCGACGTGCTCAAGAGTATTTTGGAGGTGGACGACAACGCCTGCATGCTGGGCGAATGCGCGCTCATTTCCAAGGACACGCCCATTCGTCAGAGCGGCCTTCTCTTTTACGACACGCTGTACGACGAAAACGCAAGCTGCCACCTTGCCTTGGGCATGGGCTTCCCCGAGTGTTTGGAAGGCGGCCTGGACATGAGCCGGGACGAGCTCGTTGCCCATGGCGTCAATCAAAGCCTTACGCATGTCGACTTTATGATTGGTGCGGACGACCTGTGCATTACGGGGATCACCAAGTCCGGAGAAGAGGTCGAGGTGTTTGTGGACGGCCGCTGGGCTTGGAGCGTAGCGTAAGGCGTCAAGAGCTGGCGTGACGAAGGATATGTTGCATCGGCCCTTCGTCACGCCACGTCTTCTACCAGTTTTTGTGGAACGCGACTATGTTGCGGTCGTCGTAGCGCACGTACGACATGTCGTCCACGTAGGTCAAGACGAGCCCGATGCCCATGCCGGTGACCTCGTCTCCCTCTTCGCCCTTTTGATACTCGAGCGGGTTGAAGGCCGGACCCCAGTCCGACAAGCCAATGGTAATGGAGCTGGGATTGCTGTTGTACAAGTATTCGACAAGCACCTTGCCCGGCTTTTCCAAATTCGCATAGCTGTGCTGGTAGATGTTGGTAAAGAGCTCTTCTACCACCAGGTCGATTTGCCGCTGCGTTTGCGCGGGGCATTGCATCTGCGACAGCTCGAAGTGTAAGCGGTGCTTGAGGTCTCCCAGAGCCTCTGGCGTGGCTTCCACGGTAAACGACCCGGAAACTTCGGGAGGCACGCCATACTCCAGGCAAAGCGCGGTGATGTCGTCCGACTGCTCCGCGCCGTGGGCCCATCTTCGTACGTCCGCCTTGAGCATCTCGACAAGGATGCGTGGGTGCAAGTCGGTGTGTTTGGAAAGGAACGCCTCCAAGCGATCGTTGCCATACTCTTCCTCGTCTACGGAAAACGCCTCGTTGACGCCATCCGTATAGAGAAGGATCTGGTCGCCGGGAACCAGGTCTAGGGTGGCAGACGTATACTGCGCGGTCTCGAAGGTGCCCAAGAACAGGCCGTTTCGGCGTTTGAGCCATTGCCACGTGCCGTTGTGGCGAATCAACGGTGGGTTGTGCCCGGCGTTGACGTATGTTAGGAGGCCCGTCTTGTAGTCAAGCGTGGCGGCCCATACCGTAACGAACATGCCCGCCTCGTTGTGCATGCAAAGCGAGCGATTGGCGCTTCGTACGGCCTCCGAGAGGGCCATGCCAGATTGGATGTAGTTGCCAAGTTCCGACTTCGCAGCCATCATGAACAGCGAGGCGGGTATGCCCTTACCGCTTACGTCGGCAATCAGGAAGCACAGCGTGTGGTCATCGACCAAAAAGAAGTCGTAGAAGTCCCCGCCCACCTCGCGTGCGGCGTTCATCGAGGCGTATATGTCAAAGGCGTCGATGTCGGGGAAGGGTGGAAACGTGCGCGGAAGCGAGGATTCTTGAATCGCCTTGGCAGTGGCCAGGTCGTTCTCTATGCGAGCGCTTTCGGCGGCGATCGCCTCGCGCAGGGCGCCTACCGTCCTGTTGATGTCGTCGGAAAGCGACGCGAACTCGGTGCTGCCCCGTACGTTTACCTGCGCCTCGAGGTCGCCGGACGTAATCTTGTCTAACGTGCCGTTTACCTGCCAAATGCTCGACACGACCACGTTTTTTATGAGTATGTAGATGGCTGCGAAGAGCGCTGCAAAAATGACGACCTCCATAAACGACGTCACCAGGACTGCAAGGTCGCGGCTTTGGTCTGCTTCGGCTATGGGAAGCATGGCCACCACCCGCAGGCTCTCCGCGTCTTGGTGCATGGCAAAGTAGGGTGCGTTGTGCAGCGCGGTGGTAAACATTTCGTTGGGTTCGCATGCGTTCGAGTCGGCATAGATCTCTTGTCCCTCGCGTTGGCTCACGAACACGTCGGAACGCATGCCCACGCACGAACCGTCCTCGGTAAACACAAGAAGCATGCCGCCGTGTCCCACGTGACGATTGGCAACCGTGGCCTCTACCTTAGAGGCAATGTCGACCAAAAAGCGTTCGGAGTCATAGCCTACCTGCACGAATCCCCCTTCGATGCGCACGCCGGCATACTTGCGCCACCGAGAGCCGTCCATGGATATGGGCTGGAAGTCCTGTACGTAGGAGTTCGATCTTCCGCCAGGAAGAAGTACCAAGAACTCCCTTGACTGCGATCCCGAGCCCATGTCGAACCCCAGGTATTCGGATTTGCTGCTTGCGACGATGATGCCTCGTGCGTCCACCACGTGGATCTCGCTTACGTCGAGCACGCTTACGAGTGCGTCGATGACCTCTTGGGTCGCAACGTCGACGGACGGAATGGCTTCTGCGGCACGGCGCGTGAGCTCTAGGAGGTTGGCGTTAGAGGCATCCTGGATGTCTTCCTGAGCGTCATGGAGCTCCAAGGCCAAGGTGTCCATGGCATTTGAGTAGACCGTGTTGTTTTGCAGTACGTACGTGAATCCCAGCGAGGCGACAAAGCCTATGACGACCACGGCGAGCATGTCTATTTGAATGACCTGCGAGATGCCGCGGGTCTCTTCTCGGTGCGGGAGCTTTTGTCCGCTTATAAACGCGATGACCGCGCTCGACAACGCCACGGATATGCCTACGCAGCTGATCATGGGCCACGAGCAGGCCTGCACGACGCGGAAGGCCCGAGTCGACTCGCCCATGTTGGTTATGAACACGAGCAGCAGGTGAAGAACCTCAACGACCATGCCTATGGCCAAAGAGATGGGCCAACTGGGCTTGCGCTCGTCGAGCACATAGCGCCTGAGCGCGGCGGCATAAAAGCCTGCGAAGATGGTGCCTAAGGTGCATGCAAGGCGCGTGAACATGCCCGTGCCCCACAGGACGGAAAACCAGCGCTCGACGCCACCGATGATGCCCGCGATGATGCCGGCGGGTCCGCCAAAGAACAGGCCGGCCACGATTGGCGCCGCATCTCGAACGTTCATGACGGCGTCGTCCGTCTTGATGCCAAATTCGGTTCCGTAGATGGCGATGGCGCCAAATATGACGCCTATGATGACCTGTCTTTGAGGGTAGCTTCTATTGGCCAGCAGCGGGCGCTTTTCCAGTTTGGTCAGCACGGCTCCGGCAAGCACGGGCAAGAGCGTGGCAATGGCAAACTGCACGATGATTGCTATGGATTCTGACGAAAGCATGGATGTGCCTCGGTTCATGCGCGTTCAACGTTTGGTATGTGCAGCTTACCATATGAGGTTTGTGCGCATACGGGTCGAAATAACAAAACAGGCCAGATGCTTACGGCACCTGACCTGCGGTTTCACGTGGTGGGCCGTCAGGGTTTCGAACCCTGGACCTTGGGATTAAAAGTCCCCTGCTCTGCCAACTGAGCTAACGGCCCGCAACAAGTCGATTCTAGCACGTTACCGGGAGGGCGAGTAGCGGGAATTGTGCCAAATAGCCATGTGTGTACCGCCCAAGTAGATATAAGTTTTCGCTCCCTACCGAATACTGACGGTAACCTGAGCTAAAAAGTGATAATGTTAGGCGATGTTTAATCAAGTGGGAGATACAATCATGGATTCCATCGCTGACTCCAACCAAAACGTACACGCCCAGCGATCGACCGAGTCGCATGCACCGCAGGTCGAGCATGGAGGCCCTCCCCCAGGTGTGCCAGGAGGACCTGTTGGGGGAGCGCCGGCAGGCCCCCCACCGGGATTGGATCCAGTTTCTGGGGCACTCAACCTAGCGGCATTTGGCATCGGGTATGTAAAGGCGATCAAAGAGGGCACGCACGAGTGCCTGGCCATGTGGTTTATCGACGTGCGCAACTTTAGGTCGATCAACCCCAAGTTTGGCTTTTTGGCAGGCAATACGGTGCTCAAGCTCATGGCGCAGGGAATACGGAAGACCTTGTGTCACGACTTGCCGGTCGCGCGCTTGGGCGGCGATCGCTTTATCGTGCTCACGGAAGGGCTAGACTACGACGCCGCACAGGCGGCATTCAGTAGGCTGCAATCCTATTTGGAAGAGGAACTGCCCAAGTCGGGTATCAAGAGCGCGCTGGTGCTTTCGGGTGGCGTGTGCTATCTGAGGCCAGAAGACGCTGGCAATCCGAGCTTCCAGCGTCCCCTTGACTACGCATCCATCGCACATCGCAGCGCGCACGAAAACCCGCGCAGTAGCTTGGTCCGCTTTACCGACGAGGACCTCAAGGCAGACATGCGTCGCATCGCCATAGAGCAGAGCATAGACCAGGCGTTGGAGAACGGGCAGATAGAGGTTTGGTTCCAACCCCAAATCGACTACACGTTTGGCGAGGTCATTGGTGCCGAGGCGCTGGCGCGGTGGCATCACCCGGACTTGGGTTGGATCAGTCCTGCGGAGTTTATCCCCATTTTGGAGAATTGCGGCAAGGTGCATGACCTCGACCTCTTTATTTGGGAAGAGGCCTGTCGAAGCGCCGGTCGTTGGCGGAGCATGTCCGACGGCAAGCCCATACCCATATCGGTAAACGTGTCTCGGTCCGAAATGTTCGAGCCAGACCTCATGGAGCATTTTTTGGAGCTGCACAGGAAATATGACTTGCCATGGGGAAGCCTGCACTTGGAAGTGACCGAAAGCGCCTTTGTGGAAGAGGCAGATCGTCTGTATTCCATCATCAAGCAGATGCGTGCGAACAAGATGATGGTAGAGATGGACGACTTTGGCAGCGGATTGTCGTCCCTTAACATGCTCAAGGACGTGCCGGTGGACGTGGTCAAGCTTGACATGGGCTTTATGCGCTCTGCGGTAAACGAGGACCGTGGGGGCGTGGTGCTGGGCTCGGTCATTCGTATGCTGCAAGGTTTGGACACGCCCATCATAGCGGAGGGCGTCGAGACGCTCGAGCAGGCAGAGATGCTCAAGAACATGGGCTGCCACCTCATGCAGGGGTTCCATTTTTCCAAGCCTATGCCGCGCAAGGATTTTGAGGAGTTCATCGCGATAAACCGCGCCGTAGAAAGCGCGGAGAAGCGCGAGCGGCCCGTATCGCATCTAAACGAAATCATGAGCGTCGATGCGTCGTCCTCATACATTTTTAACCACGCCATCGGTGGAGCGTTGTTCTTCTTTGCGGGAGAAGGCGCGTCGGAAAGCATTTTGGTAAACGATGCGTTCTATCGCGAATGTGGACTTGATCGCAACATATTTGGCGATGCCAAGATCAATCCCGTAGCCGAGATCGAGCCGGATTCTCGTGCGACCCTATGGCGCGCCGCCGCCGAGGCGCGCGAGCGCGGATCGGCCATGTGTCGTGCGGAAGTGAGTGCTTCTAAGCGTTGGATAGAGTGCGTCATGCGCTATTTGGGGACGAGCGCGCGCGGTGACATCTACATCCTTAACATTGTGCGATCATACGAGAAGGGCGGTCCACAAGACAAGACGATTCAGGAGACGCAAGATATAGGTTGGAACCTTGACCTGCTGAACACGGTCGTGCCCAACGGGTTCATAAAGTGTGACCTGTCCGAATCGTTCCACTTCAACTATTGCAGCCATGAGCTTATCAACAAGTCGGGCTTGTCGCAGAGCGAGTTTATCCGTAGGTATCACAACTCGTTTTTGGAGACCGTATGCACCGAAGACCGCATGGACTTTATCGATGCGGTCAAGGAGAGCAAGTACACGAACAACACGTTTAACTGCGACATAAATGTGTACTACGGTTATGCGTCGGCCAAACGGCCCGTGCACATCGTGGGAAGGGTCAGCACAGACGAAGATGGCGACTCGTGGCTGTATGCCTTGGTCATGTTTATGGGCGACGTGCTAAAAGAAAACGTGTTTGACATGAGCGCGGACGACTCGCGCACCATACCCTTTGAGTATTTGGTCAAAGAGGACACGCTCATCATTCACGACAAGAAGCCGGACGGCACTGTTCAGGACGTAACCTATACCGACCTGGTAAAGTGGCTGGAACTGATGCCAGACATCATATCGCGGTCGAGCTCGGCAAAGATCATGTCCATGATTCGCGACCTGTATGGGCATCCGACGTCGGGCTTTATCGACATAAAGTGCAACCTACGAAGTGGCGACGCGCTGCGGTGGTACCACGTCGACTATGTTTGCGACGTGGACGAGAACAACAACACCAGCGTCATTCGCGGCTACGCGCAAGATGCCAACGACCAAATGGGATCTGCACGCTGGTGGCGCCGTCAGGCAGAGATCGACCAGCTTACGGGGCTACTCAATCGCAACGCCGTGGAGCAGGAAATCAACCTGTCCATGCGCGTGCAGGGTGCCGGCATGATGTTTATGATCGACCTCGACGGGTTTAAGCGCGTAAACGACGAGCTGGGCCATTTGGCAGGCGACGCCTTGCTGCGTGACGTTGCGAACACGCTTAAGGGCTGCTTCCGCGAGGGAGACTTGCTGGGTCGCTATGGCGGCGACGAGTTTGTCGCATTTGTTCCAGCCATAAGCATGAACGCGCTCGAAATAGCAAAACGGCGCGCAAAGGTAGTGGTGGAAGCCGTGTCCAAGGTGACTGCTGCAGACGGAACGCATGCCGCCTGCAGCGTGGGCATTGCCATATCCAACAACCCGGCGTCAACCTTCTACGACCTGCTGGAAGTGGCTGACGAGGCCATGTACAAGAGCAAGGAAGCCGGAAAGGGACGCTATACCATCATATAGGCAAGCCGAATGGTAACAAGGGGGCGCCCCTCCCGTCCGTCGCGACAGGAGGGGCGCCCCCGTTGTTGTCTTTGCTGCAATCCTAGCTACGCAGGCGGCGGTTGTCGGATGACGAGGGATTGAGAGAGAAGCTGCCGGCGTCTTCCATTTGCTGCAGGCGCGCCTCGCCCTCTTCGGCGATTTCGCGGAACTGCTGGATGGTCTGCTGCATTTGCGGCAGCGCCTTGAGCTTGTAGTCGGTGATGTCGTCCAAGGCAGACAGCGTGTCTTGGAAGGCGGTCTTGAGCGTCTCGGGAGAGATGGCGGCATCGGTCGCCTGCTTTTGGATGGCCACGCCCTGCTCCTTGAGCATGCGCGACGTAGCCGAGATCATGTCGTTGGTCGCGGAGTTGAGCGCTTGCACCTTTTCGAGCACGATGCGCTGGTTGTACAGGGCACCCGCAACCGTTACGGCCGTGCGCAGGGCTGCGACGGTTACGCTTTCTGCACGGTCGACCGCGCGGATGAGCTCCAGGTTGTTCTTGCGAATGACCTCCATGGCCACGATACCCTGCTGATTGACCACCAAGAGTTGCTGGAAGTCCATGATCTTTTGGCGCAGCGGGAAGATGACCTCCTCTTCCAAAAAGCGGGTCTTGTCATCGTCGCCACCGGTTTCCGCGCGATAGTTGTCAAGCGCGTTGGAAAGGTAGACGTCCAGGTCTTGGGCCATCTCGAGACGCTGGTTGAGCTGCTTGGTAAGGTCGCGCATGCCGCCGGCCTCAAGCTCCAAGGTCACGTTGTCCTTGCGCAGGGTCTCGCGACCGCGGTCGAGTGACTTGACGATCTCTGCGATCTCCGCATCGGCCGACTTGTAGCGGTCGAAGTAACGACGCACGGGGTTGAACAGACGACCCATGGCGCCCTGCTTCATAAAGTCGATGCCCGAGGGGTCAAGGTCGCGCATCTTGATGGCAAGGTCCTCAAGGCCCTTTGCCACCTCGCCCGACTCGCTGCCGGACTTGGAGAGGTCGGCCATGCGACGGGCAAGGATGTCGTTTTTGGAGGACGACTTGCGAACCAGGTCGGAGCCAAGGTCCTCCACCGCGGAGGTTATCTCGCGGCGGCTTTGCACGGAGTCGAGATCGACCGCCAGGATCTCCTCGCCCTTCTTTTCGGCCGTGCTGTTGATGACCTCGGCGTGCTCCACGGTAACGGCGAGCTCCTGCTCAACCTTTTCCTTTACCTCTTCTGGCTCGGGAATCTCTAGATCGAATGCCATGGTTCCTTCCTTTCTGGCTACCAGGCGGGGCAGGCGTTGTTCCTTGCCCCGGCGCTACCTTGTTACATGTTGGCGTTGAATAGGTTCCTGAGTTGATATGTTACGTCATCGGTGGACGCATCGATGCTGGCCGCCTCATTAATGCTGCTGATTTTTTGCAAAGCGCTAATATTGGCGTTGTATCCAATGGTGTAGATGGGAATCCTGAGTCCGCCAATGACGCCCTCCATGTCTTCGAAGCCCACGACGCCTTGGTTTGTCTCGCCGTCGGAAAGCACAAAGATCATGGGCTTGGCGTCGGGCGTGTCGGCGACGGCCTTTTGGATGAGGTCAGCGGCCACGATGATGGCGTCGTAGGTCGCGGTGCCGCCTGCGGCACGCATGTGCTCGACGGCGCCCTTGAAGTACGCCTGTTGCTTGAGGTCAAACTTCTTTATGGGAACGTTGATGGTCACGAAGTCGGAATAGGAGACAAGCCCCACGTAGTTCTCGTTGTTGATATAGCGCATGCTGTTGACCAGCGACGTCTGCAGCTCGGTAAGCGGGGTGCCGCTCATGGATCCGCTCACGTCTGCGACGAACACCGCCATGACGGGACGGCCGGTGTCCTTGTTCTTCTTGTACAGCTCCTGGGCAGCCACGAGCACGTCACCCGATACCTCGGGGACCTCGCTCACGTAGTCGTCCCTGCCGTTGAAGCCGTACTGGTCTGCGAGCTCCTTGCCGTTTTCGTCGCAGTATTGGGCAAAGAGCTCCAAGATCTTGCGCTGCGTGGCGCTTGCCGTGGGGCACGAGACGAGCGGGTTGTCGTGACGGTACCCAAAGGGGACGAACTTGTACGTGCTCTGCAGCGAAGGGTCGTTTTGGTACAGCTGCCATTCCAACACGAAGCCGTCCAAGGAGCCGCGCTCTGCCGCGTCGCGCATTTGGACGGTGGTGAGCGCCACAAACGGCACGTTGGACTGGAACTGCCTGAAGCCTTCGGTCGCCTTGTCGGAAAGCGGGTTAGCGGCGTCGTAGCGCAGCAAGGTGGAAACCAAGAAGTTGAAGCCTGTGCTGCTGGTAAAGGGGTTGGTGTAGCCCATGGTGAGGTCGCCAGAGCCCACGGCCTCGGTAACGGCCTTGAGGTCCACGGTGCCGTACTTGTCCATGAGGGCCTGATAGTGCTCCTCGTTGAGCAGGATGCCGCCCACGTTGCCCACCAGGCGCTCGCGCACGACCTCGGTCTTTATGCCCTTGCCCGAAAGCAGGTTGACGAACAGCATGTTGGAGGGGGTGTAGCCCGCCGGCGTGGCCTTGCCGGTGGAGATGTAGTCTACGCCCAGACCACTGCTCATGCTGCGGATCTGCACCGAGACGTCCTGCCCGTCCACCTGCGGCTCCGTGGCGTTAAACGCGTCGGCCATCTCGCGCAGCCAGCCATCCGTGCCCTGGCCGGCCTTTTCGGGAGAAGACCAGATCTCGGCATACGTGCTTGTCGTGGCCTTGGTCACGACCGCGTTGGTGTCGAGGTCGGGGAGCTCCTCTGCCGTGGTGTCCTTTTCGGTGTACTCCACAGACGACTGGATGGGTTCGGCCGTGTCGGGGTCGATCTCCTTCATCATGTCTGCGAGCTGCTGGGTGGCGGTCTCGGTGCTTACGGTACGCTTGGTCTTGCCCACGTCCCGCGTTAGGCGAAGCACCCCAAACACCAGGGCACTTATGACGACAAGGCCCACGACCAAGCCAATAACGACCCGCTTCTTTGCCATTTTTCCTCCTTGGATGAGCGGCCTTGCGGCCGTTGACTAGGCTATGAGCGATAATACCGCGTCTCTTCTATGAGCCCCTGCAGCTCTTCGATGGTCTCTCCGGCGGCCTCGCGCGTGTCGTCTGCGTCGAGGTTCGAAAGCTCCATTTCGAGCTTGGCCATCTCGAGCAGCACGCGCTCGTTGGCGTCGATGACGTCTCGCATGCCGGTGAGCGAACGCTCGTACAGCTCGGTCTGCTCGTCGTGTTCCTTGCCGGAGCGCAGGGCGCGCTTGTAGCCCTCGCGGTCAAACGACTGCACGCCGTTGGCAATGAGGGCGGAGTTGCGCAGGATGGTGCGCTCGGCCATGTCGACCAGGCTGCAGAACTTGTCCCAGCTCAGGCTGCCTTCGGAAAACTGCACCGTTATGACCTTGCGCAGCCGCTTGCGCTTGCGCTCGGCGCTGTGCACCTGCTCGAGCGCCTCCAGGGCGATGGCTCCCACGTACGGGGTCTGTGCGTACTCCTCGAGCACGGGCACGACCTCGTCGTCGTCCGACACGCTGGAGGGTTCCAAGAGCTTGACGTCGGGGTCCTTGAGCAGCAGGTATGTCGAGGCGCCAAACACGCCCGCGAGTCCTATGCCTGCGATTATGGAAAAGCCGGCCCGCAGCAGGGAGTAGTCCCACGGGCGCAACGCCAGGCCCCATGGCGCGTACAGCAGCACCACCACGAGCGCGATTACCACGTAGGTTGCAAGGAGCTGAACATAGCGTTTCACGGACGGCCAATCGACGAGCTTTCACATTGGTAACTAGTATACCCATGTGAGGTCGCGCTTCTACCGTGTTTCGGGGTAGGCGGACGTACTTATCCGTACGCTAGATGCCTCCCGTGGCCGCTGTTGTGGCGGCGACGTAACAAGGTCATGGTATGTGGAAGCCGTCTCCATAAAGATTGGTGCAATGTGTCGGTTATGTTGCCACTCGCTCCGCATTTGGGATTTGCGCCTATAGTGACACCACGTAAGAAGCCGTAGCCGTGCGCCAACGCGCGCGTCGCATATTCGACAGTCGATAAAACGGCAAAGCCAAAAGAAAGGCAGAGACCATGGCAGAGAAGGAAAAGGTAGTCCTTGCGTATTCCGGCGGCTTGGACACGTCGGTCATCGTAAAGTGGCTGCAGGTCGAGAAGAACATGGACGTCATCGCCATTTGCGGCAACGTAGGCCAAGACGAGAAGGACCTAACCTGGATCAAGCAGAAGGCGCTGGACATGGGTGCCATCGCATCTGAGGCCATCGACATGCGCGAGGAGTACGCCGAGACGATCCTTTCCAAAGCGATTTGGGCAAACGCCAAGTACCAGGGCGTATACCCGCTGCTTTCTGCGCTTTCGCGCCCGCTGATTTCCAAGCACCTGGTGGACGTGGCGCACAAGTATGGCGCGAAGTACATCGCTCACGGCTGCACCGGCAAGGGCAACGACCAAGTGCGCTTCGAGACGTCCATCCGCGCGCTTGATCCAGAGATTCAGCTGATCGCGCCCGTGCGCGAGTGGGACCTGACCACCCGTGACTCCGAGATGGAGTGGGCCGAGGCCAACGGCGTGCCCGTGCCCACCACCAAGAAGAAGCCCTACTCCATCGACGACAACCTGTGGGGTCGTGCCATCGAGTGCGGCGTGCTGGAAAACACCTGGAACGCGCCTCCCGCGGACATCTGGACCATGTCCAATAACCCCGAGGACTGCCCCGCCGAGCCCGAGACCGTGGTCATTGGCTTCGAGGGCGGCAAGCCCGTTTCCATCAACGGCGAGCGCATGAGCCTGCTCGATCTTATCATCAAGGCAAACGAGATCGCCGGTCGCAACGGCTTTGGCCGCATCGACATGATCGAGGACCGCGTGGTAGGCATCAAGAGCCGCGAGTGCTACGAGTGCCCCGCCGCGCTGCTGCTGATCCAGGCGCACCAGTCGCTGGAGCAGCTCTGCCTTGACTACGAGACCCTTAAGCAAAAGGCGCAGATGGACGATGCCTGGGCCGATGCCGTGTACCGTGGCCTGTGGTACAGCCAGAACCGCCTGGCAATCGACGCCTACAACGCCTACACGCAAAAGTTCGTGACCGGCGAGGTGCGCATCAAGCTGTGCAAGGGCGGCCTGTTTGTGGACGGCCTGCGCTCCGACTACCCGCTGTACGACTACAACCTGGCCACCTACGACGAGGGCGACACGTTTGACCACACCGCGTCCGAGGGCTTCATCATTCTGCATGGCCTGGAGACAAAGACGTGGTCCAAGGTGCAGGGCCCCGGCTCTGGCCTGCAACAGGTCGACTAACGAGCGACAAGACGCACGAGGCCGCCCCCATTGCCGAGTCGTGGCAGTGGGGGCGGCCTTTGTTTTGGGAAGTGATGTGACGACGGGGGCGGCCACCATTGTTATGCCACTTCCGCTAGAATGATGCGCGTATGTAAATGCGGTGCGAGGAGGAAACATGGCGTTGTGGGGCGGCAGGTTCGAAGGCGGCGTGGATGCGTTTACGCAGGAGTTCGGTGCGTCGCTTGAGGTCGACAAGAACATGGCGCAGCAGGACATTCGCGGTTCCATTGCGCATGCCACCATGCTTGCCGAGCAGGGCGTTATTAGCGACGAGGATCGCGAGGCCATCGTCTGCGGCCTTACGCAGATTTCTGCCGAGATCGAGGCCGGTACCTTTGTGTGGGACATCAACGACGAGGACGTCCACATGGCCGTGGAGCGCACCCTTACCGAGCGCATCGGAGCCGCGGGAGGTCGTCTGCACACGGGCCGATCGCGCAACGATCAGGTGGCGACGGACATTCGCCTGTTGGCCAAGGACCTGTGCGACGACCTGCTGGAAGGCAACCATGCCCTACGCGAGGTTCTCGCAAACGTGGCAGAGAAGAACCTGGACGTGGTGATGCCGGGCTACACGCACCTGCAACACGCCCAGCCCGTGCTCTTTTCTCATCATATGCTGGCGTACTTTTGGATGTTTACGCGCGACGCGACGCGTCTTACGGCCGCGCGCGACGCCGCGGACGCTAACCCGTTGGGCGCGGCGGCGCTGGCGGGGACCACGTATGCGCTCGACCGTGCGCGCACCACGGAGCTGCTGGGATTTGGCCGCACGATTCCCAATTCGTTGGACGCCGTGAGCGACCGCGATTATCTGTTGGATCTGGAGTATGCCTGCGCCGTAAGCATGATGCACCTGAGCCGCCTATGCGAGGAAATCGTTTTGTGGAGCAGCTCGGAGTTTGGCTTTATAACGCTGAGCGACTCCTACTCCACGGGGTCGTCCATTATGCCGCAAAAGAAGAACCCGGACTTTGCCGAGCTCACGCGTGGCAAGACGGGTCGCGTGTACGGTGACCTTATGGCGCTGCTCACCACGTGCAAGTCGCTGCCGCTGGCCTACAACAAGGACCTGCAGGAATGCAAGGAGGGCCCGCTGGACGCCGCCCGAACACTGGGCGACTGCATGGCCATTATGGCGGGCATGCTGGAGACCATGACGGTAAACGAGGGGCGCATGTTGGCAGAGGCTGGGACGGGCTTTAGCGCGGCGACCGACGTTGCGGACTATTTGGCTAAGCGTGGCATGCCGTTTAGGGAGGCCCATGCCGTGGTCGGGCACCTGGTGTTGGAATGCGAGAAGCGCGGCTGCGGGCTGGAAGACCTTACGCTTGATGAGTTGCGTGCCGCGAGCGACCTGTTTGAGCAGGACATCGTGGGCTCGCTTGACCCCGCGGGTATCGCGCGCGCCCGCACGACGTACGGTGGCACCGGCAACGACGCCGTTGCCGCTCAGCTGGCCGAGGCGCGCGCCACGTTGTAACGGAATCGTTGGAAGGACGAAGACATGATCGATCGATACACGCGCCCCGAGATGGGACATATATTCTCTTTGGAAAACAAGTACGCCATTTGGCAAGAGATCGAGGTCCTTGCCTGCGAGGCGCATGCAGAGATGGGCCAGATTGGCATTACGCAGGAGGAGGCCGCGTGGATTCGCGCGCATGCCACATTTGACAAGGACGAGGTCGATGCCATCGAGGCCGTGACCAACCATGACGTCATCGCCTTTCTTACCAACATGGGGTCCTACATCGACGCGGGGATTCCGGAAGACGAGCCCAAGCCCAGCCGGTGGGTTCACTACGGCATGACCAGCTCCGACTTGGGCGACACCGCGCTGTGCTATCAGCTCGCTCAGGCGACCGACCTCATAATCGAGGACGTGCGTGAGCTGGGCAAGATCTGCCGGCGCCGTGCGTTTGAGGAGCGTGACACCTTGTGCGTGGGCCGCACGCATGGCATCCATGCCGAGCCCATGACGTTTGGCATGAAGTTTGGCAGCTGGGCATGGGAGCTGCGCCGCGACCTGGATCGTCTTGTCGACGCGCGCAAGCAGGTGGCCGTGGGCGCGATTTCTGGCGCGGTGGGCACGTACTCGTCCATCGATCCCTTTATCGAGCAGTACGTGTGCGAGCACATGGGCCTTGCGGGCGATCCCCTTTCTACGCAGGTCGTGAGTCGTGACCATCATGCGTATTTGGCGGGGGTGCTGGCAACGACGGCGGCGACGTGCGAGCGTCTGGCCCTGGAGGTTCGCAACCATCAAAAGACAGACACGCTGGAGGCGGAAGAGCCCTTCCGTCGCGGGCAAAAGGGCTCGTCGGCCATGCCGCACAAGCGCAACCCCATTACGGTGGAGAAGGTCTGTGGCCTGTCGCGCGTGGTCAAGGCCAACGCGCAGGTCGCGTTTGACAACGTGGCGCTTTGGCACGAGCGCGACATTAGCCACAGCTCCAACGAGCGCGTTGCGCTGGCGGACAGCTTTATTGCGCTTGACCACATGCTTCGCTGCCTGATCCGCATCTTGGACGGGTTGGTGCTGTATCCCAACCGCATGCTTGCCAATCTCAACAGCACGCGCGGGCTTATCTTTAGCAGCAAGGTGCTGCTTGCCTTGGTGGACACGGGCATTACGCGCGAGGACGCCTACAAGATCGTGCAGCGCAACTCCATGGCCGTGTGGGACGACGTCCAACAGGCGCGCGAGGGCAGCACCCTGCGCGAACGGCTCGAGCAGGACGCGGACTGCACGCTTACGCCCGCGCAGCTTGACCAGATCTTTGACCCGCGCGCGTTCCTTACCCGCGTGGACGTGGTGTTCGACCGTCTTGAGCAGCTGAGCTTTGAGGACTAGGGGTGGCGCTGCGACAGAGGTCGGCAACGATGGGTATACTTATTTGACATGATATTGTCTACAACAGAGGAGCAACATGTACGAGATGGACTTTAGGCCACGCCGCGTGTGTCCCAGCAACATTCACGTCGCCGTGTCGGACGACGGGTCGACCATAGAGCGCGTCGAGTTTACGGGCGGCTGCAACGGAAACACCAAGGCCGTTGCCCTGTTGGTACAGGGCAAGCCCGTGGACGAGGTCGTCGAGCTGCTGGCAGGCAACGACTGCAAGGGGCGTGGCACGTCCTGTGCGGACCAGCTGACCATCGCGCTGCGCCAGGCGCAGGAGAACGCGCGTGCGGTGGCCTAACATTTCTCGCCGCGGGTTGTTACGCGGTATGGGAGCCGCGGCGGCCGCAGGCGCCGCCATAAGCGTGCTTCCCGGGTGTACCAACCCAGAGCAAGAAGAGGTGCCCGAGCCCATGGTGGTCGATGCCGACCGTGCCATCAACGCCTTGGAAGAGTACCTAGAGAAGGACCTTGACTTTGTCGAGCACGAAACGTGGTCGTTGCCCTTGGGGAGCGTGCCGCACGAGGCGACGGGTACGTGGATACCCGTCACTCAGGCGGGTTCGTCCGCGACGCCCATGGTCAAGGGTTGCGCGCTTAACATAACCGACGGCACGCTGGTGGACGTCGTTCCCAACGTAAGGAGCGACAAGCAGTCCGTGGTGATTTACGACGCGCGCTGTTCCGACGAGGTGTATGCATGGGTGGAGCTTGACTACCTTACGCACGAATGGGTCCTGTATGCCAGCAAGTTTAGCGACGGTGCGGTGGTCGGAACGGCGACGGCGTTGTGGAAGGGCGACGCCAACTACGACCCACCAGGGTTCGCGTGCTACGAAAACATGGTCCTGTGGCAGATAACCCCGGCGCTTTTGGGCTCGAAGACCTCGGAGCGGTCGTATTGCTATTTGTGGAAGCTCGGCAACGAAAACGCCAAGTCCGTGGTCGAGTCGCCGGGACGTTTTGCCATAGCGCCGAGCATATCGGGCGACGTGGTCGTGCTCGCTCCGCGCGTCCGCGCAAACGAGGGCGTGTTTTACGGCGTAACGGCCTATGCGCTGGAGGACGACCTTGCAACCACGGTGGACCAGCTCGTGTTGCCGCAAACGGTCAAGCCGTTCTACGCCACCCACATTGGCGACCGCTTTGCGATTTCCATAGAGGCAAGCTATAGCTCGGGCGGACTGTTTGGCAACATGGGCACCTACGTGGGCACGAGCAACGGGCCGTTCGTGCGGCTCGCGCGCGAGCCGAGCGCAAACGTCGCGGGCAAAAAGGATGCGTTTATCATAAAAAGTCGCACGTCGTACTTTGTGCTGGACATAAAGAAGTCGACGTACAGCATCCTTACCGCGGCAAACCGCTGCGTCGATTACGGCGAGTATCCCGTGCGCGTGGGCTCGTCAAACGACTTCGTGACGTTTGCCACGGTAAAGGACGAGGCGTCGGGGTACCCGTCGTCGGTTACCGTGCGCTCCTTTGGCGTGTAGGCGGACGTCGCGCGGGGGCTGTCCTTCTCACTCACGCACTCACAGCGCGCAAACGCCCGTACCCAAAACCGTGTTTCTCTCCGAGCGGCAGGTGGGGTAAACTTATACTTACCATAAACATGGCTGTATCGCAGAGTTAGGAGATTCCCATGGGTGCAGACGAGAAGCGCATTTTGTTGGTCGAGGACGAAAAGGCCATTCGCGACGCGGTGGCAGCCTATCTTGAGCGCGAGAACTACATCGTGCGTGGCGTGGGCGATGGACAAAGCGCCGTGGAGGAGTTCGAGAAGCACTCCTTTGATCTGGTGATTCTTGACCTCATGCTCCCCAAGCTTTCGGGCGAGCGCGTATGCCGTACCATTCGCGAGACCTCCAACGTTCCCATCATTATGCTGACGGCAAAAGGCGAGGTCGAGGATCGCATTATTGGCCTCGAGCTTGGTGCCGACGACTACCTGATCAAGCCGTTTTCGCCACGCGAGCTGGTGGCGCGCGTGCGTGCGCTGCTGCGTCGTGCCCATGCCGAAAGCGAGCCTCAGCTCGAGGTGCTGGACTTTGGCGATTTGGTCATCGACATATCGGGTCACAAGGTAACCATCGAGGGTCGCGAGATCGATCTTACGGCGTCGGAATTCAAGCTGCTGACGACGCTCGCGCGCTTCCCGGGCCGCGTGTACACGCGCATGGAGCTGGTAGAGAAGGTCCTGGGTTACGACTTTGAGGGCTATGAGCGCACGATTGACTCCCACGTAAAGAACCTGCGCGCCAAGCTTGGCGACGATCCGCGTAATCCCCGCTGGCTCTACACCGTGCATGGCGTTGGGTATCGCTTCGAGTCGCCCGACAAGGGCGACAAGGCCAAGGCGCGCGCCCGCGTTAAGTAGCCGTGGCACTGCATGCGAGCAACGGCGCGCGCGACGTCCAGCCGGAGTCGAACGTGTCGTCGTACAACACCATAAAGCGTCAGCCGCGCAACACGCTTAAGTACAGCACGCGCATGACGCTCTCCTTTGCGCTCACCGCCGTCATGACGGCGGTGGTGCTCTCTATAGTGCTTGCCTTTGTGTGGGAGCGGCAGTTCCAGCTGTATACTAGGTCAAACATGCAGCGCATGGTGGAACAGATGGCCGAGAGCCTGTCGCAGCAATACGACGACGCGCAGGCGTGGACCGAGGCGACGATCGACTACATAGAGTCGACCTCCGATTCCATGCCGGAGGTCGGCATGCGCCTAGTGGACGAAAACGGCTCGATTTTGTATGACGACTCCACGGGCAACATGGGTAGCGTACGTGGGGTGCACGCGCGCTTGGTGGCGCTGCCTTTGCAAGAGAGCTCCATCGTGTCGGCCGAGGTAGAAAGCGTCGTCAACGATGCGGGAAAGAGCCATAGGCAAAAGGTCGGCACCATAACGTTTTGGTCGGTGAGCTCGGACGCCCTTCTTACCCAAACCGACTCGATGTTTAGGACCAGCTCGTATGGGGCGATCATAACGGCCGCGAGCATGGCGGTGGTGTTTGCCTGCATCATTGGAGTGTTTGTGGCACGCGCGCTGACAAATCCCATCAAACGCATTACCACGACGGCATCGCAGATTCGCAATGGTGACCTAACGGCTCGGACCGGGTTGGCAGGGGCGGACGAGATCGGCCGGTTGGGCGAGACCTTTGACGACATGGCAAGCACCTTGGAGCGCGACATAAAGCTGGAGCATCGCATTACCAGCGACGTTGCCCACGAGCTGCGCACGCCCCTTATGGCCATGCAGGCCACGGTCGAGGCGATGCAAGACGGCGTCTTGCCTGCCGATCAGGACAACCTGGCAACCGTGGCGGTTGAGGTGCGCCGACTTTCGAGGCTCGTCGACGCCATGCTTCGGTTGAGCAGGATGGAAAACGGCACGACTCCGTTGAACATCGAAAAGTGCGACGTGGTCGCCTTGGCAAACGACTTGGTCACCGTGCACAGCCAGCTGTTCCAAGACAATGGCATTGAGCTGGCGTTCCAAAACGAGACGGGCCATCATCACCTGTCGGCAGAGATCGACCCAGACCTCATACGCGAGGCAACGGTCAACCTTTTGAGCAACGCGATGCGGTATACCTCGGAAGGCGGTAGCGTGTGGGTGCGTGTGGGCCGCGATCGTCGCAACGCGCTCATTTCGGTGCAGGACACGGGAATGGGCATTGCCAAGGAAGACATCCCGCGCGTCTTTAGCCGGTTCTGGCGTTCCGACGCAAGCCGAGAGCGGGCTGTGGGCGGTCTGGGAGTTGGGTTGTCGTTGACCAAGGAAATTGTCGACCGTCACAACGGAACGATATCGGTGGATTCCGAAGAGGGCGTGGGAACGACCTTTACCTTGCATCTGCCGCTGACGCACAAGGTGCAAAAGCAGCGCTGATGGCAACCACATAACGGACGTCGATGGCCCCAGGGCACGAAGCGGCGCGGCAAACGCACGGGAATGGGTTGCGTTTGCCGCGCCATTTGCGTTGGGGTTATATTACAATGTCTGCCGTATGACTCGTACGAGGGAAGAAGGTCCCATGGCTAACATAGAGCTGCGTCCCGACAGCCAAGGCAAGGTACGCGACATTTACGACTGTGGCGACAGTCTGCTTATGGTTGCGAGCGATCGCATTAGTGCATACGACTTTATTCTTCCCGACGAGATTCCCTACAAAGGAGAAATCCTTACGCGCATCAGTGCCTTTTGGTTCAATAAGTTTGCAGATCTTATCCCCAACCACATGATCACCATGGACCCGGCGGAATATCCCGAGGAGTACCGCACGTATGCGGATTACCTGCGGGGCAGGTCCATGCTGGTGCGTAAGGCCCAAACCGTGCCCATAGAGGCAATCGTCCGTGGCTACCTTACGGGTTCTGGCAAAAAGACCTACGACCAGGACCGCACGGTATGCGGCATTCTGTTGCCGGAGGGCCTGGTGGAGGCCAGCAAGATTCCCGAGGCCATCTTTACGCCGTCTACCAAGGCGGAGCTGGGCGAGCACGACGAGAACATATCGTTTGAGCGCTGTGCAGAAATCGTGGGCATCGAGGTGGCGACCATGCTGAGCGACGCCTCGCTTGCGGTGTATAACGCTGCGGCGGAGTACGCGGCAACGCGCGGGATTATCATTGCGGACACCAAGTTTGAGTTTGGCTTCATAGACGGTCAGCTCACGCTTATTGACGAGTGCCTTACGCCGGACTCGAGCCGCTTTTGGCCGGCAGACGGATATGAGGCTGGCAAGGTTCAGCCCAGTTACGACAAGCAGTTTGTGCGTGACTGGCTGCGTGCCAACTGGGATATGACGGGCGAACCGCCGCACCTGCCCGCAGAGGTGATCGAGGGCACTTCCAAGCGGTATCAAGAAGCATACGAAATCATTACGGGTGAGGCCTTTGTGCCCGCTAAGGAGCTATAGCACATGTCGATAAAAGATACGATAAAGGCAGCACGTGACGAGGCGACCGCCAACGGCAACCCCTTTGAGCGCCCTGCAGCGGCAAGTGACGATGCAACGGCCGACGCTCGCTCTTCTTCCGCCGGCTTTACGCGCAAGTCTGCGGCAAAGGCAAAGCCGTCCCGCCAAGCAGCGTCTGGCGTGCGCATGGTGTCTTCGAGCGGCAAGCAAAAGTCGAAGAAGAACATGACCAAAGAGGAGCAGAAGGCCGAGCGCAAGCACGAGCGCGAGATCGATGACCTTCGCTACAACGTTACGCAGCAGATCCTAGAGGAGCGCGAGGAATACAAGCATGCTCGCAAGTTATGGTGGCGCTTCCTCATCGCCGGTGTCGTTTGCATGGTGCTGGCATTTGTCCAGTACATGCTGGTAAACAACATGGGCTCTAACGCTCCTATCGCTCTTGCCATTAGCGCGCTTGTTACCATGGTGCTTTCGTATGTCGTCATCATCATAGGGATGATCTACGACTGGCGCACGATTCGTCCCATGCGCAAAGACGTGAACAGCTATGTACAGTCCATGTCGGAAAAGCGGCTCATCAATACGATTAATCGTGGAGCAAAGAATAAGGACAAAAAGTAGCCGTTTGGTGCTACAATAGTAACGATGCCTTCGTAGCTCAGGGGATAGAGCACCGCTCTCCTAAAGCGGGTGTCGGCCGTTCGAATCGGCCCGGGGGCACCAGAAAAGACCAGCTCAGAGGCATGTTTGCCCCTGAGCTGTTTTTGTTTGGGAGTGCTTGGGCTGGAGTGGTCGCGGCGTGGCGGCGCCAGGCGCCCGGACCGAAAAGTGGCCGATTTGGGCTAGGTCCCAATCGGCCACTTTTGTCGGCTTTTTTGGCCGAAAGGGGCCTAGCCCCAATCGGCCAAGTGGTTAGGAGCTGCTCTCGGAGGATTGCTTATCCTTATCCTTTTCGGCATCGGTAGCACTGACGTCTCCGTCGCTGGCATCGGTTGCGGAGGATGACTCGTCTTCAGTGTCGGACTGGTCCTCGGAATCGCTCTTATCGGTCTTTTCTTCTTCGGTTGGTTCCTCCTCAGGCGTTTCGGGGACCTCGGGACCGACGGAAACCTGGATTTCGACGGTGGTGCCGCGCGTCTGTGCGCCATTGGGGCTGTAGGAGACCACATACCCTGCCGCAACGCTGTCGGAGTGAACCGATATGGAATACACGTTAAAGCCGGCGTTGGATAGCGTGGAGCGTGCCTCGGACTCGCTCATGCCATACACGTAGGGTACGTCGACCTTGCTGGAGCCGGTGGAAACGGTCAGCACGACCTCTGATCCCTTGTTGGCCTTGCCGGTAACGGACTGATAGAACACGACGTTGACGCCATAGCTGTCGCTTTCTTCCTGCGTCTCCACAACCGTAAAGCCAGCTTCTTCCAGCGCACGCTTGGCCTCGTCGCGCGTCCAGCCAACGACGTAGGGAACGTCGACGGTCTCGGCGCCCTTGGAAAGCTGATAGGATACGGTGTCACCGGCTTTTGCGGTGGTGTTGCCGGCAGGAGACTGCTGGGCAATCCTTCCCGACTCAACGGTATCGGAGAAGACCGAGTCGCCGGTTTGTCCGATAAGCCCCACCCTGCCTAGCTCCGCGTCGGCTTCTGTAGGCGTCATGTTGGTGAGGTCGGGTACGGTTACGGACTTCGCCGGCTCCGGGCCCTTTGAAACCCAAAGGTTGATGGCGGTGCCCTCGCGAGCGGAGCGTCCCTCATCGGGGTCCTGGTCGATGACCTTGCCTTCTTCCAGATTGCTGTCGTACTCCTCCTTGATCGTTCCGACCTTGAAATAGTCCGACTGCTTGATTTGGGTGACCGCGTCGTCTTGCGTAAGCCCGACGAGGTTGGGCACGGTGCGCGTTTGCGGACGTCCCACCAAGGCAAAGAGCAGGCCGCCAATGCAGACGATACCCACCAAGGCAAGGATGACGCCCATTATGGTGTTGCGCCGCCTGCGACGATCGAGCTCCTCTTGCGTGGCGCTCTTGCGATAATTGCCCGTGGTGCTGGTCTTGGAGCGGCTGCGCCCGCCCTGCTGGCGGGTACGCGTTTTTGCGTAGTCGTCCGGCATGCGACGCATGTGGCTGGTCGGCGTGGTGGCAACGACGGCCGTGGCCTCGTTTACGGACTGCATCCTGCCCGCCATGTAGTCGCGCAAGACATGATACAGCTCGCTGGCAGACTGGAAGCGGTCTGCGGGGTTCTTTTGCATGCACTTTAGGATGATGCCCTCGAGCGCGGGATCCACCAGGGGATTGATCTGGCTGGGAGGCATAGGAGGCTCGTTGACCTGCTTGTATGCAACAGATATGGCGTCGTCGCCATCAAAGGGAACGCGACCGGTCGCGGCCTCGTACATAACGATGCCCAGGGAGTAGATGTCGGTGGTGGGACCGAGGTCGCGCCCCTGCGTCTGCTCGGGCGATACGTAATGGGCCGTGCCCAACACGCTGTTGTCGGCGGTAAGATGGCTGTTCTTTGCGCGCGCGATGCCAAAGTCCATGACCTTGATGTTGCCATCGGGCTGGACCATGATGTTTTGGGGCTTGATGTCGCGATGTATGATGTCGTGACGATGGGCGATGGTAAGGGCCTGCGATATTTGGGAGCCGATCTGAGCGACCTTGCGACAATCCAGGGCGCCGTGCTTGCGGATGCCGCTCTTGAGGTCGGTGCCGCGCAAGTACTCCATGACGATGTAGTAGGTGTCGCCGTCCTTGCCCCAGTCATACACAGATACGATGTAGGGACTTTGCAAAGCCGCCGCGGCTTGCGCCTCTTGTTTGAAGCGTGCGGCAAATGACTGGTCGTTTGCGTATTGGGGCAGCATGATCTTAACGGCCACCGTGCGACCAAGGACCTCGTCCAGGCCACGATACACGATGGCCATGCCACCCGTGCCAATCTTGTCTTGTATGGTGTAGCGCCCACCTAGCTTTCTACTTGGCATCTGTCGCTCCTATCGCTTGCACGGTCAACGCCGCGCATCCCCTTGCAAAACATGTGCTCCGCATTATGACGCCACCCCCATGGCTTGGATGTTAAGGCACTGTGCCAAAACCTCGCCTGCAACGGTGGAGGCGAATCCCCTCACGTTTTCGCCATTGCCTTCGACGCAAACCGATATGGCAAGGGTGGGATTGTCGTAGGGCGCAAAGCCCACAAAGAGGGAGTTGATCGAATCTGATCCAACCTGGGCGGTTCCAGTCTTGCCGGCAACGAGGTAACCGTCCACGCGGGCGCCAACGCCGGTGCCGCTGGTGACCACGTCGAGCATGGCCTCGCCTATCTTTGATGCGCTGTCCGAGCTAATGACTTGGCCCAGAGACTGCGGGTTGGTCGACGCCACGGTCGCGCCTTCTGGAGAAAGCACGTGGTCGACCACGTATGGGTTCATGACGACGCCCTTGTTGGCAATGGTGGCCGCGACCACGGCGTTTTGGACGACGGTGGTCTGCGGGCCGGCGGGGCTGTCGTGCTCGCCGACGGGCTGGCCGCATGCTGCCCAGGCGGTCTCCCATTCCGTCATTTCGGCGGGTTCGGGCATGAGCGACGCCTGGCAGGCAAAGTCTTGGCCAAGAGCCGTGTTATAGCCAAAGCCCGACGCGTACCGTACGAGGTCGTTGGCACCGACCTGCACGCCTAGCTGGGCAAATGCCGTGTTGGCAGACAATACCAGCGCAGTGCGCAGATTGATGTTTCCATACTCGTACTCGTGGTCGTTGGAAATGAAGCCGTCCTCGCCGCCAATGTTGATGGTTGCCGGCGCGTCAAACGTGGTGTCGAGCGTCGCCTTGCCCGTGTCGAGCGCCGCGGCCAAGGTGACCAGCTTAAACGTGGACCCGGGGGTATACAGCTGCGTGGTACGGTCGACCAAGGGGCTCGCGTTGTCGCCGTTTTCGATGACCTCGGCAATGTTGTTTGGGTCATACGAAGGGTTGGATACCTTGGCCAGCACCGCGCCGGTGGAGGGGTCGAGCACCACGACCGCGCCGCGGTAGTTGCCCAAAGCGGCCTCGGCGGCACGCTGCATTTGATAATTGAGCGTAAGCACCACGGACGCGCCGGGCGTCTGCACGCCTGCGAGCGAGTACAGCGCGTTGTGCCAGCTGGAGTAGTTCGCGCTGCCACGCAGGGCGTCGTTCATGCGCGACTCCACGCCTGTGGTGCCAAAGCGCGTGGATACATAGCCCACGGTGTGAGCGGCAACCGACCCGTTGGGATACACGCGCGCGTAGGTCCCGTCGTCCTGTTGCACGCTTTCTGCAAGCGTCTGCCCGTCGGAAGTAATGATGGCACCGCGCTGGACAAAGGCACTACGCGCGATGGTGTGGTTGTTGTTGGGCATCTGCTTGTAGTTTTGTGCCTCCACCACCTGGATGAAGGTAAGGTTGGCGATGGTTACGGCAAACAAAAAGGTGAACACCGTGATCAGCGCCGTAAGGCGGTTGCCTAGCGCCACGCGACCCAATACGCCCGACTCGGGGGTGTTGAGGCCAAAGTGACCGCGCACGTTGGTGCCGTGAGCGATGTGGGACGCGCGATTGTTGGTCTCGTCGGGAGCTCCGGGCACCTCGCCGCGCGCCAAAGCCGAAGTGCTGGCGATCTGCGCCTCGCGCCCGGTGCCCTCGTCGCCCGTGCGAAGCAGCAGCCCCACAATAATAAAGCTGGCAAGCAGCGAGCTGCCGCCCTGGCTCATAAAGGGCAGCGTGACGCCCGTAAGGGGAAGCAGGCGCGTGCAGCCGCCTACGATAAGAAACGCCTGGAAGGCGATGGCCGTGGTCAGGCCAACTGCCGTAAAGGCCGACATGTCAGACTTGGCGCGCGCCGCCGTGGCAAACCCGCGCACCGCAAAGACCATGTACAGGATAAGGATGGCGGATGCGCCCAGCAGGCCCATCTCTTCTCCTATGGCCGAAAAGATGAAGTCGGACTCCACCACGGGAATGAGCGTGGGCATGCCCTTGCCGATGCCGGAGCCAATGAGGTCTCCGTCTGCCAAAGAGTACAGCGACTGGATGATCTGGTACCCGCCGTCTGGGTTGGCAAAGGGATCGACCCAAATCTGAATACGGTTGCGTACGTGAGAAAACAGCAGGTAGCACAGCACGCCACCCACCAACAGCAGCAAAATTGACACGATTACGTAGCTCACGCGTCCCGTCGCCACGTAAATCATGACCACCAAAAAGGTAAAGAACAGCAATGCGCTGCCCAGGTCGCGCTCAAAAATGACGACCAGAAGGCTGATGCCCCACATGGCAAAGACGGGGGCGAGCATCCTGAACTCGGGCAAGGCGATGGGGCCGATGCTCTTGGTGGACGCCGAAAGCAGCTCGCGGTTCTCGGACAAATACGATGCTAGGAATAGGATGATAAGCACCTTGGCGATCTCGCCCGGCTGGAAGGAAAACGGGCCAATGCTGATCCACAGCTTGGAACCGCCGTGCTCCGTGCCAAACAGCATGGGAATCACCAGCAAGGCAATGCCCACGGCTCCCAGGGTGTACTTGTATTGCGCGAGGCTGTCCAGGTCGCGCACCACCATGAGCACGGCGACCATGGCCGCTATGGATATGAACAGCCACAGCACCTGGTTTACCGCGAGCTCGGGCTTTAAGCGCGTGACAAAGGCAATGCCCATGCCCGAAAGCACGAACGTCGCAGGTAGAATGACCGGGTCGGCACCTGGCGCCAAAAATCGAATGGCGACGTGCGCCACGGCAAAGCCCACGAACAGGCCGATGGGCACCGCGAGCGTGGACACGGAAAGCTCCACGTTCATGTTCATGACGTACATGGCGTATATGAGCAGGACGGGCAAGGCGCCCGCACACAGCAGCAGGAGCTCCGTGGTCCTGCGCGACATCGAGGACGTTCTTGCCATGTTACACACCCGCCTCTTCCGTAATGCCGGCAAGCGACTGTGCAGCGGCTTCCTCCTCTGCGTCTATCTGTGCCCGCATGCCAACGCCCGCCGCCTGCTCGGGCGTCGAGTCGCCCGTCTCTGAGTCGGAGCCCTCCAAGGCGTCGCCCTCTTGCGAGGCGCCTTGTGAGCTGTTGGCGGCCTTGGCCGTTTCTGCCGCGCGGGTCTTGTCGGCATCGATCTGATCACGATAGCGGTCTATGGTGTAGCGCGCCTCCTCCTCGTTGGCCACGCTAATGCCTTCGTCGAGCTGGTGCTGGATCGCTTCGGGCAGATCCTTGACGCCTACGGAGGTCGTCTCGACCAGCTCGTTGAGCGGGAAGCCCAACACGCTGTCGCCGACGCCGCGATAGATGCCCACGGTTCCGTCGTTGTTGCCCACGTACCATGAGTTGCGAATGAGAATACCCAGCACCGCAGCGACGGCCACCACGGCCGCCAGCGCTATGGTGAGCCAGGTACGGATGCCTCTCATACGCAGTTGGTGGTGCAGGTCGGCCAGGCCGTCCTCCAGCACGTCCACGACGATTACGGTTACGTTGTCGTGGCCACCAGCGGTAAGAGCGGCGGATACGAGCGTGTCGGCGGCAGCCTGCGGCGTTACGCTGGAAACCGCCAGCTCCTCTATGTCCTTGTCGGAGACCATGCTCGAAAGGCCGTCCGAGCACAAGATCACGCGGTCGCCGGTAGATACGTCCAGCGTAAAGTGGTCGGCATACATGTCGGGGTCCGAGCCAAGGGCGCGGGTGATGATGGAGCGGGACGGATGCACGCGCGCCTCGTCCGCGGTGATCTCTCCCGCGTCTACCAGCTCTTCCACGTAGCTGTGGTCGCGCGTAAGACGCACCAGCGTTCCTGCGTGCAGCAAATAGATGCGAGAATCGCCCACATGGGCAATGGCCATGCGGTTGTTCTCGATAAGGGCGCACGTGGCCGTGCAGCCCATGCCTGCCTTGCCCAGGCCGCTCTCCACGCCTTCCAGCACGGCGGTGTTGGCTGCCTCTACGGCGGCGCCGAGCAGGATTTCGTCCGTGTGCTCGGGCGCGCGCTCCGCAATGGTCTGCACGGCGATGCCCGAGGCGACCTCGCCCGCGGCGTGGCCGCCCATGCCGTCGCATACGGCAAACAGGGGTGCCTTGACCACAAACGAATCCTCGTTGTGGCCTCGCACCAGACCGACGTCGGATCGCGCCCCCCAGCTTAGGTTGTCTGTGTTGCCCGTCGCAATGTCGGCACCGGCACGGTTTTCCACGGGCATCTCGTTACGACCCGGGGCGTTTACGGCCTCTACCGTTTGCGATTCGAGCGTGGATTCTTCTTCACTCATCGGCGGCTCACCCTCATTATGGTGTCTCCGATTTGCACCTCGTCTCCGTCACGCAACGTAACGGGTTGGCCTATGAGGTGACCGTTTATTAGCGTGCCATTGGTGGACCCAAGGTCCTCGAGGACCAACGCGGGTCCCTGTAGCGTAAAGCGTGCGTGCGTGCCAGACACAAACGGCTCTTCGATGACGATGTCGGACGAAGGAGAACGGCCAATGACCACCGGCCCCAAGATGTCCACGTGCAACCCACGCAGCTGCTTGGAGCCCTTGTCCACGTCTACGCCCCAAATTGCCGCGTCTCTTCTTTGTCCGCGAACCAAGCCAATTCCCGTGCGCATGGCTGCGTACAGGAAGAGGTAAAGAAGTATGACGAGCAGTATGCGGCCTGCAAACAGGACAAGATCGATCATATTATCCTGCCTGGAACTCGAGGTCGGTAAGACCGATGGTCAGGACATCGCCGTTGTGCAAGACGGACTCCGTTACGTCCTCGCCGTTTACCAGCGTGCCGTTGGTGGAGTTGAGGTCGCGGATCAGCCACGCGGAACCGTCGAATTCGAGCTCGGCATGCACGCGCGACACGTTGGGGTCGCGCAGCACGATGCCGCCCTCTGTGTTTACGCGTCCGATGGGCGCCTTGGGGTTGGTGACGTTAAAGGTCTGCCCCGTTTGCATGTTTACGAGCACGCAGGTGCCCACGCCCGACCCTACCGACGGCTGACCGGTCGCGGGCAGCTCGGGTTGTACCGCGTTGCGCGCGGCGGGGTCTTCGGGCCACAGAGGCGCATCCATAAGCGGGCCTTCCGACTCGATGGAGTCGCCTTCGTACGAAACCAAGGGGTCGCTGTTGTCGGAAACGCCAAATCCCACAGGGCCGGACGCCGGCTCGAAGGGCGAGACGCCATACAGGTCGTTCTTGGCATTGCTCAGGCCCAAGTAGGCGTTTTCTTCGTCGCGCAGACGAGCCAAGGTGCGCGGGTCGATGTTTTCTGCAAATACGGAAAACTTGCCGGCACGCAACGCCGGGTCGATCATAAAGCGCACGAGCGGCTGGCCAACAAAGGTGTAGCCGCGCTTCTTGGCCTGCGCCTCGATGAGTTGCGAGACTTCCTCGGTAATGGGAATGTACAGAGGACGCATGGTCGCATCGTCCGCATACGATACCAAGATGGTGAACAGGGCGGGAGCCGTGTCGATGCCGTCTATTACGAAGGTTTCGTCCTCCATTTCGCGCACGGCACGCTTGGCGAGACGCTTGAACGAAAACGGCTGATGCACGCCAGGCGCACCTTCCGCAAAAATATTTCCAACGCGCTGGTCGAAGATGGTTAGCACGTTCATGTTCGATCATCACCCTTTCAAGGCGTCGCGCTCTGGCCCGCAAGGACACTTGCAATGCATAAAGCAACACCAAAGAATACCGCAACCACAAGGGCCGGTATGTCCATAGTATTCGTAAACCCGCTATTCTTCGCATGTGCGCACAGTACATACGCAAATACCAGTATACCTATAGCAAGGGCTTGTCCCATTAAGGATGTGACAAGTTTGTGTCTTTGGGTAAGGAATGCACAGACTGCCGCGGCAAGACCGCAGCCCGCGGCAAGGATCCATGTGGAAGAGTCCAGGGCGACTGGCTTGAGGGCGTCCAGGATAAAGTCGGTAAAGAAGCCGGATCGCGTTGCGGCAGAGCACAGCACGAAGAACAGGTAGCTGGCGGTGCCCGTAATGCCTGCAGGCAGGGGATCGAGCACAAATCCGCTAAGGCCCACGCCAACAAGGGGCGAGCCCAGGCATGACGGGGCCAAGAACGCAACGCCTGCCATGCCGCGTCGGCGGCCGGCGATGCTCCACCACACCATTCCGCACAGCACGATAAGAAGCGCCAGGGGAAACGCCATGCGTGCGGGTTGTGCCAGTACCGCGGCGGCGACCAGTAGCACGCCTGTCGCCCCGCCCAGGGGAGGCCAGGCGGCGCAGGCAAGCGCCAAGCCCGCCGTGCCCAGCACCAGTGCCTCGTGCGACTGCGGAATAATGTGGGGAATGGTAAGGTATGCCATCCACCCCGCCGCAACGGCCGTGAGCAGGCGCTCGAGGGCGGAGGGAAGCCACGGGGCGCGGTAGTTGAGCGCTGGTTTGAAGGCGCGCGGGTCGTCCTCGGGCTCTTCTCCCGCCTGTGAAAGCAGGTACACCAGGGACTCCCTGCCCTCGTCGACGTCGCCCAGCGCGCGGACAAGGTCGCGTGCGAACTCCTCTATGGAGGGCATGCGCAGCGTTTGGTTGGGTTCGAGCGCCTGCATGAGCGTGCCCTCCACGATGCCCGCAAGCTCGGGCTCGACCTTGGACAGCTCTGGGGACGGCCCGTGCTCTATGAGCGCGAGTGACTTCTCTGCCGTCTGCGCCGCAAAGGGACACTTGCCGGTGAGCGCCTCCCATACCACTACGGCAAGCGAGAATATGTCCGTGCGCTCGTCCACATAGTCGCCGGTGATCTGCTCGGGCGGCATGTAGCCCAGCGTGCCGCCGCGGGCGCCCCCGTAACCGGCAGCCGACGCAAGCGTCGCCATGCCAAAGTCCGTTACCTTTACCGTGCCGGACCGTTCTATGAGGATGTTCGCGGGTTTTATGTCCAGGTGAAGCGCTCGGTTTTCGTGCGCGTAGGCAAGGGCGGCGGCTACGCTGTCCACCACGTGCGCGCATTCGTCAAAGGAAAGCACGCCGTCTTCCACGCGCGAAAGCAGCTCGGCCAGGCTCATCCCGTCCACGTATTCCATGATGAGGTAGGAATAGCGCTCGTCGGCCAAGAAGTCGTATACCGCAACTATGTTATTGCTTTTGAGCATGCACTGCGTGCGCGCCTCGTCGAGCGCCGTGTTCATGGTCGTGGTCTGCGTGGACGAATCGTCGCCCACGGCAAGCGGAATCCGCTTGATTGCCACGCGGCGTTGCAGATGAGGATCCCAACAAATGAATACGGAACCAAAGCCTCCAACGTTGTTGACCTCCATCACGCGATAGCGATCGAACAGCACTGCGGGAGTCGGTTCGAAAAATGAGTCGGCAGGTGGTGTTTTTGGCGTAGTTCGTTGCACTGTGCTTCCCATTCACTCGTGCGCCCATTGTAACGCTATGAGGACATATGTCTAGTTGTTGCGCCGCGCGCCTAGGGACTTGTTTGGAAATTGGCAAAAAAAGCTGTTGTAATCGCTTTTGGTTTGTAGTACTATCTATGTCCTACGCGGGCGTGGCGGAATTGGCAGACGCGTACGGTTCAGGTCCGTATGGGGGCAACCCCGTGAAGGTTCAAGTCCTTTCGCCCGCACCATCGATTATCGGCGGTCTTGCTTCGGCAAGGCCGTTTTTTTGTCTACACAAACGTTCATAGCACGTGCGGCGCAGGTCCTGGAGGATTTTGCGGGTCGGTGGTAGGAATCACGACCGACCCAGCGTTATCCAGCGGACAAAACCGGGCATTCGTTTCGCTGCAACGGGACTACTCGTCGTCTTCGGTGTCGAACAGGTCCCAGTCGTCTGCGGTCTTCTTATGGTTGTAAAACTGCTTGCGCATGCGCTTCTCGAGCAGCCATGCAATGAGCAAAAACAGCAGCACGCCACTTCCCAGCAGCACAAACACGCCCGTTCGATCGTTAAAGAGCCAGTTGATGATGTTGTTGATTGAATCCACGAGTCGCGCCTTTCTTTGGTCATGCGCTTAAAAGTAGCACGCACAAGTATATACTTATCTATGCCGCGCGAAGGGTCTCGCGCAACGGCAGGCGGCGTTTCGCAAGGGACGCCCAAAACAAGGACGCTCAAAAGAAAGGCATGCCCATGCTCGACATCAAATTCGTACGAGAGAATCCCGACAAGGTGGACGAGGCCTGTGCGTCTCGGCAGAACGCGCACTGGGACCGTAGCCGCTTTTTTGAGCTGGACGAGCTTCGTCGTTCGACCATCACCCAGGTAGAGGCGCTGCAGGCCGAGCGCAACGCGGCGTCCAAGCAAATCGGCCAGCTTATGCGCGAGGGCAAGCGCGACGAGGCCGAGGCCGCAAAGGCGCAGGTCGCGGCCAACAAGGGCAAGATCGCCGAGCTGGAGGAGCTTCGCAAGACCTACGACAAGGACCTGTACGACCTGGTCGCCGGCATCCCCAACATTCCCGACGCGTCCGTGCCCTATGGCGCAGACGACTCCGACAACCCCGAGGTGCGTCGTTGGGGCACGCCGCGCGCGTTTGACTTTAAGGCCAAGGCGCATTGGGACCTAGGCCCCGAGCTGGGCATCATTGACTTCGACCGCGGTGTAAAGCTGGCGGGTACGCGCTTTTACGTGCTGGGAGGACTGGGCGCCCGACTGGAGCGTGCGCTTATCAACTTTATGATCGACTGTCACAACGAGGCCGGCTTTAAAGAGTGGTGGCCTCCGGTGATCACCAACTACGCGTCGCTGTTTGGCACGGGTCAGCTCCCCAAGTTTGACGAGGACCTGTACCACGTGGGCGACGACATGTACCTCATTCCCACGGCAGAGGTCATGCTGACCAACCTGCATCGCGACGAGGTGCTCGACGGCGACAAGCTTCCCCTGTGGTACTGCGCCTTTACCCCGTGCTTCCGCGAGGAGGCGGGCAGCGCCGGCCGAGACACGCGCGGCATCATTCGCGTGCACGAGTTCGACAAGGTCGAGATGGTCAAGTTCGCCACGCCCGAGGACTCCATGAACCAGCTTGAGTCCATGACGGCCGAGGCGGAGCTCGTGCTGCAAAAGCTGGGCCTTCCGTACCGCGTGGTAACGCTGTGCACGGGCGACATTGGCTTTAGCGCACAAAAGACCTACGACATCGAGGTCTGGCTGCCCAGCTACGACGCGTACAAGGAGATTAGCAGCTGCTCCAACTGCGGAGACTTCCAGGCGCGTCGCGCCAACATTAAGTATCGCGACCCGGCCAAGTTCAAGGGCACGCGCTACGCGCACACGCTCAACGGGTCCGGCCTGGCCGTGGGCCGCACCATGGCTGCCGTCATAGAGAACTACCAGAACGCAGATGGCACCATTACCGTGCCCGAGGCGCTGGTGCCCTACATGGGCGGGGTGGAGGTCATAGCCCCCGAGGCGTAACGTGCTGATCGTTCGGTCGGATGCCCTGCCGTGTGAATCCAAACAAAGAAGCGCGCGGCAGGGCAGTATTTTGGAAATACGTTAGAACAATAGTTTGCAAACGCTCTGCGATGTGGTACTATAGCCTACAGTAAGAACAGATGTACGCGAGGAGGGGCCATGGAGACCAAGCACATGTACGAATCGATGGGAACGACGCTTGCGGAGCAACGATTGGGGACGGAATACAGGCGTGTGTTCATGAGGAATCGCGGGCCTCTGCTGGAGGTATGCGAGTATTCCCGTGGCCCGCAGACGCAGACGTGCTACGAGTCCGCCGCGCATCACCACGCGGTGCATCTGAGCGATTCCGGCTTGGAGGAGCTGGTAGCCAGTTGCTTTGCCACGGGAGAAGAGCACTTGGTCGACCTTATGGACAAGCTCGACAAGGAAAACGTGCCATACGGCTACCTCAACACGTCGGCGGGTAGGTACGTTTCGTATCGGCCTGCGCGCCGAGCGCCCCGAACTGCGCAAACGCGTGAGGACGAGCAGGAGGTCGTCGTCATACGTCCCGTGTTCAAGCTCGTGTAATCGATGTGGGGCCTGGCACAACAAAGGGGCGATCCTTTGCCGTGCCAGGCATGGTGTGACGCGTACAGGCGATTGCTCTCGAAGAGTCCACGGGAGTCAGCGCCGCAGGAATAGTGACACACACGAGGCTGCGTGGCGTGCCGATTACACCGTTAACCAAAGCGATAGGCCCGGTCTTGTCCATGTACTCGTCAGACACGATTCTTTGGAAGCCCTCGTTGCCGGGGTTGACGTACATGCCCATGGAAGACCCTTCCCATCTGCATCTTGTAACCCTGCTATGGCAACACTCACCATTCAATAAGGTATACTGTCGGCGACATGATGTCGCATCGATGTCGCGACATTGTCGCATGCGACAGATGGCGGTCGCAAGGACGACCGACCAAGAGTGGGGTCGCTCAAAATGGCCGAAAGGGGCCTAGCCCCAATCGGCCAAACGAACGCAGTATTACGTTTACGCTAATTTACCTTACAAAGACCTTAATAATAGATTTGTACTGTTTGCGGGGCAGATTCTTCTGTAAAATTTACCCCGTATGGCCATCCGCTCTTTTACGTATCGCAAAAGAGCCATGAGAGAAGGGAGTGCCATGAAAACTAAACTGCATCTATGGGCAAGGAGGGCCATGGCGTTTTGGCTCTCCGTGGTCATGGCGATTGGAGGTGTACCTGCACAAGCGTTTGCGGAACCTGGGACTTGGGTGCCTTCGACGTATACGATCACCTATGGCGACGAATCTGGACACACGTATTCCGAGGTAAAAATAACCGACAATCTACGTATCCAAAGTAAATCTGTGAGTGAGATTGCGGAGTACCTTACGTGGCCACCTGGTACTTGCTCAGGCTTTCCTACCATTGTACCTTTAGCTGGATGCGTCTTTTCGATTGGTATGAGTGGAAGTGGTGATGCTGACATTGGCATAGGAGTCGGAAACCCAACAACAGTGACCCTTCCGGGTTACGGGAGAAGCATTGATCCTGATACCACCACCCCCGACTGGAAGTTTACCGTGACGGTTAACGAGCAGAGGTCGCTCAAGAACGCCCAGGTCACCGCCGAGGACGTGGCGTATACCGGGCAAAAGGCCGACCCTGCCGTGTCGGTGACGTATGGTGGGACGCCCCTTGTCGAGGGAGTGGACTACGAGGTCGTGGTGCCGGAAGACGCGGTTGACGTGGGCTCTTACGAAGTGACGGTCAGACCCATCGAGGGCAGCACCACCTACAAGGACGAGCAGACCGCAGCCTTCAACGTCACGCGCGTGCCCGTGACGGTCAGCGGCATCACCGCCAACGACAAGTCCTACGACGGCAACGAGATCGCGACGCTGGACACTACGCAGGCCGTCTTCGCCGGCATTGCCGACGGCGACGTGCTCACGGTCAACGTCACCGGCACCTTCGCCGACGCCGAGCCGGGCGAGGGCAAGACGGTCACGTTCTCGCCCCTCACGCTGGGCGGCGAAGACGCCGGCAACTACTACCTGGTCGACGGCAACCAGACCACCACGAAGGCGAGCATCACCAAGAAGCGGGTCACCGTCTCGGGCATCACCGCCAAGGACAGGGCCTACAGCGCGGGGGACACGTCGGCGGAGCTTGACACCGGCCAGGCGAGGTTCGACGGGCTCATCGGCAACGACATGCTCGGCGTGACCGGGACGGGCGAGTTCGAGGACGACGCCGTCGGCGAGAACAAGACGGTGACCATCAAGGACCTCGCACTGGATCCCGAATCCGCCCGCTACGAGCTCGACGCCGACAAGAGCCAGAAGACCACGACGGCAAGCATCACGGCGCTCAACGACGTCGCGGGCGCGAGCGTGACAGTCGGCAACTACCAGTACATCGGGTCGCAGATCAGGCTCGGTGCCGACAAGCTCACGGTCAAGAGCGGCGACAAGACGCTCGTGGCCGGCACGGACTTCGAGGTCGATCCCGAGGGATACGGCGAGAACCGCAACGTCGGCACGGGCACCCTCACCATCAAGGGCAAGGGCGGCTACGTCGGCACCAAGGACGTCGAGTTCAACATCATCCCGAGGAAGGTGACCGTCAGCGGCGTCAAATCGGGCGACAAGCCCTACGACGGCACCAGCATGGCGGCCATCAACACCGAGGACGCGAAGATCGAAAACATAATCGCCACCGACGAGGGCAAGCTCACGTTGACCGGCACTGGCTACTACGCCGACGCCGACGGAAACGAGACCAGCCAGCCCAACAACACCAACGTCATGTACACCCTGGAGCTCGCCGGTGACGTCGCGGCCAACTACACCCTCACGAACCCCGAGGGCGTGACGGCCGGCAAGATACTGCCGAACGAGGGCGCCTTCGAGATCACCGTTGAGGATCAGGTCTACACGGGTCAGCAGATCAGGCCCGAGGGAGACGCCGTCGTGGTGAAGAGCGGCGACAAGACGCTCGTGGCCGGCACGGACTACGACATTACGGGGTACGGCAACAACGTAAACGTCGCCGACGGCGGCACCGTGACCGTAATGGGCAAGAACGGATACCAGAAGTCCCAGGAGGCCGACTTCAACATCCTGCCGCTGGGAGTCAAGGTCTCCGGCATCACCGCCGAGAACAAGACCTACAACGCGGCGACCAACGCGACCCTGGTCTTCGACGACGCCACGCTCGACGGCGTCATCGAGGCCGACAAGGGCCATGTCCAGGTCACCGCCAAGGGCGCGTTCGAGGACGCGAACGCGGGAGACGGCAAGACCGTCAACATCTCCGACCTCGCGCTCACGGGCGACAAGGCGGGCAACTACGCGCTCGAGACCGAGGGCCAGCAGGACGCCACGACCGCCAACATCACGAAGCGCTACGTGGTGGTGAACGGCATCAAGGCCGAGGACAAGGTCTACGACGGCACCACAGACGCCTCGGTCGTTACGAAGGACGCCACGCTTGACGGCAAGGAACAGGGCGACGACCTGTTCGTCAACGCAACGGGCAGCTTTGAGAGCGCGGATCCGGACGACGAGACCCCGAAGACGGTTACCTTCTCGACCCTGACGCTTGTTGGCAAGGACGCCAATAACTACACGATCGATCCTGACAGCGAAACCACCACCAAGGCGAAGATCTTCAAGAAGGAGATCACGGTCTCCGGCATCACCGCCAAGGACAAGGTGTACGACGGAAATACCGATGCCACGCTCGAGCTCGACAACCTCAAGATCGACGGTCTCGTGGGCAACGAGTCCGTTACCCTGAGTGGCCTTACAGGAGCGTTCGAAAACGCAGAGGTTGGCGTAAACAAGACCGTCAACATCGACTACGCGGAAGCGGCGCTCGACGGAACCGACAAAGACCACTACAAGCTCAATACAGATAGCTCCCAGAAGACCACCAAGGCGACCATCTACGAAAAGGACGCGGTCCCTGTTATCGTTAAGGTCAGACAGGTTCAAAACAAGGTCTACGACGGCAACGCGTACACGAACCCCGAAGAGACAAGACTCGACGTTGAGGGTGCCGAAGGCGTTACGGCTACGGGTACGTACGTATTCGTCAACGAGACCGGCAACGCCGACCCCAACGTTGGTACCAACAAGCGTGTCATCGTGGCGGACGTGACGCTCCAGGTTGACGAACAGGACACCACCAAGTACTACGTCGACTACGACAACTCCGTGCTCGAGACCAAGGCCAGCATTACGCCGAAGGAAGTCAAGGTCACGGCCAAGGACAAGTCCAAGGTGTTTGGTACCGCCGACCCCGTGCTCGAGGTTGAGGAAGAGGGCCTAATTGAAGGCGACACCATCGCCTACAACAAGTACCGCGACGCAGGCGAGGACGTGGGAACCTACACCATCCACCTGGACGGTGCCGAGCGCCAGGGCAACTACAAGGTCACCTACACCGACGCCACGTTCACCATCACCGCCGCCGCCGTCACCGTCAGCGGCATCAAGGCCGAGGACAGGGTCTACGACGGCACCACGGACGTGACCTTCGTCTACGACGACGTCGTGATCGCGGGCATCGCCGACGGCGCGGACGTCAGCGTGGTCGCCGAGGGCGCGTTCAGGTGGAAGAACGCCAACCCGGACAAGACGGCCAACATCACCAAGCTCACCCTCACCGGAAAGGACGCCAAGAACTACTCGCTGGCGCTCACCGGCAACCAGACGTCCACCACCGCGAACGTGTTCCCCGCCCCCGTCACCTTCTCCGGCGTGACGGCGGAGGGCAAGACCTACGACGGCACCCCCGACGCGACGCTCGTCCTCGACGACGTGAAGCTCGAGGGCGTCGTGGCGGGCGAGGAGAGCCAGGTTAAGCTCGACGTCTCCGGCAGCTTCGTGAACAAGAACGTCTACCGCAAGGACGGCGAGCCCTCCAACAAGCGCATCTACCTCGACCTCGAGGGCGCGGCGCTCACCGGCAGCGGCGCGAAGAACTACGTGCTCGACACCGAGAGCAGCCAGAAGACCACGTCGGCCGTCATCTCCCCCAAGGAGGTCACCGTCACCGGTCTCAAGGCCGAGAACAAGCCCTACGACGGGAACGACAAGGCGAGCATCGACGTGAGCGGCGCCAAGTTCGCCAACGGCGACGTCGTCGCCGGCGACGACGTCGAGGTGGAGAGCGCCGAGGGCAAGTTCGCCGACGCGGAGGTCGGCACCGGCAAGGCCGTCTCGCTCACCGAGGGCAGCATCAAGCTCAAGGGCGCGGACGCCGGCAACTACGTCCCCGACGGAGACAGCTACAAGGTCAACCCGCCCCTGACCGCCGACATCATAGGCGTCGAGTACAGGCTCGAGATCGACGACAAGACCAAGGTCTACGCCGAGGACGAGCCGGAGCTCACGGCGCAGCTCAAGGACAAGGACGGCAAGCCCGTCACGGACGTCGAGCTCTCGTACGCGCTGACCCGCGAAGCGGGCCAGGACGCGGGCGACTACGCCATCACCGCCGAGGCCACGGGCGACGCAAAGACCGAGACGATCGGGGGCGTCAAGTACCTCCTCCAGGGCGGCTACACCGTCGCGATCGTCGAGGGCACGCTCACCATCGCCCGCGCGGAGGTCACCGTCACCGCCAAGGACGCCACGAAGGTGTACGGCGACGACGACCCCGCCTACGAGGCCACGGTCGAGGGCCTCATCGACCCCGACACGCCGGACGCCATCGAGTACGAGTTCGAGCGCGAGGAGGGCGAGGACGTGGGAGACTACGTGCTCACCGCGACGGGCGACGAGACCCAGGGCAACTACAGGGTCACCTTCAACCCGACCTCCGGGCAGGAGGGCGGAGACGCGCACCTCACCATCACCCCGCGCACCGTGTCCGTGTCCGGCATCACGGCCGCCGACAAGGTCTACGACCGGACCAAGGCGGTGGCGCTCGACGCGACCAAGGCGACCATCGACAACGTCGCCGGGCGCGACGAGGGCAAGGCCGACCAGCTGGCCGTCGCCGCGGAGGGCGAGTTCGAGACCGCGAACGCCGGCACCGACGTGAAGATCAACCTGACCAAGGTCGAGCTCGTGGGCACGAACGCGAAGAACTACGTCCTCGACGCCGAGAGCTCCCAGACCAGCACGACCGCCAACATCTGGCGCAAGGACGCGACCGTCAAGCCCGCCGACGCGAGCAAGACCTACGGCGACTTCGACCCCGTCTTCACCGCGCAGGTCGACGGCCTGATCCTGGGCGACTACGTGCACTACGACCTCAGCCGCAACGCGGGCGAGGACGCGGGCACGTACGACATCAACGCCACGGGCGAGTGGATGCAGGGCAACTACCTCGTCACCTTCGAGAAGGCGACGTTCACCATCAACAAGAAGGCCGTGACCGTCGACGGCATCAAGGGCGTCGACAAGGTCTACGACGCGACCACCGACGCCGACCTCGACACGACCGAGGCCACGGTGCACGACCTCGCGTTCGACGACGAGCTCACCGTCACCGCGACGGGCAAGTTCGAGGACAAGGACGTCAAGCTCGAGGAGGGCAAGCCGGCCGCCAAGAAGGTCGAGATCGACAACATCACGCTCGTGGGCGCCAAGGCCAAGAACTACGAGATGGCCGCTGAGGGCCAGCAGGCCGAGGCCGCCGCGACCATCACCCCCGCGCCGCTCAAGGTCGCGGGCATAACCGCCTCCGACAAGGTGTACGACGGCGACGCCAAGGCCACGCTCGACGTGACCGCGGCCACCTTCGAGACCGTCTTCGACGGCGACGAGGTGAGCGTCGAGTCCGCCACCGGCGCGTTCGCGAGCAAGAACGTCCGCCGCGACGCCAACGACAACGTCCTCGTCAAGCGCGTCGACATCTCCGAGGTCAGGCTCGGCGGCGCCGACAAGGACAACTACGCCGTCGACCCGGCCGAGGGCGTCCAGACCACCGCCAACGCCAAGATCACGCCCAAGCAGGTCACCGTCGGCGGCATCACCGCCGAGGACAAGGACTACGACGGCGAGGTCGAGGCCACGCTCAAGTTCGACGAGGCGACCTTCGACGGCCTCATCGCGGCCGACGAGGGCAAGGTAAAGGTCGAGAACGCCGAGGGCGAGTTCCAGTCCGCCGACGCGGGCAAGGACAAGATGGTCGACATCAAGACCATCGTGCTCGGCCCCGCGGAGGGCGCCGACGAGGACGTGAGCGGCAACTACGAGCCCGTCGCCAAGGACCCGCACGTCTCCGCGACCATCAGGGCTCTCGAGGTCACCGTCACCGCCGACGACAAGAGCAAGATCTACGGCGAGGACGACCCCGAGCTCACCGCCACCATCACGCCCGCACTTGCCGAGGGCGACACGATCTCCTACACGCTTAAGCGCTTCATGGGCGAAGACGCGGCGGAGTACGAGATTGGCTTCGACAACCCGCAGACGACGCAGGGCAACTATCACGTCACCTACGTGCCTGGCACCTTTACCATCAAGTCCAGGGATATCACGATTTCTGCCGAGGAGAAGACCAAGGTCTACGGCGAGGATGACCCCGAGCTTACCGTTGAGTACACGCTCAACAGCGAGGTCAAGTCCGGCACCACCGACGCCCTCGTCGGCGAAGACAAGATCGAGTACAAGATCGTGCGCGACGCCGCAGGCACGCCTGAGGGCGAAGAGGCCGAGATCTACGCCATCTACTTCGAGGGAACCGACCCCGAGCCCACACCCCTGAGGGAGAGCTACCAGGGCGGCGACAACGGCAAGAACTACCACATCACCTACGTCGACAGCGTACTGGACGTCACCTCGCGTGAGATCACCATTACCGCCAACGACAAGACCAAGCTGTACGGTGAGAAGGATCCCGAGTTCACCGTTGAGTACAGCCTCGACAGCAAGGTCGAGTCCGGCAGCGAAAGCCCCGTCCTTGACGGCGACGCCATCGAATTCGAGGTCTCCCGCAACGGCGACCGCGGAGAAGAGGGCGGCTTCGAGTACACCATCGCCGTTACCGGCAAGGATCAGCAGCCTGGCCACGAGAACGGCTCGGCTCGTAACTACAAGGTCAACTTCGTAGACGGCACCCTCTCCATCCTGCGTCGCAAGGCAACTGTTACCGCCGATAACGCGGACAAGGTCTATGGCGAGAAGGACCCGGCATTTACCGCTACCGTCGATGGCACCATCAAGGGCGATACGCTTACCTACAAGTTCGAGCGCGAACAGGGCGAGGACGTGGGCAGCTACGAGCTCAAGCCCGTCGGCGAGGCCATCCAGGGCAGCTACGAGGTGACCTACCTCCCCGCGACCCTCACCATCACCCCCAAGACCGTCACCGTTCGTCCCGACGACCTGAGCAAGACCTACGGCGCGTCCGATCCTGTCCTTACCGCCACGGTCGAGGGCATCGTCGGCAGCGAAAAGCTCGAGTACACGCTGACCCGCAAGGCCGGCGAGAACGTCGGAACGTACGAGATCACCGCCACCGGCGCCGCCGATCAGGGCAACTACCTGGTCGAGTACGCCAAGGGCACCTTCACCATCAACCGCAGGACCGTTACCGTAACCGCCAAGAACGCCTCCAAGACCTACGGCCAGAAGGACCCCGAGTTCACTGCCAAGGTCAAGGGTCTGCTCAACGGCGATGAGGTAAGCTACGAGTTCCTGCGTCAGTCTGGCGAGGACGCGGGCAAGTACGCCATCGTCCCGTCTGGCAAGGCCATCCAGGGCAACTACGAGATCAACTACGTGGCTGGCACCCTCACCATCAAGCCCATCAAGGTCACCGTGACCGCCAAGAACGCCTCCAAGTACTACGGCGAGAAGGACCCGACCCTCACCGCCAAGGTCACCGGCGCGACCAAGGGCGAGAGCGTGACCTACACCCTCAAGCGCGCCAAGGGCGAGTCCACGGGCACCTACACCATCGTCGCCTCCGGCAAGGAGATCCAGGGCAACTACCAGGTCACCTTCAAGAACGGCCAGTTCAAGATCGTGGACGTCAAGGAGCTGGCAGCTGACTACTCCGCGCACGTCCAGACCTTCGGCTGGACCCACACCACCAAGGACGGCGACTACGCCGGCACCACCGGCCTCGCCAGGCGCATGGAGGCCATCACGGCCAAGATGGTCGCCAACCCCTACGCGGGCGGCATCCAGTACCGCGCGCACGTGCAGGGCACCGGCTGGCAGGGCTGGAAGAAGGACGGCGCCTACGCCGGCACCTGGGGCAAGTCGCTCCGGACCGAGGCGATCCAGATGAGGCTCTACGGCGAGGTCGCCAAGCACTACGACGTGTACTACCGCGTGCACGTACAGGGCTACGGCTGGATGAACTGGGCGAAGAACGGCGAGTCCGCCGGTAGCGTCGGCCAGAGCAGGCGCGCCGAGGCCTTCCAGATGGTCATCCTTCGCAAGGGCTCCGCGGCACCCAAGGCCAACTTCCGTGGCGTGCCCGTGACCTACGGGAAGAGCTTCGTGGGCTAAGGAATCGCAGGGCATACCCCGCGGCAACCAGCTCGCAAGCAGGGGGACGGTCGAGAGGCCGTCCCCCTTTTTTGTGCGGTTGGATGGGTTGGGCGGCCTGGCGGCTGGAGCCGCCGGCACGCCTCAGCCCGGGCACCTGGCCTTGACGCGACTCGGCCACTTCGGCGTACCAAAGTTCCTCATCTGCGTACGCTTGGGCGAACAGCACGCAATTTCGGAACTTTACGCGCCCGTTTCGACCGCAAAGTTCCAAATCTGCGTGCACCTTGCCGGAGTGTACGCAGATTCGGACCTTAGCGTCGTCGCGGAGGGGCCCTTACGTACACATACGAGGAGGTTTCGGCCCGAGATAGACCAACAAAGTGGCCGATTGGGGCTAGGCCCCTTTCGGCCAAGTGCAGGAGGGCAAGAATGTCCTTACGGAGAAGGGCGAGACGCGGAATGCGATACATTCCCGATGGACTAACTACATACTGCTTCTCTCGTTTATGATTCCCACCGAAGCTTATAATGGTACGCGGCCGCCCGCGCGCAGACGGCAACCGGGCACGCACGGGTGACGGGGGATGGGTGACAGGGGGACGGACCTGCTGTCACCTAAAAGTCTGTTTGGCGAGTATTCCTAGGTCGTAATTCCTACGAAAGTCCGTTTGGCGAGTGACCCTCGGACGAAATTCCTGCGAAAATCAATTTGGCGAGCCAAGATTCCTGCGAAAACGCGTTTGGCGAGGTTTTTTCCTACAAAAGTCAATCTGGCGAGCCTCGCGAAACGCGATTTGTTAGGAAACGTCCCTCGTGAAATGGACTTTCGCAGGAAAATGGCCGAAGGGGGCATGGGCGAAATGGCCGAAAGGGGCCAAGCCCCAATCGGCCACAGTGGCGAGAGGGGTCTGGGCGAAATGGCCGAAAGGGGCCTAGCCCCAATCGGCCACAACCCAAATCGGCCGCGCGCGCCGAGGGTCGATCGGCAAAAAAACGCCCTGCCACTCGTGGGAGTGACAGGGCGCCTTCTTGTCGGTGCAAGTAATGCTTATGCGGCCTCGGCGACCTCGACCTCGGCCTTGGCGCCGGTGTAGGTGACGCCGTCGCCGTAGATGGTCTTCCAGTCGTTCTTCATGGACACGGGCACGTAGCCGTTATCCTCGCAGTCCTTGAGCATGGACTCGGCCTTCTCCGTGTTGCCGTTTTCGCGCTCAAGATCGTCGCAGCACAGCTGGAATGCGGCGCTCTTGTAGGTGGGGTTGCTCAGAGCGTAGTTGTCCATGGCAAAGTCGCCGGAGCTGTTGCCGAACGAAAGTACCGGCTGCTTGGCGACCTCGCGCTGGATGATGTAGCACTTGTTCTCCTTGAGGGTCTTCATAAGGAAGGTGCCGCCCGTTACGAGCTTCTCGTCCTGGCCAAAGGTGTAGTCCAGGCCGTCTGCGTCGCCCTGGTTGGAGCCCACAAGGGTCTCGTCGGAACCCATGACGTGATCGAGCGGGAGCTTGATGGGGCAGGTATCTGCGCTAAAGATGCCGCGCATGATAAGACGGTCGGTGCCGGACATGACGTATACGTCAAAGTCGTTGGCCTGGAGGTACTGGACCACCTGCACCATGGGCTGATAAAAGCCGCCGCCGCGCTTCATGCCGGTGTAGCTGGGCATGTCGGTCTTCATGAACTCGTGCACGTAGTCGTAGAACTCGTCGACGGTCATGCCCTTAAAGGCAGAGGCGATGCACTGGCCATGCTCCAGCGGCAGCTCGTCGTACTTGGTGCCGTTCTCGTTTTGGTCAATGATCTTGGCGGCGGTGGCCTTCTCGAAGTCAGAGGCCTTGTCGATGTAGTCGGGGTCTTGCGTTACGCGATACACGAGCATGGTGTAGTCAAAGTAGTTGGGGTCGGTCTCGCAAAAGAGCGTGCCGTCGAAGTCAAACGTGGCAATGCGGTCCTCCACGGGCACGAAGTCGGCCGAGGACTCGTCGGTTGCGGCCTCGACGTAGTCCACCAGCTTCTTCTTAAGCGGAGCGTCGTCGGACCAAAGGCTCAGGGGATCTTCTCCCTCAACCAGCGTGAGCTGGGCAGAGCCCTCGTTGGTCGAAGCCTCCGTGGCGGACGCATCCGCGCTGGCAGCCTCGGTGGTCGCGTCGTTGGCAGGTGCGCTGGGCTTGGTGGCGTACAGCACGGCCAGCACTGCGCAGGCACAAATCGCGACGATCGCCACGATGCGCCACGTACCTGCAGTTTTTTTCTCGCCTTCCATATACATCCTTTCTTTTGGCCTGCAAACGTACAATGCGCCCATTATATGCTTCTGGTGCATGCTTCATTCATTTGCTACACATCATTTGGATGCGGCGGGCGCACGCCGTGTTGCGGGTCGTTGCGCTGGCAAATCCACTAAGGCGGGTACTCGTCGTGCTGCGGGTCGTTGTGTCTGGCTACTCCACCAAGTAGAGTTGGCCGCTAAACGGCGGGAGGGTGCAGACGATCTGGTTGTCTTTTAGCCTAAACCAACGGCACTCGTCCTTGGGCGTCGAGCCGGAGTACTGCTGCCAGTCCGTGTTGAGCAGCAGCCGCGCGCGACAGGCGTTTCCTAGGCGGACCACGTAGTCGGCTAGCTCGCCGCTGCCCAGGTTGAGCACGCACAGCATGCGTTCGCAGGCGCTGCGCCGCTCGAAGGCATAGACCACGTTGTTGGGATCTGCCACCTGACGCCACGCAAAGCCATTGCCGCCGTAGTCGTTCGCCCACAGCGCGGGATGGTCCGCATACAGCGCGTTAAGGTCTGTGCAAAAGTGATAGAACGAGTCGTGCAGGGGGAATTGTCGCAGCGACCAGTCCTGTTCGCGGCACTCGTCCCATTCGCGCAGCTGAGCCAACTCCGAGCCCATAAAGTTAAGCTTTTTGCCGGGGTGCGCAAACATGTACAGGTACAGTGCCCGTGCCTGCGGAAACTTGAGGTCGTAGTCTCCCCACATCTTTTGGACGACGGTGGCCTTTTCGTGCACGACCTCGTCGTGCGAAAGCGAGAGCAAAAAGCGCTCGCTGGCGTAATACATCATGGAGAAGGACAGCATGTGATAGTTGTCGCTGCGCTCCTTGGGCGGCGTGCGAAAGAAGTTGAGGGTGTCGTTCATCCAGCCCATGTCCCATTTGTAATGGAAGCCCAGTCCATTTTGGTCTAGGGGCTTGGTGATGCCTGGGTAGTCGGTGGAGTCTTCTGCAATGAGCATGGCGCCGCGGTTGAGGTAGCGCAGCCCGCCGTTCATGTTGCGCACGAACTCGACAGCCGGCTTGTTAATACCGCGGGTCTTGTCGCCCAGCTGGTACACGATGCGGCTGATGGCGTCCATGCGCAGGCCGTCAAAGTGATACGCGCCGAGCCAGTAGTTGGCCGCGCTTTGCAAGAACGACCGGACCTCGGGTCGTGCGTGGTCAAAGTTGTAGCTGCCCCACTCGCTTACGGCCAGGTCCTTGTCTGCTGGCTCGAACAGCGGCGTGCCGTCGTATGAGCCAAGACCGTAGGGGTCGGTGGCAAAGTGCACGGGCACGAAGTCCAAAATGGCGCCGATGCCCGCCACGTGCAGCGCGTCGACAAGCTCCATGAGCTGGCGCGCCGTGCCGTAGCGGCTGGTGGGCGAGAAGAACCCGGTTGGCTGATACCCCCACGACCCGTCGTAGGGGTGTTCCATGAGCGGCATGAACTCCACGTGCGTGTAACCGGCTTGCTTGAGGTAGGGAATGAGATGGTAGGCAAGATCGGCATAGGTGTACCAATCGCAGACGTCGGTGCTCTGGCGGTCGCCGCTGTGCTTGCGCCAGCTGCCTGCGTGCAACTCGTATATGTTGAGCGGCTCGTCAAAGCAGATGGTGCGGTGCGCCATCCATTGGTCGTCGTGCCAGTCAAAGCTCAGGTCGCGCACGATCGAGCGATAGGCAGGCCGCAGGTCCATGCCGTAGCCGTAGGGGTCGCAGTGCTCATGCGTGGTGCCGTCGTGGGTTATGAGGTAGGTGTACGGGTCGCCGGGGCCAAGCCCGGGGACGTGGGCCTGCCAAAAGCCGGGGTCATCCGTCCTGCGCATGGGCGTGTCGCCTGCGAGCGTACGCACGGCAATGGCGCTTGCGGCCGGCGCGTACGTGCAAAAGGTCACGCCGTCGTCTACGATGTGCGCGCCGAGCCAGGTGTGAGCAAAGAACTCCGCCCCTGCGTGAAAATCAGCGATGTTCATAGAGCCTCCCGCTTGCTTGGATGTAGCCGAAACATGGTACTACTAAAAATGGCCGAAAGGGGCCTAGCCCCAATCGGCCACACAGCCCCAATGGGCCACATAGGCCAACCAGCCTGGGGGGCCAAGTTTGCCGTTCGTGGCGGTGCAAGCTTGCGTTGATTGGTTTATGCTTGTCAATGGTTAGCGCTGGTCACGCATTGGTAGCTCCGGAGGTTTGAGGACATGGCAGTGAATCCTTCTTCCATATTCAATACCAAGGCGGCGGAGAGGCTCCGTAGCCCCGACGATCTGGACAAGTACGTGCGGGTGACAAGGCCGAGCGTGTGGGTGGTGCTGGTCGCCTGCATCGCCCTGTTGGCGGGCCTGCTCGCGTGGGGGTTCCTTGGCACGGTGTCCACAAACGTGTCGGTAAGCGGAACGGTCCTGGAAGGCAGGGCGCTGTGCCTTTTGCCTCAACGAGAGACCGCGCAGATCGATGTGGGCGACGCGGCGTACGTGGGTGGAACCAAGATGCAGGTTGCCGTGGTCGAAAACGTGCCTCTTTCGCGCGATGAGGCCTACGAGCTGCTGGGAAGCGACTACTTGGTGTCGACGCTCATGGAAGGGGACTGGGCCGTTCTTGTCGTCTTTGAAGGCGATGTGTCGGCGTTGGAAGAGCGGGTGCCGATTCCGGTGAGCATCACCACCGAGCGCGTTGCGCCGCTGGCGCTTGTCTTTGGCGAGTAGGAGGTGTCTGGTGCCTCACAAACGCGTAGTAAGAAACGTGCCGCAGGTCATGCAGATGGAGGCGCTGGAATGCGGCGCCGCCTGCCTTGCCATGATACTGGCCTACTATGGTCGTTGGATACCGTTGGAGCAGGCGCGTGCCGACTGTGGCGTGTCGCGCGACGGCTCGAAGGCCGTCAACGTGCTCAAGGCGGCACGCCGATACGGGCTCAAGGCCCGCGGCATGACGTATTCCACAAACGCCATGCGCAACAAGGGTAACTATCCCTGCATTCTGTTTTGGAACTTCAACCACTTTGTGGTGCTCAAGGGCTTTGGACGCACCTGTGCCTACATCAACGACCCCGCGCGCGGCCAAATAAAGGTGCCCATGTCCGAGTTCGAGTCGTCGTTTACCGGCGTTGCGCTGGAGTTCGAGCTAACGGAGGCGTTCGAGAAGGGCGGGCAGCCGCCCAAGACCGTTGCCTACCTGCGCAAGCGCTTACAGGGCCTGGGCACCACCATCGTCTTTGTCATGGCGTGCGCCGCCGTCGCGTCGCTTGTTGGCGTGCTCTTTACGTCGCTCGCAAAGGTGTTTATTGACCACATACTCTCGGGTAACGAACCGTCGTGGCTCGCGCCGCTCATTGGCCTGATGCTCGCGCTTGTGGCCCTAAGCGGCGTCGCAACGACTCTTAACGCGATCAACATGTCCCGAATCCAGGGAAAGGTCGCCATGGTGAGCTCGAGTCGCTTTATGCGACACCTGCTGCACCTGCCCATGGGGTTTTACGCGCAGCGCATGGTAGGCGACCTTCAGCGGCGTCAGGCAAGCAACGAGCAGATCGTCCTTACGCTGGTCGGTCAGCTCGCTCCCGTGCTGGTCAACGGCGCCATGCTCGTGCTGTACCTTGTCGTTATGCTGCGGCAGAGCGTGCTTCTTACCTTGGTGGGCGTGACCACGGTGGTCCTTAACGCGGTGATTGCGCACCAGATATCCAGCAAACGCGTCAACATTGCCCGCTCGATGTCCATGGACGAGGGCAAGCTCTATGCCACGACCGTAAGCGGCGCAGACATGATCGAGACCATCAAGTCCTCGGGCGCGGAGAACGGCTACTTCCAGCGGTGGGCGGGCATCCAGGCCAACGTCAACGACGGTCGCGTGCGTCTGGCGCTCATCAACGAGTACCTGGGCTCGGTTCCGCTCATGGTCACCGAGCTTGCGAACATAGCCGTGCTGGTTTTGGGCACGTGGCTTATCGTGCAAGGCTACTTCTCCACGGGTGCGCTCCTGGCGTTTCAAGGGTTTCTTAGCTCGTTTATGGCGCCGGTCACGCAGCTCATCGGGCTGGGACAGGTCGTCCAGGAGGCACAGACGCAAATGGAGCGTGTGGAAGACGTGATGCGCTACCCCGTGGACGTGCCCGAAGACCCCGCGGAGCCCATAGACGCATCCACGTTTACGCGCGAGAAGCTGCGTGGCCAGGTGGACATGGAGAACGTCTCGTTTGGCTACTCGCCGCTCGAGCCGCCGCTGATCGAAGACTTTTCTTTGCATCTTGAGCCCGGCAACTGGGTGGCGCTGGTGGGTCCGTCCGGCTGCGGCAAATCGACCATATCCAAGCTCGTGAGCGGCCTGTACCAACCATGGGAAGGCGAGATTCGCTTTGACGACACGCCGATCAAGGACGTGCCGCGACCCGTGCTGCGCGGCTCGCTTGCGGTGGTGGACCAGGACATCGTGACCTTTGACGACACGGTGTCGGACAACGTAAAGCTGTGGGACGGGTCGATAGAGGACTACGAGGTGATCCTTGCGTGTCGCGATGCCGACATACACGACGAGGTCGTTACGCGCGAGGGCGGCTACCGGGCGCGCGTTCTTCCCGGCGGAAGCAACTTTAGCGGAGGACAGCTGCAGCGGTTGGAGATTGCCCGCGTGCTTGCGCAAGACCCCACCGTAATCGTGTTGGACGAGGCGACCTCGGCGCTTGACTCCCAAACCGAAGCCGAGGTCATACGGCGCATTCGCGATCGCGACGTCACCTGCATCGTGGTGGCGCACAGGCTGTCCACCATTCGCGACTGCGACGAGATCATCGTGCTCGACGCCGGCAAGGTCGTGGAGCGTGGGACCCATGCAGAGCTTATTGCAAAGAATGGCGCCTACGCCGAGCTCGTAAGGAGCGACTGACATGAACTGGATGGAATCGCAGATAGAGACAAGGGCGCGGCTTGACTCCCAAATGACCGACCGCGCCTACGCCGAGCTTGCCGAAAGCGTCACCGCCGCCCATGCCAGCCATGCCGCATTGCAAGACGACGTCGCGCTTGTCGACGGCGCCGCCCGCGCCTGTCTGCGGTACTGCGGCGTCGAGCCGGGCAACGTGCCGGACGACGTGACGGACATGCAGCAGCGACTCGAATACCTGTGCCGGCCGTCAGGCACCATGTGGCGCCGCGTGTGCTTGGATGGCCAGTGGTACAAGAACGCGTTTGGTCCTCTGCTCGCCCAGCTGGACACGGGCGAAACCGTTGCGTTGTTGCCAAAGAAGCTGGGGGGATACTCGTTTGTCGACCCCACCACTGATGAGCGCGTACGGGTGGGGAAGTCTACGGCGGCGCGGATCCTGCCCGACGCCATGTACTTCTACCGCCCCCTTCCGGCGCGGCCGCTAAAGGTCCGTGACCTGCTGAAGTTCATCTTTATGGTCTTTGACGTCCACGACTACCTGTTGGTGTTCGCAGCCGCCATGGCGGCCACGATTATGGGCATGTTGCCGGCATGGGCGAACCAGGTCGTGTTTTCCGTCGTGGTGCCGAGTGGCCAGGAGGAGCTTATCGCCCCCATTGCCATGCTGCTGCTGGGCGTGTCGGTGTCCACCGTGCTCATCGGCATTTGCCGCAACCTGGTGACCGACCGGCTTGTGATGAAGATCGACATCGTGGCGGAGGCGGCCGCCTTTGCCAGGATGCTGTCGTTGCCCACCAGCTTTTTTAAGGATCGGTCGGGCGGCGAGCTGGGCGAGCGCGTGTCGCAAGTGTCGCTGATGGTGCAAAACCTGGCATCGATGCTTCTTGGCGCGGGACTCACGACGTTTTTGTCGTTTGCCTACATCGTGCAGATCGGTGTGTACGCGCCGAGTCTTGCGGTGCCGGCGCTTGTCGTGCTGTTCGTTCAAATCGCGTTTGCGTTCGTGACCATGTTCGTGACGTCGTACTACGACGTGCAAACCATCGAGAAGCAGACGAAGCTTTCGGGCACGGTCACGGCGCTGCTCAACGGCATGCAAAAGATCAAGCTGTCCGGCGCGGAGGACCGTGCCTTTGCAAAGTGGGCGCACGGCTATGCGGGGTACGCAAGAAGTCTGTACAACCGTCCCATGCTCGTGCGCGTGCTGCCGGCAATCGGCTCCCTCATTGGCATGCTGGGCACGATCGCCATCTATGCGATCGCGGGTTCGACCGCGGTGGCGGTTGCCGACTACATGTCGTTTAACGTGGCCTATGGCGGGCTGATGGCTGGCGTTACCATGCTCATGGGCATGATCGACCCCATCGCGCAGCTCGGACCCATGCTCAACGTCGTAAGGCCCCTTTTGGAAACCGCTCCCGAGGTCGTGGATGGCAAGCCGAGCGTCTCGTCGCTTTCGGGCGGCATCGAAGTCTCGGGCGTGTCGTTTCGCTATGGCCCGGAAGAGCCCTACATCTTGCGCGACCTGTCGTTTCGCGTTAAGCCGGGGGAGTACGTGGGCATCGTGGGCAGGAGCGGCTGTGGCAAAAGCACCATCATCCGACTGCTGATGGGCTTTGAGGTTCCCGAGCGCGGCACCATCATGTTTGGCCCCTACGACTCCTCCAAGGTGGATGCCGGGTCGTTGCGGCGCAACATGGGCGTCGTGACGCAAAACGGCAAGCTCTTTATGGGCGACATCGCGTCGAACATCACCATTGCTTCTCCCATGGCGACGCTCGACGACGCTTGGGAGGCTGCCGAGCTTGCCGGCATTGCCGACGACATTCGCCAGATGCCCATGGGCATGCAGACCATCGTGACCGAAGGAGGCGGAGGCATTTCGGGCGGGCAGCGGCAACGCATCATGATCGCGCGTGCCATTTGCGGCAAGCGGCGCATCCTTTTGTTTGACGAGGCCACGAGCGCGCTTGACAACATGGCGCAACGCCACGTAAGCGATTCGCTCGACACCCTAAACTGCACGCGCCTGGTGGTGGCGCATCGCCTTTCCACCGTACGCCACTGCGACCGCATAATGGTGGTGGACGGGGGGTGCATTGCCGAGGAGGGCACCTTTGACGAGCTGATCGCGCGCGGAGGCCTGTTTGCCGAGCTCGTGGCTCGCCAGCGCTTGGGAGAAGAGTAGAGAAGGGCACGCGGGATCGCCGCTAAGCCGAACGCGCTACCTGCATAACTTTGCTGCGTTATTATGCTAATCAGTAGATATTGCAGCTCTATGCAGGGAGGCGTCATGAAACATATAGGTCGATATCGGCAAGTCCTTTGCTTTGCCATGGTCCTTTTGCTGTGCATTTTGGTTCGGCCGCAGGCCGCCTATGCGGACCAAACGAATCTGCGCGTGCAGTTCTTTGACGCCGATACCGGCGAGCTCATCCCAGCTCGTGGGGGTGAGTCCTCGTATGCGGCGGCCATAACGAAGACAAACAGGACCTCGACGCAAGAGTATGGCAGGACGACCGAGTATTCGCATGGGTACTATCACACGAGCGAAAGCTTAGTTGGCTATTCTCACCAGGCGGTGGGATGGGCAGTTCCTGGCGATGGCGACTTCGTGCTGCTTCCCCACCTGCTCATGAACAGCAACGTTGTGTATGACACGTGCACGTACGACATAGTCGTTCGTGCGCCCATCGATTACGAGGCCGTCTTTCCGGGGTGGTTTTCCATAGATGAGAAGCCGCTCAACACCTATGACACGCGCGTCACGGTCCCCAACTCAAGGCTGACGCGGACGGGCACAGGCGAGTATCTGCTTAAGGTAAACCTCAAAAAGAAGACCTCGGCGCATCTGAATATCCAGATCCCTAACCTTCAGGAGCTCAAGCAGGCCGGATTCGCGTTTGAGCTTAGGTACTATGCGGGCTTTGACAAGCAAGCCACGTCGGCCGACATGCAGACGTGCGCCACAAACGACTCCGGCAACGTGCTCAGTGTGGCAGCCTCCAGGGTTGAGCTGGGACAATACGCGCTGGTCGTGACCAATCCCCATGGCGAGTCGTACGTTGCGGCGGAGTTCTGGCTTGAGCCGTTGCGCATTCCTCGCGTTGACCCATCGATAAAGAGCGCCCTTGGCTTCGAGCAGTATGGCCTGTTTACGCAGCCCTACCGCAACTGGGACACGGTCGTGGGGCAAGAGGATGCCGACCGCATGAAGACGGTGCTCGATGCCATGCATCTTTCGTATAGCGGCAACAAGATGAACATAGAACTCATTGACGTCGAGAACAAGTGGACGCGGGTCGTGCCCAAGGATGGCACCACGAACATAACGGAAGTGTACCCGGAGTACAAGACGCACGTCTTTAGGGGTCACACGCTTAAGCTGGACCTGGACCTGCATCCCGTTACGATCAAGAAGGAGTGGCCGGAAGGCGCGCAGCGCCCCAACGAGGTGACGGTTGAGTATCAATCGCAAGGCGGTATGTCCGGCACCGTCGTGCTTAACGAGTCCAATGGCTGGAGCAAGGCCGTTGCCCTGTTTGGCCATGACGTGACGACGTTTACGGAGAAGGAATCCACAGATGCCTACAAGCCTGCGAGCTGGGTGCTGAGCGGCGTGTTGGACGGCGCGAGCGCACAGACGAGCGTAACGCTGCCCACGTCGCAGGACGCATATACGGCACGGATCGACACCAAGGAGGGGACGGGTGTCGAAGGTCGAGCGGGCTTGTCTGCCGACGACATGGCGGCAGCGACTAAGCTCATAGCCTCCAACACGTCGACGCTAACCTTGAGCAACCAAACGAGCAAGGTGTTCCACGTGCAAAAGAACTGGGAGATTGACAATGGGCAAACCGACAAGCCCCAGTCCATAACGGTGGCCCTGCAGCGACGCGACGACGTGGCGAAGAAGTGGGTGAGCGTGGCGCAAAAGAGGTTGTCCGACGCCAACCAGTGGAAGGAGTCGTTTGTGGTCGGGGACTCCGGGACCGGCAGCCAGACGTATCGCATTCGCGAGCTCAGCGAAACCGCCCAAACGGTGTGGTCGCAGTCGGATGTTGACGCGCCCCAGACCAAGTCGGTGCTGGAGCGGTTGCAGGAGTGGGACGACATGTGGAGGCGGGACTACAGCGGGAGCAACATCGCGGCGCTTACGGCACTCGTTAACGGTCGGGACAACATGTACGTGCCCACGGTCGTATACAAGGTGGGAGACAGCGAGACCAAGTACTACGCGAGCTACAGCGTCGACGAGTCCGGCACCACGACGACCATAACCGACACCGCCGTGCTGGACGTGTCGGTAAACAAGCGCTGGCTCAAGTTTGGCGATGCCAGGATTCCCTCGAGCGTCTACCTTATGCTTTTGGGGCGCGACGCGTCTGCGGAGGGAGCGCAGGGCGCGACGTACCAACCGGTCTACGACGCCCTGTACGGCAACGTCATGGCCAACCCGTTTACCATTAACGAGCTCAAGGACACCTTGATAGACGCGAGCATCGACCCCAACGAGGTGAACGCACGGCTAAGGAGCGGCATAGCCCTTGGCGAGGCAGCGCCCAACGGTGACCTGTCCAAGAGCTGGCGTGCCCAGTTTGGCGTGCGCAAGTATGGCCCGTCCGGTACGGAGCGGGAGTACCTGGGCGCCGAGCTCGTTACGGGCTTTGCCAAGGTGGTCGAGGGCGGCATTACCGGCTCCGACCAGCCGGTCATGGTCCAGAACGCGAATCCTCGGTACTTCTCGGTGTTTGGTCACGCCTACGAGGTCTCCTCGTTGTGCAAGGGCTACGAGCGCGTGGCAAACGTCATCAACACGCGGGTTCCGTCGGATGAAGACGACCCTGGCCGCGTCATCGGCGGCACCAAGTACTGGAACGACAGCGGCAACGTGGTAAAGCGACCCCAAACGCTCACGCTGCATGTATACGCCGAAGACACGGACGGCTCAAAGACCGAGGTCACGGGATCGCCCGTTACGGTGAGGGCGTCGGACGGCTGGGTGTGGAGCCTGGCGTTGCCCAAGGGTGACGCAGCCGAGGGAAAACAGCTCGTGATGGAGGAAGAGATACCCGCGGGCTACAACGTCGGCAATCGGCGCATGTACGACATCGAGAACGCGTATGTGGGCGACAATGCGACGGACGTGATCCACAAGTCGGGAAAGATCGTATGGGAAGACGACGACGATGCGGAAAAGAAGCGTCCCGCCCAGGTGCGTGTGCGCATTAAGGCGGATGGCGAGGAGTTCGACTCGCGCATCGTGACCAAGGACAACGGTTGGAACTGGACGTTCCCCAACCTGCCCAAGCAAAGGGACGGCAAGGACATTACGTACACCGTGGAAGAGGACCCCATACCGGGCTATGGTACTACGGTGGACGACGACGGTGCGATGATCACCATAACCAACCGATATGAGGACAGGCGCATTACCGTTACCGTCAACAAGGTGTGGAAGGACAACGACGACGCCGACGGCAACCGCCAGAGCGTCATTGCGTGGCTGCTTGCGGACGGCGAACGCATACGCCACACGAGGCTTTCCAAGAGCGAGAATTGGCAGGGGAGCTTTAAGGACTTGCCCGAATACCAAAACGGCAAGAAGATCGCATACACCGTGGAAGAAGCGGAGGGACTGCCCCTGTACAGCGCCTCCGTGTCGGGAAGCGTGGAAAAGGGCTTCACCATTACCAACACGTACCAGCCCACCATGCTGCGGATCGACGTGCGCAAGGTGTGGGTCGACAACGACGACCAAGACCACAAACGCCCCGAATCGGTAACGGTGGAGCTGCGTGCCTTTGGCGCAAAGACCGGAAAGACCCTTACGCTTTCGCCGAGCAACGATTGGAAGGGGACGTTTGAGGCGCCCAGGCACTTGCGTCTGCGGGTTGCCGACTACAGCGTGACCGAGGACGCGGTCGAGGGCTACAAGCAGCGGGTCACGGGCGATATGGAGAGCGGGTTTGTCATTACCAACACGCGCAACTGGGACGCAGAAAAGGTGCCGGTGCGCGGCACCAAGATCTGGGACGACGCGGACAACCAGGACGGCTTGCGGCCCAAGAGCATTACCGTGCACCTGTTGGCCGACGGAGAGGAAAAGGAGTCCAAGACCGTGTCGGCCGCAAACGGCTGGACGTGGGACTTTGGCGAGCAGCCCAAGTACAAGGACGACGGGCGGACGCAGATCACCTACACCGTGACCGAGGACGTGGTGCCGGGCTACGGTCGAACGGACGACGCACCTGCCGGCAATTACGACATCACCAACACGCACGTGCCCGAAACCGTGGAGGTCACGGGCAAAAAGGATTGGGACGACGACGATGACGCCGCGCACAAGCGTCCCGAGCACCTTACGGTGTTTCTGTACGGCGACGGCGTGGAGCTCGACGACGACGAGATAAGCGCCGAAGACGACTGGACGTGGAAGTTCGTGGATTTGCCCAAGTACGACCAGGGCAAGCTCATCAACTACACCGTGAGCGAGGAGGCCGTGGTCGACTACATGGCCGAGGTCGAGGACTACGACATCACCAACACCTACGTGCCCGACACCACGAGCGTGACCGTGCACAAGGTGTGGGACGACGCCAACAACCAGGACGGCAAGCGTCCCCAGGACGTTACCGTGCGTCTTATCGCGCAGGCGGACGACGAGGAAGGTGAGCACGAGGCCGCAAACGTCCAGCTTTCGGACGCAAACAAGTGGACGCACACCTTTGAAAAGGTGGACGCCGACAAGACCTACGTGCTGAAGGAGGACGCCGTCGAGGGTTACACGACCGAGGTGACGGGCAACCAGTGGGAGGGCTTCGTGGTGCGCAACACCTACAAGCCGCAGACGACGAGTGTAAAGGCGATCAAGAAGTGGGACGACGATGACGACGCCGCGCACAAGCGACCCGACAGCGTGGTCGTCAAGCTGCTGGCAAACGGGGCAGAGAAGCGCACCAAGACCCTTACGGCAGACGACGAATGGCAATATGCCTTTAACGAGCTCCCCGCGTACGAGAAGGGCAACAGGATTGCCTACGACGTGACGGAGGAGGCGGTATCTGACTACAAGCCGAGCTACGAGCGCACCGACGACGAGGGGTCAGGTCGTACGGTTACCATCACCAACAAATACGCGCCCGAGACCACGAGCGTAACCGTGCGCAAGGTGTGGGACGACGACAACGACGCTTTGGGCACGCGACCCAAAAACGTGCAGGTGGAGCTGCTTGCCGACGGCGAGGATACGGACAAGTCGGTCACGCTCGACGCCGAGAACGAATGGGCCGCCACCTTTGACGACCTGGAAAAGCAAAAGGACGGCAAGGACGTCGCATATACCGTAAAGGAGGTCAGCGGGCTTCCCGACGGCTACACCTCGCGCGTGGAGGGCGACGCCACGTCCGGCTTCGCGATCACCAACACGTTTGACGCGCAGACCATGAGCATTACCGTTACCAAGACGTGGGAAGACGACGACAACAAGGACGGCAAGCGACCGGAGTCCGTGACGATCCACCTTAAGGCGGACGACGTGGAGCAGGGAGAGCCCGTAAATCTTTCCAGTGACAACGAGTGGTCGCACACCTTTGACGGGCTGCCGCAGAACAAGGACGGCAAGGAGATCGACTACACCGTGACCGAAGACGAGGTCGAGGGCTACAAGACCGAGGTGTCGGGCAGCGCGGCCGAGGGCTTTACCGTTACCAACAGCCTGGATACCGAGGAATCGGAGGGCTACGAGGTCGAGAAGGTCTGGGACATCGACGCGCTCAAGCAAGACCGGCCGGATTCCATTACCGTCGCGCTGCAGCAAATGGAAAAGCCCAAGAACGAGGGCGGTGGCGAGGAGAAGAAGGATCCCACGTGGAAGACCGTCGCGACCGCCGAGCTCAACACAGGCAACGGCTGGAAGGCGACGCTCAATCCGCCAAAGCAAGACGGCGAGGGAGAAGGCTCGGAAGCTGGCGGTAACGAGGGCCAGGACGAGGGCCAGAACAAGGAAGAGGAGAAGCCCACCTATCGCGTGCGCGAGCTCAAGGGCGACGCGGAGTCCGACCCCGTGTGGGCAAAGACCGATGCGGACGCCAAGACGACCAAGACCCTGGCAGAGGTCCTGCGCGACCCCAAGACGTGGGAAAACATAGACGAGGGCAAGCTGGGCGAAGACGCCAAGGGTCTTCTCAACAACATAAAGGACGCGGCCTTGAGTCCTTCCACCTGGTACGACTTTTGGGAAAACGGCGTGGACCAAAAGAAGCTCGACAAGCTGCTTTCGGTCACGTCGGTGGAAAAGTACCAGCCAACGGTCACCTTTGACGGCAAGGACGGAAAGACCAAGTACTACGTGACCTACAAGACGTCTGGCAAAAAGACGACCATTACCAATACGGCGGTTCTCGACGTGTCCATTTGGAAGCGCTGGCTCATGTTTGGCGACGCCAAGAAGCCCGAAAGCGTCAACCTCATGCTGTTTGGCCGCTCCAAGGTGGCGGAAGGTCAGGACGGCGTGCCGTACCTGCCGGTGTACGACGCCCTGTACGGCGACATCAAAAACGCCATGGACCTTGCAGACATGATCGGCCTCAAGGACGTGCTGCTCATGATTCCGGGCGTGACGGAACAAAAAGTAAACGAATACCTTAAGCTCGGCTTGGCCGTGGCCAAGGTCAAGGCCGACAAGGACTCGCCCAACAGCCTGCTTAAGGGCTGGAACGCCCACTTTGGCGTGCGCAAGTACGATAAGACGGGCAACGAGCGCGAGTATTTGGGCGCCGAGATGGTCACCGGCTTTATGAAGCTCGCGACCGACGCGCTGCTGGGCGTGGACTTCCCGGTTATGATCCAGCCCTTCTCGCCGCGCTACTTCACCCTGTTTGGCAAGGCGTACAAGATTCCCGTGATCTGCGCAGACTGGGAGCGCACCTGCAACGTCATCAATACCTGGCTCAGCGCGAACTTCGAGGTCGGCCGGGTGGTTGGCGGCAGCAAGTACTGGGACGACAACAACGCGTCGGATCGGCCCAGCGAGGTCACGCTGCACGTGTATGCCAAGGAAGAGGACGGCAGCAAGACCGAGGTAACCGGTTCGCCCGTTAAGGTAAAGGCTTCCGACGGATGGGTGTGGAGCCTGGCGATTCCCAAGGGAGACAAGTCCGAGGGCAAGGAACTCAGCCTGGAGGAAGAGGTGCCGGAGGGCTACTCGGTCACCTACGACGGGTGCGACGTCTTTAACAAGAAGGGCGGCGCCGAGGTCATAACGGTAAAGGGCAAAAAGACGTGGGACGACAGCAACGATTCGGCAAAGAAGCGCCCGGCGTCGATCAAGATCCACCTGCTGGCCGACGGCACGGAGGTCGATTCTCGCACCGTTACCGCAAGCAATGGCTGGACGTGGGCCTTCTCTAACCTTGCCAAGCAAAAGGACGGCAAGGACATCGCCTACACCATAACCGAGGATGCCGTTACCGACTACACCACCAAGGTCAATGGCCACGACGTGCGCAACACGTACAAGCCGGCGACGATCAAGGTCAGCGTTAGCAAAAAGTGGGATGACGCCAACGACCAGGACGGCAAGCGGCCCAGCTCCGTTACCGTTCGTCTGCGTGCCGACGGCACCGACACGGGCAAGACGCTCAAGCTGAGCGCGAGCAACGGCTGGCGTGGGACCTTTGAGGGCCTGGTCAAGCAAAAGGACGGCAAGGACATCGCCTATACCGTGACGGAAAACGCGGTGTCGGGCTACACCAACTCGATTTCGGGGTCCGCCAAGGACGGCTTTACCGTAACGAACAAGCACACGCCGCAAACGACCAAGATATCTGGAGCCAAGACGTGGGACGACAGCAACAACGCAGAAGGCAAGCGGCCCCAGAGCATAACCGTGCGTCTGCGCGCCAACGGCACCGAGGTGGACCATCGCGACGTGACGGAAGCGGACGGCTGGAAGTGGGACTTTGGCGAGAAGCCGCGCTACCAGGCGGGCAAGGAGATATCGTACACGCTTACCGAGGACGCGGTTGAGGACTACACGACCAGCGTGAGCGGCTTTGACGTGACCAACACGCTCGAGCCGCAGGCCACGAGCGTGAGCGTTACGAAGAAGTGGGACGACGCAGACGACGCGGACGGCGTGCGGCCAAAGAGCGTGACGGTCAGGCTGCTGGCCGACGGCGAGCAGGTGGGCGAGCCCGTCGCGCTGGACGAGGCCGGCGGCTGGTCGCACACGTTTGGCGACCTGGCCAAGCAAAAGGACGGCAAGGACGTCGCGTACACCGTGGAGGAGACGGACGTCCCCGAGGGCTACGAGGCGAGCGTGGGGGGCGACGCCGCGGCCGGGTTCACCGTCACCAACGCGCACAAGCCCGAGACCACGAGCGTGGGCGTGCGCAAGGAGTGGAGGGACGAGGACGACGCCGAGGGCAAGCGGCCGCAGAGCGTGACGGTCAGGCTCCTGGCCGACGGCGAGCAGCAGGGCGATCCCGTCGCGCTGGACGAAGGCAACGGCTGGTCGCACACCTTCGACAA
>JAGCBF010000346.1 GCA_017652285.1 Atopobiaceae bacterium
CTATCGGCCACTGCCCCAATCCGCCACTGCCCCTATCGGCCACTGCCCCAATCCGCCCGTCGCTGACCGCCCGCCCTGAATGGCTGTTGTGCCTGTTTGCTGGACATCTGTTGGACGGGGACGTGTACAATATCCTCCAAAAGCGATGAAAAAGTGGTTCTATCCGTTGAAAGGAATACATCATGGCAGGCTTTTTGCAGGCGCTCAGGAACGCGCGCAGCAAGACCAAGGACAAGGTTGACTACAGCCAGCGTGGAAAGGAGATTATCTCCATCCTCAAAAAGTACGACTACAGCGAGGGCCTTACGCCGGCAATGACGGTCGACATCCTTCAGGACCTTGGCCCCACCTTCGTCAAGCTGGGCCAGATCGCCTCCACCCATACGGACATGCTGCCGACCGAGTACTGCGATGCGCTCGCGCAGCTGCGCTCGAGCGTGGCGCCCATGGACGTCGAAACCGTGCACGCCCAAATAGAGAAGCACCTGGGCAGGCCGACGAGCGAGCTCTTTGCCTCCTTTGAGGACAAGCCCTTGGGCGCTGCGTCCATCGGCCAGGTGCACAAGGCCGAGCTCGAGGACGGCTCCGTGGTGGCGGTAAAGGTACGCCGCCCAGGCGTCGTTACCACCGTAGCGCAGGACTTTGCCCTTATCGAGAGGATCCTGGGCATCAGCGAGAAGTTCTCTGGCTCCAAAGAGGGCGGCGTGGACCTCATGACCATGGTGGTCGAGCTGGAGAAGACCTCCACCTACGAGCTTGACTTTACCAACGAGGCACAAAACCTCGTGCGCTTTTACGAGAACAACAACGAGCGCGAGGACGTAAAGGTCCCCAAGTGCTACGAGGAGCTGTCCAACGAGGCCATCCTCGTGGAGGACTTCGTGAGCGGGCCCGAGGTGGGCGACACGGAGTACGTGGAGTCGCTTTCCGACGAGGAGCGCGACCGTCTGGGCAACCTGCTGGCCGACAACTACGTGGAGCAGATTCTGACCGACGGCTTCTATCACGCGGACCCGCACGCGGGCAACGTGCTGTTGGTGGACGGCGGCATCGAGTGGATCGACTTTGGCATGATGGGCCATATCAGCTCCAAGCAACGCCAGAACCTGCTTGATCTGGTGACGGCCCTCGTCAAGCGCGACAGCTACGGCCTCAAGCGCTGCGTGCTGCAGATCGCGCACCCGCGCGGACCCATCAACCACGGCGAGCTCCTGGACATGTGCGAGCAGATGACCGCGCAGTTTGCCGACTCCGACCTGGAGAGCTTCGACACGGGCGACTTGCTGTCCACGTTGCAGTCCAACCTTGAGGACGAGGGATACGACATCGAGCCGTTCCTGACCAACCTGGGACGCGGCCTGCTCACCATCGAGGGCACCGTCAAGGCGTTGTCGCCGCGTGTCAACATCATGGACTGCATGACGCGCCACATCAACCTGGGCTTCGACCCAGACAGCCTCGAGCGCATGGTGCAAGCGTTCGTGATGAAGGGCGTCCAAGGCATGGACGACCTGGCGGGACTTCCCACCAAGGCGGTGGAGACGCTGGACATGTTCCAAAAGAGCCAGCTCAAGCTGGGTGGCGACTTTGGCGTCGATGCCAAGACGACCAAGACGGTGAACTTTTTGGTGCGCAGCGCCATCTTTGCCGCGCTCGCCACGGCGCTCTTTTTGGGCGCGTGCATCCTATGCTCGGCCGGTGCGACCGCGGGTAGCCGCGCGCTTATCAACGCGGGCTACTTCTTCGGCATCGTCGGATTTGTGCTCATGGTGTACGTGTTCACCTCGGTCATAAAGAATTAGGAGCGTCACCCCATGTCTTGGCTAAAGAGAGTCGGCATGCTGGTGGTCGCGCTGGCATGCGTCGTTGTCATTGCCGGTTGCGCGGGTCAGGGCTACCTTAAGGACGAGGTCGACGATGCCACGGGGAGCTACAAGATAACGGCGAGCGACGCGGCAAAGGATTCGTCCATCGGCTCGCTTGGGGGTGGCATAAGCATCAAGGACGGCCAGAAGCTGCTCGTCAGCCCCGACTTGGAGAAGGGCTCGCTGCAGGTGCGGCTGTTGGATGCGGGCTCGGAGACCGTGCTTGACGTCGAGGCAAGCGGCAGCGCGGCGTCGACGCACGAACTAGCGCCAGGCGATTACTCGATCGGCGTGACCTGCAACGAGGACGGCACCACGGGCACGCTCCTCGTCGCTCCCACAGAATAGCGCACGCGATTGGCCGATTGGGGCCGCGTGGTCGAGTGGCCGTAACATAAGGGAGTGGCCGATTGGGGCTAGGCCCCAATCGGCCACTTTTGACGAGCCCGGCCGACCGCGAAACCCTTTTGGCCGAAAGGGACCTAGCGCAGGCGGCCGCCCCTCGATCGTTCATGCAGGGCGTATCATGTTTTCGTATGGGCGCAAACGAAAGGGGTTTCCATGTCGTATCAAGAGAACGTCGAACGGTTTCAAACGATGCTCGACGAGGGGTCTCATTGCTCGCAGTGCGTGTTTGGCTACTGGGCCGAGCGCATGGGCTTGGACGACGAGTTCGCACGGCGTGCGTCGTCGGGTCTGGGCATGGGCGTGAACCACGGAGACTCGTGCGGCGCGGTAACCGCAACCGTCCTCGCGCTTGGCTTGGCTCGTGGTGCCACGTCGGGGGATGCGAAGAACGGTGGGGTAGAGGACCTTGTTAAGGACGTAGAGGCCGCGTTTGTCGAGAGAAACGGCTCGTTGCTCTGCCGTGACCTGCTGAGCGGTGGCTATGACGCCGCCGACCCCAACGCCCATGCCCCCGAAGGCGTAGATCCTTGGGAAAACTGTGCCAAGTACTGCGCGGATGCCGTCGAGTTGGCGGAGCAGTACCTAACCGCGGCGGACCTCGCGAACTGTCCGGCGATCGTCTCGACGCCCGCAAGTCCTTGGGAAGGAATGCCCGAACCCACTGTCGTGGCAGCGGGCTCCGGGGCTGTGGGGGTGGCGATTGGTGCCGTGGCGGCGGCGATCATCACCTACGAGCGCCGCCGCGCAAAGAATGAGCACACGTTGCAGGACCGCTCATAAGAGCGATTCCCGCCATACGCGAGCTCCCTACGACAACTCGCGCTTTTATCGTGGGCGTGCTCGCATGGGGCGGCTCATCGCGCGCAGTGCGCGTACACTGCTCTAGGACCGTAACGAGAGGAGCGTGCGATGGAGACCATAACCATCGACGACATCAAACTTAAGCTGGACGCGCAGGGGCTGATTCCTGCCGTGGTGCAGCAGCACGACACCGGCGAGGTGCTCATGGTGGCGTGGATGAACGAGCAAAGCCTGCGCCTAACGTTCAAGACGGGTACCACGTGGTTCTGGTCGCGTTCGCGTCAGGAGCTGTGGAACAAGGGCGCCACGAGTGGTAACATGCAACAGGTCAAACGCGTGCTTATAGACTGCGACGCAGACACGCTGGTGGTGGAGGTCGACTCTCCCGGTCCGGCGTGTCACACAGGGCATCGGAGCTGCTTTTATCGCGAGCTTGTGGACGGCGCGCCACGTCGTCCCGAGCAGCAGGGGGAGTAACACATGGGAGAAAGAACCGCCAACGTACACGACGGTGACATCGGCACCACGCTCACGAGCCTTGCCGCCACGCTGCATGGTCGCTGGGACATGACGCCCGACCAAAGCTACACCGCGCGTCTGCTCCACGGCAAGGAGGACAAGCTCCTTTCCAAGCTCGCGGAAGAGGCGTCGGAGGTCATCATGGCCTGCAAGGACGACGATCACGACCACATTCGCTACGAGGCGGCCGACCTGGTGTATCACCTGTTGGTGACGCTCGAGCGCTACGGCGTCACGTTGGACGAGCTGGCGGGCGAGCTCAACGCGCGCATGCGATAGGCCAGGTCGTTGCGCCGGGCAGTGGGAATCATGGGGTGACGCAGCGTCTCTCCAACAACAACGTTTGAGTACCAAGGAGGGTCGTATGGAGCTGACAGAGCTGTCTTATGACCAAATGGAGCAGGAGGCGCAGCAGCTTGGTCTGGCGCTTCCCATAGAGCAGACCGCCGTGTGGGCGCGGCTGGAGAAGACCATCGAGGGCAAGACGCCGTGGGGCGCGCTGCGCGTGGAGCGCAACGGCAAGCCCGTGGCGTTTGTGGGGCTTATCGACTACCAAACGCATGGGTACCATTACCTGCGCGCGTCGCACGGACCCGTGTGGGTGGGGGAGCCGTCGTCGGTGGACGAGCTCGACCTCATCAACTCGCTGCGCGCCTACGTGCGCAAGCGCGACCACAGGCAGGTCTTCGTGCGCATGGCGGTAAAGGCGGACCTGCCTGAGTGCAGCCCGACCTTGTCGACGATTCCCTACAACCAAACGGTGATCATGGACATATCGGGCACGCAGGACGACATCCTCGCCCGCATGAAGCCCCGTGGACGGCGAGACGTGCGCAAAGCCCTGCGCGAAAGTCCCGCGACCTATGCGGACGAGACCGAGCAGGCGACGCAGTCCTTCGAGGAGTACTACGCCGTCATGCTCGAAACCGCCGAACGCGACGGGTTTTCGGCCGGGACGCTGCAAAGCTACGAAAACATGATTCGCATCCTTGGTCCCGAGCATTGCCGCGTGTTCGCCGGCCGCGTGGACGGCCGCGTGGTCACGTGGACCATTGCCACCGTCAACGGTTCCGCGGCGGTTCGCTACTACGGCGCCTCGAGCTCGGACGTGCCCAACCGCAACTACGTGACGGACGGGCTCATCTACTTCGAGGCCTGCACGCTTTCGGCCGACGGCGTCACGACTTACGACCTGATGGGTATCGGCAACGACTTCGCGCCCTCGCTCAAGGGCCTCAACACGTTTAAGACCAAGTTCGCAAAGGACGTGGTAAGCATTGCGCCCGACCGCGACGTGCCGCTGCGGCCAATCGTGTATGGCTCGCTGGTCAAGGCACGCCAGCTGCTCAAACGCGGTCATGCCGCCGAAGACGCGCAAGGGGCCGGGCAAACGGACAAGACCGTCAAGGTCGACAAGCCCACCAACGCTGCCGCGGTGCGTGACGACATCCTGCCCGTCATACTGGGTGGCGACGTGTCATCCTATCCCATGGCGCGCGAGTTCAACGAGGCGTACGGCGTGCGGAGCATCTGCATCGTGCCTCTGCCCATTCGCATCATTACCACCTCAAGGTTCATCGACGTCCACGAGGTGCCCAACATGGAGGCCGACACCCTGCGCGAGGCCATCGGCGCCATCGCTGCGGAGCACGCCTCCAAGCGCGTCATCCTCATCGCCAATTCGGATGCCGTCGTGGAGCGGCTGGAGAGCTTTGCCAGCGAGCTCCCCGCCAACGTGCTCTGCTCGCTGCCGCCGCACGACCCCATGATGCGCGCCTCCAACAAGATTACCTTTGCGCAGATGTGCGCAGAGTTTGGCCTTGACGCGCCGCGTACGGAGGCCGTGCAGGTGGCGGGCACGGACCCCATTCCGCCCACGAGCATCCCGTTTCCGCTCATCGCCAAGCCGGCCATGTCGTCTGCGGAGTACTTCCTGCTGTACGCCAAGGGCTTCAAGAAGGTCTACTTCATCAACGACCAGGCCGAGCTCGACCAGCTTTGGGACGACCTGCGAGCGGAACACTACTCCGGCGACTTCATATTGCAGGAGCTTATCGAGGGCGACGACACCTACGTGGACATGATCACCGCCTACGTCAACCAAGCGGGCAAGACCACCATGCTGGTGTCTGGCCAGGTGCTGCTCGAGGACCACTCGCCGGCGCTCATGGGCAACCCCGTCGCCATCATGGCGCGACCCATGCCGGAGCTGTGGGACAAGGTGGCGCGCATGCTGGAGTCCATTGGGTGGCGCGGCTTCGCCAACTTTGACATCAAGCGCGACCCACACACCGGACGTGCGCTGTTCTTGGACTTCAACCCGCGCCTAGGCGCCAACTCCTACTACGCGTGCGTGGGTGGCGTCAATCCCATGCGCGCGCTGGTGGACGACTTCGTGGACGGCAAGGACGACGTGCAGCGCACTGCACACGAGGGTCTGTATGCGCGCACCGAGCCGCGGCTGATTCGCCATTATTTGGTGGACGAGGCGTTGCGCGACGAGTTCGACGCGTTGGTGCGTGCCAAAAAGGTCGCCAATCCCTTGCGCTACAACAAGGACACGGTCGTTTCGCAGGGCATCGGCAGGGCCATGGAGCTCAACTTCAACCGCAAGTTCGCCAAGTACTACCCCGAGCCCACCGCGCACGCGTTCTAATCCGCGCCTGCGTTTTTATCTGGTGATAAGACCCGCCGGCGTTGGGAGCCCTTCCCAACGCCGCGCTCTTTTTTGGGCGCGATGGCCTAGCCCCTCCGCACGCGTGCGAACACGCGCGAGAAGAGCGAGTCGAAGAACGGTGCGTCGGATATGCCCAAAAACGACGTGATGCCGTACGTAACCAAGACGGCCGGCACGCCGCCCGCCAGGGTGTAGAGCGCGCCGCGCATGATGCCTTCGCACGGCCCCAGCACCTGGGTCACGCCCATAAGTGCCAGCCAGCCCACGACGGCTCCGGCGAGGCCGAAGACAAGCGCCGTAAGCGCGGACTTCACCACGCTGCCCATGCCCAACGAGCCCGCGATGCTGCGGATCTTCCAGATCACCAGCACGTCGATGGCGCCGTAATAGAACACCGACGACACCGGCACCACATACAGACCCCACACGGGCGTCAAGACCAGGCAGACCACGATCTGCAGCACGGAAGCCACGCAGGTGGCGGCGGCAAAGAACCCCATGCGCATCATGGACGAGCAGGTCTTTTGCAAATACGTGGTCAACGCGTAAAACGGCAGCGACAAGGCCAGGGCCTGCAGGTAGCCCGTGGTCAGGCCAACGGCCTCGCCGTCAAACTGGCCGCCGGCGAACACGGCGATGAGCGACGGCGCAAACACGACCAAAAACATCGAGCATGGCACCAGCGTAAAGAAGGTCTTGCGGAACCCGTCGGCAAAGAAGTCCTTAAAGGCGCCCATGTCTTCGGCAATGTAGCTGGCCGAAAGCTCGGTGAACATGGTTACCGATATGGGCACGGCAAACACCGAGTAGGGGAGCATGTACCAAATGCGCGCATAGTAGGCAACGGAGGCGCCCGCTTCCGTAACGGACAGGGCGCAGCTCGACATGACGGCCGTGGTGGGGACGGAGGCCAAGGTGGCCACCAAGGTGGGAATGCCAATGGAAAGCGTGTCGCGCAGCGCGGGGTCGTGCAAGTTGATGTGCGGCGTCAGCTTTATGCCTTGCCGGCGCATGGACGGGATCTGGCATATCACCTGCACCGCAACGCCCAGCGGATTGCCGATCGCCAACACGACGGCGGCGTTGTACCACGCCATGCCCATGCCGTGCACGAGGTAGTCATACAGGACGAACGACGCGATGACAATGACGTTGTTGAATACCGGCGCAAGGTTGCTGGCAATGTAGCTGCGTTCTGCGTTGAGCGCGCCAGACATGATGGACGACAGCGCATAGAGCAGGATCTCGACCACGAACCAGCGGAAGAACCATACCGCAAGCTCCGAGTTAAAGCCGTCCGTGGCCCCTGCCGACTGGGTCCAAATGATGGGTGCGGCAAACACGAAGCTCACGGCGGTGAGCGCCACCATGAGCACCACTACGATGGACAGCAGGTTGGAGACGTACGCGCTCGCGCCTTCGCGCCCCAACCGTTGCTTTACCGATAAGTACACGGGCAGGAAGGACGTGATGAGCATGCCACCCACCACGAGCTCGTACAACAGGTTTGGCAGGTTGTTGGCCACGGTGTAGGCGCTTGCCAGTCCCGCGGCGCCAAGCGCCCACGCCTGCGTGGAGGTCCGGAAAAAGCCCGTAATGCGACTGATGATAACGATTATGCTAACGATGTTGGATGACTTGTTGGCTTGCTGCTTCACATTCTCTGCATCTATCGACTTTTGGTTCCCGTCGTCCACGTAAGGTCCTTCCTTGGTTGCACGTTGCGAAAAATACGCCTTGTACCTGCGCACACGTTCGCACGCGTTGCTTTAGACATGCTTTAAGCTCTGACTCAGCTTGGCACGGCAATTGTGTGTTTTGCGCTCCAAACGCCAAACGGATATTAGTATGGTACCTGCGTTTAAATCATAGCATTCATCTTTGATTTGTGCGTTGGATCGAATCATCGTAAGGAGTTAAGAGATGAAGAAGATGGACGTGCACGCGACCGCGCGCAAGGTTGTCGCATTCGCACTTACGGGCATCATTGCCACATCGTCGCTCTATCCCGCGGCTCTTGCTTACGCTGCTCCCTCCTCCTCAGAAATCGAGCGGCAGCTTAAGGCCGCTGAGCAAAGGTTGGATGCCCTTGAGCAGCAGCTCAACCAAACAGAGGCGGAGCTGGGCAAAACGAACTTCGAACTGGACCAGACAAGGGCCAACATTGCCGAGCTCGAACAGAACATCTCGGTAAATGAGGGTGAGCTTGCAGAGGCAAAGTCGCGTCTTTCCATCGTGATCGGCGAGTCCTATCGCCAAGGTGGGGAAATGAGCCTGCTCGACCTCGTGCTCAATTCCGAAAGCCTCGACGACTTTGTTTCCAGGGTGTACTACGCCAACAAGGTCGTAGAGAAGAAGAACAAAGAGATCAACACCGTCGCAGGCCTGCAGTCCGAGCTCTTGGCAGACAAGTCCATGCTGGAAGAGCAGCAGCGGGCACAAGAGAGCCTGCTTGCGGAGCAGCAAAGCCAGTACGAGGCCATGCAGGACGCGGCGAGCGGTCAGGCGGTCTTTATCGAGCAGCTTTCGTCCGAGGTCGTCGAGGCCATGGAGTCGGAACGTCGCGCTGCGGCGCAGGCGTCGCTCAAAGCTGCCCGCGATGTGCTGGGTGACGACTTTGTCAACGCGGCCTTTGGCGGTCAGCCAGCTCCCATAGAGGCCTTTGTTCAGCCGACAGACGAATCTGGCGACGACGGTCAGGAGACGGTCGACCAGGATGCGTCTGCACAGAGCGCGCAGGAGTCCGAGGCCAAGGCAAATCGCGAGGAGCAGCGGGGCACCCGTGACGATTCGCAAGACGCTCAATCGTCCGCGAACCAGGATTCGCAGGATCAGGCGCCCGCGCAAGAGCAGCAGACACAGCAGCAGGAAGAGGCCGAGCAGCCTAAGCAATCCGAGTCGCAATCGACGACACCGGCTTCGAATCCGCAGCCCGAGCCGGAG
>JAGCBF010000040.1 GCA_017652285.1 Atopobiaceae bacterium
GCATTGAGGGAGGTGACGCAATGGGAGCCAAGCCGCTCATGATTCAAGGGACCATGTCTGGCGTGGGCAAGAGCCTGCTGGTGGCAGGCCTGTGCCGCGTGCTGGCGCAAGACGGCGTGCGCGTGGCACCGTTCAAGTCGCAAAACATGGCGCTTAACTCGGCGATCACGCACGAGGGGCTGGAGATCGGCCGTGCTCAGGCCATGCAGGCCGAGGCCGCGGGCGTGGTGCCGACCGCCGCGATGAACCCCATACTGCTCAAGCCGACGACCGACGTGGGCAGCCAGGTGATCGTGCACGGCCGTCCCGTGGGCACCATGTCCGCGCGCGCCTACTTTGCGTACAAGCACCAGCTCAAGGGGGCGATCATGGAAGCCTACGACGAATTGGCGCGCGACTATGACGTGGTGCTCATCGAAGGCGCGGGCAGTCCCGTGGAGCTCAACCTCAAGCGCGACGACATCGTAAACATGGGCGTGGCGCGCATGTGCGCATCGCCGGTGCTGCTGGCAGGCGACATCGACCGCGGGGGCGTGTTCGCCCAGCTCGTGGGCACGCTCATGCTGCTCGACGATGACGAGCGACGCCTGGTCAAGGCCACGGTGGTCAACAAGTTTCGCGGCGATCCCACGCTCTTTGACGACGGCTTGCGCATCCTTCGCGAGCGGACGGGGCTTCCCGTGGCGGGTCTCGTGCCGTTTATGAAGCTTGATCTGGACGACGAGGACAGCGTGTCCGACCGACTGGACGTGCGCGAGGCGGCGGGTCTTGTCGACGTGGCGGTCGTGCGGTTGCCCAAGATATCGAACTTTACCGACTTCATCGTGCTCGACGCCATGGAGGACGTGGGCGTGCGCTACGTGAGCAAGCCGTCCGAGCTGGGAAGTCCCGACCTCATCATAGTCCCGGGCACCAAGGCGACGATGGCCGACCTGTTGTGGATGCGCACCAGTGGCATGGAGGCGGCCGTCGTGCGAGCCGCGCGTGCGGGCGTTGCGGTGCTGGGCATCTGCGGCGGCTATCAAATGCTGGGGCGACGCCTGGAGGACCTGTCGGGCGTGGAGGGCACGGGCACGCTTTCGGGCATGGGGCTGCTGCCGGTGCGCACCAGCTTTGGGGCAAGCAAGCGCACGACGCAGGTGGCGGGAAGCTTCTGCACGGTCGAAGGGCCCTTGTCTGCGCTAACCGGCGCGGCGGTTACGGGCTACGAGATCCACATGGGAACGACCGAGCTCGTGGGTGGCCTGCCGCTCTTGTCCGTGAGCGATCGTGACAAGGGCGACGCTCCGCATGCGGACGGCTGCCAGCAGGGCAACGTGTACGGCTGCTACGTTCATGGGCTCTTTGACAACCCCGCGGCCAACCAGGCGCTCTTGTCGGCGCTGCTCGCAGGCAAGGGGCTCGACGCCGGGCGTGCGCAGGCACTGGACATGGCGGCGTATCGTCAGCAACAGTACGACGCGCTGGCGGCGGGCATCCGTGCGCACATGGACTTGGAGCTGGTGTATCGCATCATCGAGGAGGGCATATGACGAACGAGCATGTGGCGGGGAATCGCGCAACCGGCATGGACCGCCTTGAGTTCGTGCGGCCGGCCGATATCGAGGCGCGCAGCTTTACGATCATCGGAGAAGAGCTTGCGGCGCAGGGCATCAGCTTGGACGACTTGGATGCGGCGACCCAGCTCGTGGTAAAGCGCGTCATCCACACCACGGCGGACTTCGACTACGCGCGCACGCTGTGCTTCTCGCCGCAGGCGGTCGAGCAGGGCATTGCCGCCCTGCGTGCCGGCGCCCACGTGGTGACCGACACGACCATGGCGGCGGCCGGCATCAACAAGCGCGTGCTGGCGAGCCTGGGCGGGGAGGTTCACACCTTCATCGCGGACGAGGACGTGGCGGCCGAGGCGTGTCGGCGGGGGCTCACGCGTTCGGCGGTGAGCATGGAGCGCGCGGCACAGCTCGCAGGACCGCTGGTGTTTGCCATCGGCAACGCCCCCACGGCGCTGGTCCAGCTCCATTCCATGCTGGTGGCTGGGACCATGCCCGTTCCGGCGCTGGTCATCGGCGTGCCGGTGGGGTTTGTCAACGTGGTGGAGTCCAAGGAGCTCATCCGGCAAACCGACGTGCCCCACATCGTCGCGCGCGGCCGCAAGGGTGGCTCCACCGTTGCCGCCGCCATCGTCAACGCCCTGCTGTACCAGGTGCGCTGAAGTCGTGGCATACTTTATTTGTATTTAATCGATACCACACGTCAACACGTGGTCATGCAAGGAGTCGCACATGCAAAAGGGCGAAGGAAGAGCTCCGTGGTTGCGTTGGAAGGGCGTGCTTGCCGGCACTGGAAGCATTATTCGGCGCACGGCTGCGTGTGTGGTGGCAATGGCGTGCATAACGTGCATCCTTACGCAATGGGGTTTTGTGGGTGTGCAGTTTGCTGATGGCGGAGCCGCGTATCTTCTGTTCATGTTCATTCCCATCGTGGTCGCATCGGTGCTTTTGGGCACTCTGCCCGGTGCGGGCACGGGACTCTTCGCTGGTCTGGTGCTTTCGCTGCACGCGCGCTATATGCCACTTGACTACTACGAGCTGACCTACGTGACGCCGGTGGCTACCATATTGATGACGGGGATCGCTGGGCTCGTGCTGGGCTCGCTGCTCTCGATCGCGATCAAGAAGACGACTGGTCGCCGACGGCTTCTCCTTGTTGCGCTTTCTTGCCTTGCGGCATCCATCGTGTTCAGCATTGGCTTTGCGTTTGACGCAATCGCGGTTTCTTTTGCGCAGCGCTTGGCGGAAGCAGGCTTGAGCCTTGGCATAGAGCAGCTCGCAATCGTGCGGGACGAGGCGATGGCCGCGGCGCTCAAGGCTGGCGACATTGGCTTCCAAGCCATTGGCGATGCCGTGATCATGACAATAACAACGCTTGTATGTCTTTTGGTGACAGACAGGGTCATGCGCAAGGCCGGCGAGGTCGGCCTGCGCGGCGTGTTTGGCACGCGTCTGCTGGTGGCGGTGCTTATTGCCTTTATGATCGTCGTTACGTCGGCCTATGGCGTGGTTACCGCAGGCGAGCTGGCCGATGGCCATGAAGACATACAAAGCGAGGTCGATTACCTGCTTGACCAGATGGAGCATGAGAAGCAGGCCAACGCATCCGCGCTCGAATACCTGTGGACACAAGACGACGGCGCATCTGACTCCGACTCCACGGATGAACAACCGCGCCAGCCTGTCTTAAAGAACCCGTTTTCCCACCTTCTTGAGGGGTATGCGGAAGACGTTGATGGCTTGTTTATCCTTGCCATTGACAACAAGGTGATTGCTGCGGATACCGACCGGTTGCGGATCGTCGACAACACAACGTTGCAGGACCTGTTTGAGGAAGAGACGCTGGCTGCCGTGCAACGTAGCGCAGAAAACGGCACCCTGGAGCGCGCCGTCTACCTTGCCCCTAGCGACTACAGCGACCTTGTCGACCTTGAGCTGCCTGGCACGCGCGAAGCGTTTGCGTCGCTGCTTACCCGCCAGGTCGGCTATCTTATGGCGGGGGAGCACAATGGGTACCGCGTCGTTGCGATCCGTCCTGCCTCCATGGTGTTTGCCGGACGTAGCGTGGTGGTCAACTGGCTCGCGCTTTCCACGCTTGCCCTGCTCGCCGCAACGTTCGTGCTTGTCTGGAAGCTCTTGGACTCCACGGTCGCGCGTCGCGTGGACGCGACCAACGAAACCCTGCGGCGCATTACGGAAGGCGACCTGGACGCACGGGTGATACCCGAAGGCGCGCAAGAGTTTTGGGACCTTGCCGCAGGCATCAACATAACGGTCGATGCGCTCCAGGGCTGGATCGCCGAGGCCGAGAAGCGCATGGACGCCGAGCTCGCGACGGCCAAGGAAATCCAGGAATCGGCGCTGCCGAGCGTCTTTCCTCCATATCCCGACATCCAGCGCTTTGACATCTATGCCAACATGAACGCGGCCAAAGAGGTGGGCGGCGACTTTTACGACTTCTTCCTGCTCGGCGACGACTGCGGGCCCGATGCGGGAAAGCTCGCCTTCGTACTTGCCGACGTGTCTGGCAAGGGCGTGCCCGCCGCGCTCTTTATGATGAGGGCGAAGACGCAGATACGAGATTATCTGGAAAGCGGCATGGAGCTGGGCGAGGCCATAGAGAACGTTAACCGCAAGCTCTGCGACGGCAACGACGCGGGCATGTTTGCGACCGCGTGGGTAGGCGTGTTGGACTACGCGACTGGACACGTGGACTTTGTTAACGCGGGACATAACCCTCCGCTGCTGTGGCAAAACGGTGCGTGGCATTGGATGAGGGAGAAGTCTGGTTTGCCGCTCGGGCTCTTCGAAGGCTTGCCCTACCGCACGTTCTCTGTGGAGTGCGGTATTGGCGACCAGCTTTTGATCTATACCGATGGCGTTACCGAGGCGTTTTCTGTGGACGAAGAGCAGTACGGCGTGGAGCGCCTTGAGAACTTGGTCAACCAGAGCTTCGATTTGCACCCCCGAGAGCTGGTGGACTTCGTTCGCGCGAGCGTTGCCGCGCATGCCGAGGGGGCAGAGCAGTCGGACGACATCACCATCCTGGCGTTGGAGATCGGCGTGCCGCCAGAAGAGAAGATCCAGCTCGTGGTACCCGCGCATGCGGATGCGCTCGAGCAGGTAAACGACTTTGTCCATGCCGAGCTCGACCGGCGCTTGTGTCCGGTTCGCACGCAGGGACTACTCGACCTGGCCATAGAGGAGATGTTCGTCTACGTGTGCCAGCATGCGTATGCCGGTGCGGATGCAAGCGTGGAGCGCATGGTACGCGTGACGCATGCCTACAGCGTGAACCCGTCCTCTCTGACGGTGGAGATAATCGACGAAGGCGCGCCCTTCGACCCAGTGGCGGCGTTGCGCGAAGATGCGGCAACAAGGCGCGGAATACAGTTGGCAAGCGAGAACGTGGACGAGCTGCGCTATGAGCGTATGGGCGACTTCAACGTCGTTACGCTCGTTAAGCGCTGGTAGAGTGGAAGGAGCAGCACGTGTCGCGAGTATTAACGATCGATGTGTCCCAAGATGGCAAGAAGTACGTCCTCACGCTGACGGGACGCGTGGATGCCAATACGGCGCCACAACTGGAAGCTGCGGCGAGTCGCATATATTCCGAAAACAGCACCGCTGACATCGTGATGGATATGAAGGACTGCTCGTTCCTGTCGTCGGCGGGCCTGCGCGTCATCATCAGCATGCAAAAGCATGCGGTGACGGGTGGGTCGCTTTTGTTCAGAGACGTAGCGCCTCGTGTAATGGA
>JAGCBF010000347.1 GCA_017652285.1 Atopobiaceae bacterium
CTGGATCACGACGAGCACTTCTCCGTCCACGTCCGCAAGCGACAGGTTCGTCTTGCCCTGCGCGTCCGAAAAGATGCGCAGGTGCAAGATCTTGTCCCACAACACCTGGGCGTTCTTCGAGGTGTCGTCTTGACCGACGCCCAAGAAAATGAGAAGCCCCTGTGCGCATGAGCCGACCGTCTTGTCGTCGACCTCTACGCGCGCCGAGCGCACGCGTTGGATGAGCGCCCTCATGGTTAGCTCAGGTTGTAGAGGGCCGCGAACTTATGGGTCAGGTAGTTGGCGTAGTAGCGCGGGTTAAAGGGCTCGCCGCACGCGTCGAGCATGATCTCGGCGGGATCCTTGGACCTGCCGTATTGCCACACGCGCTCGCGGAGCCATTCGCGAATCGGCGCGAGGTCGCCGATCGAGAGCGATCCCTCCCAGTCGATGCCGTCGCTTATCATCTTTGCCTGCAACTGGGCGGCATAGGCGTTGCCCAGTGCGTAGGTGGGGAAGTAGCCAAACAGCCCCTGTGCCCAGTGCACGTCCTGCAAGGCGCCCTCTGCGTCGTTGGTGACGTTTGCGCCGATGTAGCGGCGGTATCTGCTCGCCCAGAGCTTGGGGACGTCTTGCGCGGACGCCTTGCCGTCCATGAGCGCCTGCTCGATCTCGTAGCGAATGAGGATGTGCAGCGGGTAGGTGAGCTCGTCTGCCTCCACGCGAATGAGCGAGGGAGAAACGCTGTTGACGGCCAGGTACAGCTGATTGGCGGTCACGCGGTTGAGCTGCCCGCGGAAGCGATACTTCAGCAGCTCGAGCAGCGGCTCCATAAAGACACGGTCGCGACCGACGTAGTTCTCGAAAAAGCGCGACTGCGCCTCGTGCATGCCGGCGGACGTGCCGCCCTTGAGCGACGAGCGGTTAAAGCGCGGGTCGACGCCCTGCTCGTACAGGCTGTGACCGACCTCGTGCAGCATGGTGTAGACGTTGCTCATGACGTCGTCGGGCTCGATGCGCGTGGCGGCGACGACGTAGTTGCTGGTCATGGACTCCGAGAAGGGATGCGCGGTCGTGGTGAGGTAGAACGCGTCGTCGTCTATGCCTTCCAGCTGCGCCACGTCGCGCGCGAGCTCCCATTGGCGCATGACGTCAAAGCGGCCCTCGATGCACGAGCGGCTCAGGCTCCTGCCGCTCTTGGAGATCGCGGTGAGCAGCGGCACGACGCATTGCTTGACGCGTGCGAAGAAGGAATTGTAGAAGGCGCGGTTGGTGCCGTGCTCGTTCTCGTCCAACAGGGTGTCGTACGGGTCGGCGTCCGGGTTTTTGGACAGCGCTATCTTGCGTTGCAGCTCGACGAGCCGATCGAGATAGGGAGAGAAGGTGTTCCAGTCGCTGCTGCCCTTGGCGCGCAGCCAGACGTCGTAGGACTCCGCTTGCAAACGAACGAGCTGCGCCTGGTCCTCTGCCGAGGCGCCGACCAGCTGATGACGGTCGCGGCCGAGTATGCGGACTTGCGCGGCGACGATGGGGTCGAGCTCGTCCGCCTTGTTCGACAGTCGTTCGAGCATGTTGCCGACCATGGGATCGCTCAACAGCTCGTGGTCCTCTTCCAAGAGTATGGAGAGGGCCTCGGCGCGGTCCTCGGTGGCTTTGGGCGGATCGATGGTTTCGCCAAAGGTCTCCAGCTCGGCGGTGGCGTAGCGATGCGCGTACAGGCGTCGCTCAACACGCTCGAGCGTCTGCAGGTCCTCTTCTAGCGTGGGCACGGGAGCAGGGCCTGGCACGGGGAAGGGATCGACCTCGGGCACGACGCTCTCGTCTGGGGTGTTGAGAATCGTCGCCTGGAGCTCTTCCTCGGTGCCGTTGGCGGGCGAGGCGTCTGGCCCTTCGTCCAGCGGGGGCTCCTCGATGTCTTCCAGATTGATGCTTGCCGCCTCGTGCACGGACTTCATCATGGCGTCAACCTCGTCGTCGTGCGGAACGCGCGTTGGCTTCGCGGGGCGCGAGAGAAACGAGGGGATGTTAAGACGCTGATCGCCGTTGGCGTGTTGGTTGGCCATGGATACATTCCTCTGCTCGTGGTTTTCCTCGCGTCCTAGTATAGCGCGACCGAGCGGTTTGTGACCACGTTGGCATTGTGCCCCGCTGGCCGAAAGGGGCCCGGCGCAGGCGGCCACGTGGCCAAAACTGGCCGAAAGGGGCCCAAAACTGGCCGAAAGGGGCCTAGCCCCAATCGGCCAATAAAATTGAACTCGATGTTGAACTTCTCGTTCAACGTGCTACCATAAGTTCAATTTGAGTGACCACCAAATTGAACTTTTGGGAGAGACCATGGGAACGACGGCGTTTTGCGATCGACTTAAGGAGGCAATGGCGGCCAAGGGCCTCAAGCAGGTCGACGTGCTCCAGCTTGCGGCACAGCACGAAAAGAAGCTTGGGAAAAGCCAGCTCAGCCAATACCTTAGCGGCAAGACCCTTCCAAGGCCGGACTCGCTAGCCCTTCTCGCCCAGATCCTGGGGGTGTCCGAGGAATGGCTGCAAGGTCGGGGCGACGCGCAACCGCTCGATGACGAGTCAAGTCCAACGCCAAGCGATTCGCAGGCGCATGCGCCTGCACGACAGGAGGTACGAGCCATGAAGAAGTTCGAAAAGTCCAGCAAGCTCAACCACGTTTCGTACGACGTACGCGGGCCCGCGCTCGACGAGGCCATGCGCATGGAGGAGGACGGCATCCACATCCTCAAGCTCAACATCGGCAACCCCGCGCCGTTTGGCTTTCGCACGCCGGACGAGGTCGTGCAGGACATGGCGAGCCAGCTGCGCGACACCGAAGGCTATTCGGACAGCCGCGGCCTGTTTGCGGCGCGCAAGGCCATCATGCAGTACGACCAGATCAAGCACATCCCCAACGTCACCATGAACGACATCTATACGGGCAACGGCGTGTCCGACCTTATCAACATGGTGATGCAGGCCATGGTGGAGACCGGTGACGAGATCTTGGTCCCCAGCCCGGACTATCCGCTCTGGACCGCATGCGTGACCCTTGCCGGTGGCACGGCCGTCCACTATCTTTGCGACGAGCAGGCGGAATGGATGCCCGACATCGCAGACATCCGAGCCAAGGTGACCAGCAACACCAAGGCGATCGTCATCATCAATCCCAACAATCCCACCGGCGCCCTGTACCCACGCGAGGTGCTCGAGGAGATCGTCAAGGTCGCGCGCGAAAACCAGCTCATTATTCTGTCGGACGAAATCTACGATCGCCTGGTCATGGATGGCGAGGAGCACGTGAGCATCGCAAGCCTTGCGCCGGACCTGTTCTGCATCACGTTCAATGGGTTGTCCAAGAGCCACATGATCGCCGGCTGGCGCATAGGATGGATCTCCATTTCGGGCAACAAGCGGCTGGGGCGCGGGCTGATGGAGGGCATAAACATGATGTCCAACATGCGCCTGTGCTCCAACGTTCCCGCGCAGTCCATCGTGCAGACGGCGCTGGGTGGACATCAAAGCGTAAAGGATTACGTGGTGGAGGGCGGTCGCGTGCGCAACCAGCGCGACTTTGTGTACGAGCGCCTGCGCCAGATCGACGGCATATCCGTGGTCAAGCCCAAGGCGGCCTTCTACGTGTTCCCGCGGCTCGATCCCAACAAGTTCAACATTACCGACGACGAGCAGTTCCAGCTCGACTTGCTGCAGGACAAGCGCGTGCTCATCGTGCCAGGCAAGGGCTTTAACTGGGAGACGCCAGGATACTTCCGCATCGTGTTCCTGCCACGTCGCGCCGTGCTGGGCGAGGCGCTCGACGCGATCGAGGACTTCCTGAGCTATTACCGCCAGTAGCCGCGTTGGCTGCTGGGCGCACGAGGCAACCACGTCGCATGACGGCCGATTACCTTCCGATAGCCTTTTTCTTATGGGAAGAGCACGGGGCAAGAGTTACCATCCCCCTATGTATGCGTGCACACGACACTTGAGAGGAGTGCCTTATGGACAAGGTATTGGGCATTGACATTGGCGGAACGAGCATCAAGGTGGGCTTGTTCTCCACCGAGGGCGTGCTTCAGGCCGTGACCAAGATCCCCACGGGCGAGATCACGAGCGAGGCCGAGTTCGCCATGGTGACCGAAGGCCTCAAGAAGCTTCTGGCAGACAATGGCGCGACCGCCGACGACGTCATCGCGGTGGGCCTGGATGTGCCCGGCCCGGTGGACGACGACGGCAAGGTGGGCATGCTCGCCAACATCGAGCTTGACCCGGATGGCCTGCAGGCCGCCATCAAGCGCACCTTTAAGCGCGCCAACCTCGCGTTTGTCAACGACGCCAACGCGGCGGCGCTCGGCGAGCTGTGGCAGGGCTCCGCAAAGGACGCCACCAGCTTTGTGCTGGTTGCCATCGGCACCGGCGTGGGCGGCGGCGTGGTGTCTGGCGGCAAGATCGTGTCCGGCGCCTTTGGTGCCGGTGGCGAGATCGGCCACATCACCGTCAACCGCAACGAGACCGCATCCTGTGGCTGCGGGCGCCAGGGTTGCCTGGAGCAGTACGCGTCTGCGTCCGGCATCGTGCGCGTGTACAAGGCCGAGTGCAAAAAGCTTGGTCAGAAGCCCGTAAAGCTCGACGGTCCTACCGACACGCTCTCCATCTTTAACGCCTACCGTGCGGGCGACGAGGCGGCGCAGGCGGCCATATCCACCATGTGCGATTGCCTGGGATACGCCTTGGCACAGATCTCTGTGATCATCGACCCGCAAATGTATCTTATTGGTGGCGGCGTGGGCGGCGGATTCAAGCTCTACGCCGAGGAGCTGCGCGCGGCGTTCCGCAAGTATTGCCTGGCACCGTCCGTGAGCACGCGCATTCTTCCCGCAAGCTTGGGCAACGACGCCGCCATGTACGGCAGCGCGTTCCAGGCCATGAAGGGCTAAAGCCAGCACGACATACGACGCATGGAGGACACCCCTTTTGCAGCAGACAAGGAAAAGGGGTGTTCTGACGCCTTGGCTTTGGGGACAACGTATAATAGCCCGCAGGGAATGCTGCGAATGTGAGGAGGCATCATGAGCGTCGCGATACGGTACCAATCGCGCGGCGGACACGTAAAGGAGATGGCAGAGATCATCGCGGAAGGCGTCGACGTGGAGCCCATATCCATCGACGACCCGCGCGCACCCATAAAAAAGCCCGTTGACGTGCTGTTTATTGGAGGGGCGCTGTACAAGTTCAAGCTCGATCCCGGCATGGAGGCCTACATCGCGTCCATACCGGAGGGGCTGGTAAAGAAGGCCATCGTGTTTGGCAGCTCGGCCACCACGCGCCGTCCCATCTACATCATGCAGGAGCGGCTCAAGGCCAAGGGCATAGAGATTCACCCCATGGCGCTCTACATGCGCGGCAAGCCCAAGCCCTATCTGCGCGAAATCGCACCGAGCTGGGCGGCCCGCGAGGTCAAGAAGATCGAGAAGGCCATTGCGGACGGCACGTTTGGCAAGCCCGCCGAGGCGCCTATCGTGCAAATGATAAAGGCGCACGAAGAGAAGAAGGCCAAAGATGCCCAGAAGTCAGAGTAGCTTCAGTACGGATGTGGCTACTGTGCAAGAACGGAAGGCAGGTCTTATGGACAGAAGGTCATTCATCAAGGCGATGCTGGCGGCACCTGTGTACTGCGCCTTTGCGAGTGGCTGCTCCTCGCAGGTCGGTCGCGCCAGGCGTGGCAGGCTCACCACCGCGCAGTCGTTTGGCATGTCGACCATGGACATGGCCCATAACGACTCGGTGTACTGGGCACCTCTCAACATATTCGACCGGCTGTTCGAGACGCGCATGATCGACGGCGAAGCCGTGGTCGTCAACAGCCTGTGCGAGGACTACCACGTAAGCGACGACGGCCTCACCTACGACTTCACGCTTCGCGAGGGCGTGAGGTTTTCCAACGGCGATGCGCTCACCTCGTCGGATGTGCGCTACAGCTTTAGCAGGCTGCTTGTCGAGGCCGCGGTAAACACCGACATTCCGCTCGAGATCAGGGGCGGCAGGGCGCTCATGGACAAGCAGGCCGAAGAGCTCGAGGGGTTCACGATCCAGGACGACACGCACTTCTCGATCGTCCTTGAGTCCCCGAACGCGGGGTTTGTCGCCGAGCTGTCTTCGGCTGCCATGTCCATCGTCAACGAGCGCGTTACGCGCCAGGCCAAGAGCTTTGGCATTGAGCCCGCAGAAACCATAGGGTCTGGTCCCTACTACGTTGTGGAATGGATACCAAACGAGCATTTCGTTATGAGGTATAACGAGCTCTATTGGGGCGAGGAGCCGACCGTTAAGGAGTCGGTGTTGCGCATAATCCCAGATGGGAGCACGCGGGACCTCATGTTCCAAAACGGCGAGATTGACATCATGGACCTGGAGAGCGTCGACTCCCTTATCGCGCAGCGTTCGTACAAGACCGCGCATGCCGACAAAATCGTAAGCCAGCAGATGGTGGGCATGACCTATCTCGCCCTCAACGAGTCAAAGGAGTACCTGAGCGACGCACGCGTTCGCAAGGCAATTCGCATGGCGATCGACGTCGACGACGTCATCCATAACCTCATAAACGACGACGCCATCCGGCAAAACGGGATCATTCCCACGGGCATCTGGGGCCATAACGAGGAGCTTGAGGGCATGCCCTTCGATCCCGACGGCGCGCGTGCGCTCTTGGCCGAGGCGGGCTACAACGACGGCGAGGTGACGTTTGAGCTCGCGCTGGGCAACGGTTTTCAGCTTTTGTACGAGACGATAAGCCATCAGCTCGGGCAGATTGGCATAAACGCAAACATAAAGGTGTACGACGGTGCCGTGTGGATGGAAAAACGTCTCGCCGGAGAGCTCGATGCCTTTATGGCGACGTGGTACATGGACTACAACGACCCCGCCAACATCATGGGCGTGTTCTTTGGCAGCCCCGAACGGGTC
>JAGCBF010000348.1 GCA_017652285.1 Atopobiaceae bacterium
TACGAGGGCGACGCGGGATTGGACCTGCGGTCTGCCGAGGACGTGACGCTCATGCCGTTTGAGCGGCATCTGGTCTCTACGGGCATTGCGATCGCCATACCAAGCGGATATGCGGGATTCGTGAAGCCTCGTAGCGGGCTTGCCGTCAAGCAGGGGCTTACGGTGCTCAACACTCCCGGTCTCATCGACTCCCAATACCGTGGCGAGCTCAAGATATGCGCAATAAACCTCGATCCCACGCATCCCATAGCCATACACGAAGGCGACCGCATCGCGCAGCTTGTGATCCAGGCGGTACCTGCCGTGCGCCTCGTGGAGGTCGACGCGCTCGACAGCACCGATCGCGGCACCGGAGGCTTTGGTTCGAGCGGCGTGTGAGGCGAGCGACGGTTTTGCCAGAAGAAGACTCCGCGTACGGTCTGAACGATGCATGCATGTGATATAATAATAGCGCACGATGTAATAGGGTAGTAACGACTGGAGGAGCCATGGCGGACGTAGTGAACAAGGACTTGGTAATCATCGGCGGAGGACCTGCGGGACTTTCCGCGGCAATATATGCGCAGCGGGCATTGCTCGATACCGTGCTGCTCGAACAGGAGGCCGTTGGAGGGCAGGTTCTGCTTACCAGCGAGGTCGACAACTATCCAGGCCTTCCGCATACGGATGGGTTCTCCTTGGTGGAGGCAATGCGCAGCCAGGCCGTCGACCTAGGCGCCCAGATCGTCATGAGCGACGTCACCTCCATTACCAGAGACGCCGAGACGGAGCTCTTTACCGTGACGTCGAGCGCTCAGACCTACGTTGCGAAGACCGTCATCTTGGCGGGTGGCGCCACGCCACGGCACGCCGGGTTCGATGGCGAGGAGGACTTCGCCGGCAAGGGCGTGTCGTATTGCGCCACCTGTGACGGCATGTTCTTCCGCGGGCGCCAGGTCTTCGTGGTGGGCGGCGGCAACTCCGCTGCCGAGGAGGCGCTCTTCCTTACGCGGTTCGCCTCGTCGGTGACCATGGTCGTGCGCAAGGACCATCTACGCGCCCAGGCCGTCGTGGGCAAGGAGCTCGAGGACAATCCCAAGGCCTCCATACGCTTTTTGACGTCGATCGTGGGCGTGTCCGGCCAAGACGCAATCACCAGCATCACGTTCCGTAACAACGAGGACGGGTCCGAGACCACCGAGACCTTTGACAACGGCGCGGGCGTGTTCGTGTTCGTGGGACGCGTGCCGGCCTCCGAGCTTGTGAGGGACCTTGTTGACCTTACGCCTGTTGGCTATGTGGTCGCAGACGAGCGCATGGCGACCAGGACGCCCGGCCTCTTCGTTGCCGGCGACGTCCGCGACAAGCCGCTGCGCCAGATCGTCACGGCTGCAAGCGACGGTGCCATTGCGGCGACCAGCGCGTCTGCATATCTGGGCCATCCTGTCGAGGGTTAGTCGGTTGGTGGCGTGTGCGATGGCCGTGCGTATGTGGCTGTCGCACACGCCTCTTTTCTTTCTCTATACATGTATGATAATACCCATTATGTAAAGTTGAGAAGAATGAGGGTTTCTCCCCTCGCACCTAATCGCGCGCTACGAACAACAGCCGTAGCGTAGTGTCGACGGTTGGCTCTACGGACTCGTCCATAACGATGCTGATAACGTCAAGTGCCTCGAGGACGGTACCTCCGTTTGCTATGAGGTTGTGTCCGGCCTTTCGTACGGTGATGACCAGCGTGTCCTCGGGCCACGGCACGTCCTTGATGAGCCGTCCCTCTGCGGCAGAGCCTGCCCCGACCACGTAGTTGCGAATGACCTTGTGCGTCTTCGCGTCTTCTGTGGCGTCGCGCTCCGCGGTATGGCCAAGCATGCGTTCGTACAGGTGCTCGTAGTACGGCTGCGTCCCGAGCAAGGTCGCGACGACGTAAGAGACGATGGAGACGACGGACGTGGCGAGCAGGGCTTCAAGGCTTCCGGTGAGCTCGAAGACGAGCACCACCGCCGTCACCGGTGCCTGTATGACCGAGGCGAACAATCCCGCTATTCCCAGCGCCACGAAGCTGTTCTCGTACAGGCCAGGTATGCCCGCGACGGATATGACGGCGTGGCCATACAGGGCGCCGACCAAAGACCCCATAACCACCAAGGGAAAGAGCGTGCCACCTGGCGCGCCAGAACCAAAGCAGATGCTGGTGAACACGTACTTCCCCACCAGCAGGAGCGCCAAGGCCACGACGGGTTCCTCGCGCGCGGACAATACCCGCTCTATGATCGCGTCCCCGCCGCACATGAGGTCTGGCCAGACAAACGCCACGACACCTGCGACCGCAAAGGGAACTGCCAGGCGCGCGTAGGGAACGAAGTGGCTTATGGGGTCGAAGATGCGCTCCTGCACGGCAAACATCCCCCTGTTGTGCAAGAAGCCGGCAAGGCCGCAAATCGCCCCCATAAGAAGCACCGAAAGGTACAGCTCGTGTGGCAGGCTGCCAAACTCGACAAAGTGGATGAGCGGCGCGACGCCAAGCAGCTGCGAGGCCACGAAGTCCGACACGATGGACGCCGTCATGACGGAGATGACCAGCGCCGCCGAGAACTCTCGGTGAATCTCTTCCACCGCAAACAGGACGCCGGTAAGTGGGGCGTGAAAGGCCGCCGACATGCCGGCCGCGGCCCCGCAGGTGACCAAGAGCCTCTCTCGGGGCCGACCGTCCTTGCGAATGCGCGCGACGCCCTTTGCCGCCATGCCGCCCAACAGGACCGATGGCCCCTCTCGTCCAAGGGACAGGCCCGCGAACGCGCACAGCACGCCCTCCACGAACTTGACGGGCAGCACCCGCCTCCACGGCATGTCGACTCTTCCGGCGACCTCCGCGTCGATCTGGGGAATGCCAGATGCCTGGGTATATGGCTCATAGAGCATGAGGCGACCCACGACCAGGCACAAGATGCCGAGCACAGGAACCCACAGGAGCGCGCGCACTCCCCCATCGGCCAAAACCCCCGTAAGATGCCTGAGCAACTCCTCTGCATGCGAGAGAAAGAATCGGTACGCACTGATCACGACGCCGGTCGCGATGCCGGCCAAAGCGCCCTCGAGGACCAAGTCGACACGATGCCTACGCGACAGATGCAGCTCTGGCGGCATCTGCTCGCGCTGGGTACGGTTCTTGCTTTGCACCGTCGTGGTCGTTCGCCACCCTCACGCACTCAGTCGATGGTTACCAGTGAGTAGACCTCTTGGTCGAACTCCTTGCCTATGATGTCGCGTGGGCCAAGGAAGCCAAGCTCGAGCAGGAAGCCGAATCCCGCGACGGTGGCTCCCGCCTTTTGCACCAGTCGGGCAGTGGCGACGGCCGTGCCTGCGGTGGCGACGAGGTCGTCGACGATAAGCACGTGATCGCCGGGAGCCAAGGCATCCTTGTGGATCTCGAGCTCGTCCGTGCCGTATTCCAACGCGTACTTCTCGCTGTACACGTCGCGCGGCAGCTTTCCGGGCTTGCGTGCCGGCACGAAGCCGACGCCGAGCCGATAGGCCACGGGCGCGCCGATGAGGAAGCCACGCGCCTCCGTACCGATCACCTTGGTGATGCCGCACTTTAAGAAATGACCGGAGATGTCGTCGATGATTGCGGCAAGGCCCTGCGAATCGGCGAGCAGCGGGGTTATGTCCTTAAAGATCACTCCGGGCTCCGGATAGTCGGGGATGTCCACGATCAGACTTTCGTAATTGATGGTCGCCATGTCGGTCCTTTCCTGTGCCGCTCGACTTTGCCAGACTGCCAAACCGCCCTCGTCAGCTTGCGTTGCCCTTGAGGGAACGGCGGATGAGCTTCTCTCGAAGCGAGTTGGTAAGAGAGATTATGTGAGAGAGAGCCTGCTCGTAGCGTTCGCGCTGCTCCTCGGTCTCTTTTGCACCGCCCGAGGCGTTGGTGCCATAGACGGTGAGCGCCTGTTCGAACATGCCGCTTTCCCTGTTTGCCGCCTGCACGTATTGTCGCAGGTTCTTTGGGGCTATTCCGAACCGCCTCAGGTCCTCGCAGGTGCGGATGAGCGGGATGTCGTGGCCATCGACCATGTCCCTGCCACGAGGCGACTTGCGCATGCGGATGACGCCGGCTTCCGAAAGCTCGCGCACGAAGCTCACCGAAACGCCCAACAGCTCCGGCATGTGGCTGATGGGATGGAACTTGTCGAACTCCTCCGAGTCCTCTTCTTGCTCTTCGGACACCGGGGCCATTGCGAGCGCGGGATTGTCGGGCGCATCCGAGGCATCACGCGTTTGCTCGCGCAAGAGCGTCGCCTCCCCCTTTGCGAGTTCCTCCTTTATGACCTGCAAGGGCATGAATCGGTTCTTCTGCAGGTAAAGGATCGTCTCGAGCCTTCGCACGTCATGCTGCGAATACAGACGATACCCGCCAGGCGTCCTCGACGGGTTGAGCAGGCCCTCGTCCTCCAAATAGCGAACCTTTGAGACCGAGAGGTCCGGGTATTGTGTCTGCAGGCGCTTGACGACTTTTCCAATGGTGAGGTATCCCGCATCGGGCATGTGCATTACCCCGTTTCCACGCGCATCGATCGCCTGTTGGTGTGAAACACCATGCGAAAGGTTCCGATTTGGATGGTGGACCCGTCCTTGAGCACCGCCTTGTTGACGATGGCACCGTCGACCCAGGTGCCGTTGAGGGAGCGAAGGTCCTCAATCACCGCGTAGCCTGTGGCCAGACCGCTCAGGTCGATGCGCGCATGATGGCGCGAGACCGTCATGTCGTTAAGAAAGACGCTGTTCTTGGGGTCTCGTCCGAGCGTTATCTGCTTGTCGTCAAGGCCAAAGGTCTCTCCCGACATGGGGCCCTTGACGATGGTGAGCGTCGGCTTGAGCACGCCTCCCCCGCCCATGAGGTCGGGAATGGTCGAATCAGACGACGGCATACGGAATATCTCGGTCTCATCCATGGATGACTTGGCAGGCTGCATGTAGTCTCCCCTCATAGCACGTTTCTAATCATAATACTTTATGGCGCGCTTAGCGGCACGCAACGCAATCCATTTCCACGAGCGCGCCCATGGGAAGGGCGGATACCGCCACGACCGCACGCGCCGGCGCCGGCAGGATGAATCGACGTGAGTAGACCTCGTTTACCTTGTCGAGGTCGTCGATGTCCGCGAGGTAGAGGGTCGTCTGCGCGACGTCGGCAAGCGTGCAGTTTACCTCGCCCAATATGAGCTCGATGATGTCGATGATGCGCTCTGCCTGCACGGCGGCATCGCCTACCACAAGACGCGTGGAATCGTTTGGGTCGTAGGCGATCTGCCCCGACGCAAAGACCAAGCGGCCTGCGGTCGTACCTTGCGAATAAGGCCCGTGAGCCTCGGGGATGCCGAGGCCGTTGATTGCGTACTTCACGCTTGCCCCCCTTGTGTGTCCAAACGACGTAGCGCGCGTGCGCCGACAAAGTCGTCCGCCTTGCGGACAAGGCCCCAGCGCATGAGGTCTTCTTCCTCAATGTACAGGCTGCCCGTGGCGTCGAAGAGCATCCTGAGCCAGGGATGGCGATCCATGGCAAGGCGCTCGAGCGCGGCCGTTCCAAGGGGCGTCACCTCCGTGAACGACAGGAGGCTTCGCCAGAGCGCCACGGACGAATGCGGCGGAGCCATGACAAGATATGCCAGGTCATCGTGCTCGCTCACGTTGAGCACGATGCAGGGAATGCGATCGAGCATGACCGAGGCGACGCGCCCTGCTCGGGGAAGCGTCTGCTCGCCAAGGTAGTCTTCCAAGACCTGCGGGGCAGCGGGTCCGCGCAAAAGGAGCACGACGTGCGTCCCCGTTGCGTCTTGGGTATCCATGTTGGCATACGGCGCATAGCCGTTCGAGGAAACGTTGGCAAGAAACGAAAGCCATGCGCTGAGCACATCGGCACGTGGTGAGAGGTCCAGCGCGACGTACTCCTGGCTTCCCGTACGTGCCAACAGGGGAATCGAGGCGACATGGCCGTCGCCCGTGAGCACCGCACCAAGCGAGCTGTGCCCAACCTCCAGGGGCTCTTGGGCGAAGGCTGCCTGCGCGAAGGCGTTCGCGTCTGCCCCAGAAAAGAGGAGCAGCCGCATATGGGACAGGTCGGTGAGCGATGCCGACAAGTGCTCCGGCCTGCCCAGTGAGGCCTCGTGCGCATAGGTCGAAACGATAGCGTCCTTGCCAAAGCTGGCACCCAACACGAGGTGCTCCTCGTACAGCGTTGGCAAACCAGACGCAGGCGACGTGCCGTCCATATGATGCTCTCCCCCTAAACTCTACCTCAGCGGATGCCCATGCCCATGCGTCAGGCCTGCCTCGTGGCTTCCAAGGCGCGCTCCTCCAGGACGCGCCTGCGAATGCTCAGGCCGTTTCTCATATAGACGATGACGGCTATGGTCGAACAGACGAGACCGGCATATACGAGGAACATTCCCACGGCGACAGGCGATGCGTTGAGCCCGGGAAGCCAGCTGACGTCGACAAGACCCAGGCCAGGCACCACCGGAACGGCCAACAGCAAGTCCACGAAACCCGTCATGAGCAAGGCCGTCGCCGCCTTGCCGACGTAAACCACGTCCAGCGGGCGCTTGGTGTACTTCCTGAGCACCAAGGCGGCCAGCCCAAGATAGATGTCGCGACCGAACACGAAGATGGCGATCCAAAGGGGAAGCTCTCCGGTGACCACGAGCCCCGCGACGCCGGTAAAGAGCAGGAAGCGATCCATGAGGGGGTCCATGACCTTGCCGAGCCAGCTGACCGTCTGAGTTCGGCGCGCGACCTGACCGTCCAAGAAGTCCGTCGAGGCGGCAATGGCGTAGCAGGCAAGCGCGGCGCCGCGGCTGGAATCGTCGTGCTGGGCAAACAGCACCAAGAACACGACGGTCAGCACGAATCGGCAAAAGGTGATGAGGTTGGCGACGGTAAGCACGGCACTGGAGGGGTTGCCCGACGTGCCCAAGGGGCTATTCGTCGTTCCCTCCTGCTGACTGGCTGCGGCGTCTGGCGCCACAACGCCCTTTATGGTTAGCTTTGCGCGCTCGGTCCGATGGCCCAATTCTTCCGCCTTCCGTGTGATTGCCGAACATCTAATTATATGACAACCGTGGCAAAGGTAGTCATACCAATTTGACACCACGACAAATCGCGACAAGACCGAACGACACAAGCACTCCTTTGTTCTTAGGCTATGCGAGGGTTTGGACCAAGCTGGCGATGACCGTCACCGAGGTGTCGGAATACGTGCACGACGTGACGCCGGAGCGGTCCTTGTTCGCGATGATCCCGATCTCGCGACCGGCTGGCGTCGGCCGTGACCCATAGGCGCCTTCGCCAAGATCGAAGACCTCGATGAGGCCGACGTCCACGAGCGCCTTTGTGACCTGTTCCAGATCCGGAGCGCTCTCGAGGGTTCCGCGCTCCTGGAGCATGGTAAGGAGTGCCGGCAGGGCGACGGGAGTCGAGCGCAGATCGACGCTGGGCCGGGGCAACGGGGCGTCTTTGGAGTCCGCCGTGAGCGCGTGCCTTCGCGGTGCGGAGAACAGCCTGCCCACGCGCAGGGCGCGCCGCATGGTGTTGACCGACACGGCGTCCGAGCTGCTCAGCCAGGCGCCGCCGCAAAACAGGACGAGGGCGTCACGTGCTGCCGAGGCAGCCATGGAGAGCAGCGTGCCGGCATCGACCGGACCGAGCCCGTTGAGGGCGGAGGGACCACAGGTGGTGCACAGCACGACGATGGGCCACGTGTCGTTCTTAAGCTCTGCGGGCGTGCGGACGTCCCAAGGGGACTTGTCCTTCTGCTGCTCGCTCGAGCCAAGCACCTTAGCCATCGCCTTGGCCTGCGCCGCATACGGCACGACGATCACAAGCGGGTGCGCGGTGGTCGGCGCATATTCCTCCTGAATTTCGTGGGCATGGTTCTTCAGCCAGCGACCTATGGCATGCGCCTCCGCGAGGTTTTGTCGGCTGGGGCCACGTTGCGCCCACGACGAGTCCGGAACGAGCACGTAGGAGATGTCGGGCAATATGCCCGCCAGGGGGCCGTCAGCCACCGCGTCGCTCGACGTCCGAACGCACAGCTGCACGGGCTCCTTGGGCACGAGCTCCGTCCTAAAGGCCGCTATCTCGGGCTTTCCGTGGGCGACGTCGACAAGCGACAAGGACGTGGCATCGGCTTGGTCCGCGACGTAGCCAAACAGGCTGGTTCCGCTCGACACGGCAAGGCCGCTATCCCTGAGCTCGCGCCACGTGTCTTCATCGAACCTCTGAGTCGTGTCGAGCTCGTCGAAGGTGACGGTTCGCAGCATGTAGGGTCCCAGGGAGGACCGGGACCCAAACGCCACCAGGTGACTCGTCATGGCGGAAAGCGCCATGCCGCGCGCGACATCGCACAGGTCGGACCTAAGGGTCAAGGCGAGGTCGAGCTGCGCCCCACGGACCGCGGGACTTCCCAACGCATAGGCAGAAAGGGTGGTCACGGCGACGTCGGAGCCCACTAAGAAGAACGGGCAAAGGTTGGCCCAGGCGGACAAGGCCTTTGAGTCCATTTGCCACAGCTGGTGCCGGTCGTGCCGCGCGCACAGCTCGAGCCACGCGCATTCGTAGATGTGCAGCGCCAGCCAGAACTCGGCGGGACGCACGGTTTGGTCGAGCACCAGGTCAAGTGACGCGAGCGTCACCTCGTCGGTGCGTGCCTCGATCACCTGGGTGAGGTCTGCGCCCTGCTGTATGGTGAGGCCGCAAGCCGTCCGCAGGCGGCTTACGAGCAAGGTGCATTCCTTGCTGGAGGCCACGGCGCCGGACATGCGCTTGGTCAGGCTTGCCGACGCGCCGCGCAGCCGGTCGAGCTGCTCCTCCACGCGCTCGAGCTCTTTTCGGTAGGCGGCGCAGACGTCGGCTATGAGGGTCTGTTCGAGCGCGATGCGCTCGTTGGGCAGGGCGTACTCCGCTATGAGCTGCGCTTGGCTCGCGGGCGCCCTGCTGAACAGCTGGCGCCTGGCGGGATTGTGCTTGGCGAGCTGCTCCCACAGGTGCAGGCGATCCTTGCAGCTACTGTGCTCCTTGCGCAACTCCAGGATGTTTGCGATGATGCCTTCGCGCTGCTGGTGAAGCGCATAGGCCTTGCATACCTCCGCATAGGCATCGATGAGGTCGCATCGGTCCTGGTCGATCAGGCGAAGCCGCTCGGCCAAAAGCGATGACGCCTCATGCACGGAATGGATGCGCTGCCCCAAAAAGCTCGATACGCAGTCCAGGAAATACGTGGTCGCGCGTGGGCCGTACCAGGCATCGGCATAGGCGGTGACGCTGCCGGTGTCCGCCTGGTCATATGTCCTCGTAAGGCAAAGGTTCGACGACACGACGTGCTGGGACTGCGCCCCATACGACAGGCACAGGGCAGCAAGGGAGCCGAGCGTGCGCTTGCCGATCGGCGTGCTCGCGTGGCTGGGTCGCGCCTCGTCTATGCGTGGCAGCCAGCGTGACGTGAGGGCGACAAGGCCCACCACGGGGCGATCGCCAAGCAGGCGAAGCATCTCCTCCAGGTCGTGACGCGGAGCGACGCAGGCGATGGTGGGCGCCACGTCGCCGCGCAGCGCGTGCTCGGTCACCTCGTTCGCCATGGCCGCGATCGCGACTGCATGCCAGTTGGTGCCCGCAGGCGTTGCCAGGGCCAATACGTCGTCGTCGCGCATCGCGATGGCGGCGAGGGCCTTGTGGTCTTGTGCCGATAAGACCGGCAGGTGGTCCGGGAACCCGCAGACCACCTTTGGCTCGAGGTAGGCGTCGTCGGGAAGCGTCTCCTCCGACTCGTCTGGCCGTGGCTGGACGATGTCGTCGTGAAGAAGCTTCCTCAGCGGGCCGCTCACGTACGTCCGCGGGGCCTCGTCGCCTGACGGCGAGTCGTCGGACTGCGAGTCATCCTGCGGGCCGTCGAGCGCAGACGAGATGGACGAGAGCACCTGCGACGCGGACGTCATGTCGTCGCAGCGCCCCCAAAGGCGTATGACGCTCCGTTCGGTCACGAGTCGCAGGCCCTGATCCTCGAGCAGCTGGGGGTCGAGCGCGCATACGGAGTCGAACAGGTCCGTGGCGCGCGCCACGTTGACCGTCCAGGAGCCGTCGTTGGGAAGCTTCGACATGGCCGCCTGATGCGCACGGTAGGTGTCCATGTCGCAGACGACCAGGTCCTGGTTGTGATACTCGTCCGTGGCGATGCGGTCGGCGGGCACCCAGGCCCCTTGCCTCACAGACGGAGTGAGCCTACCCGCGGGGCTCAGCTCGCCCGCCAAGAGCAGCAGCGGCGCCACCTGGCCCCGTGCGTCGCGAAGCGACCTGAGCGAGCAGACCACCGGCACCGCATGGGGCTCTTCCGAGCCCGCCTGGGCAAACCGGCCGCTCGCCATGCGTATGATCGCGCGCGCGACGTGCTCTGGCACGCGCCCGAGCCGAACGTCTTCAAACGAAACCTGCCATTGGCTCGTCCCATCAAGGAAGTCTATGGCAGGACCACCGCCCGGAAGACTGGATTGTGCAAGATAGCTCAGCTTTGTCTGTGGTTGCAACACGGGCCCTCCCCTGTCGGTCGGACAATGGCGTACAAAGGTGGAACAGCATTGTACCAAACCGACCGGCTAGGACTTGTCGTTTACCGCCTTTTGTGCGGTGAGCATCTGGGCAAAGGTACTCGCACCCTCTTGGAAGTCGCTGGGAAGCACCACGGTCGAGGCGCTGCCCTCGGCAAAGCGCGTCATCATGTCGATCCACTGCGTGTATTCGAAGAGCCGGTTTGCCTCCTCGGAAGTCATCTCGGCCGTGCGGATCGTGTCTATGGACTCCTTGATGCCGGTGGCGATGGCGATGCGCTGGTTGGCGATGCCGCGGCCTTCCGCCTCCATGGCCTCCGCCTTGGCCTGTGCGGCGATCACGGTCTTTGCCTTTGCGGCGTTCGCGTCGTTGGTCGCGGACTCCAGGTTGTTCTTGGAGGTGGTGATGCGGTTCATGGACTCCTCGACGTCCTTGGGGAGCCGTATGCGGGTGATCAGCGTGGTCACCAAGACGTAGCCGTAGCCCAGCATCTTGGCGCTCACCACGTCGTCTACGGACTTGGCGATCTCGTCCTTCTCGGTAAAGACGTCCTCAAGCGTGCGCGTCGGGATCTGGGAGCGCAGGGCGTCGGCCAGGTAGTCGCGCATCTGCGCCACGGGGTCTTGCAGCGTGTAGTAGCTCTTGTACACGCCGGAGTCCTTGCCTTGGTCGATGTTGGTGGCATCCACGTGGTATTGCATGGACACCTCGAGCTCTATGGTCACGTTGTCGAGCGTCTTGGCGTCCAGCTTGACGTGCTCGTCCTCCGTTTTGAGGTCTATGTCGTAGGCGGTATCGACAAAGGGAATCTTGAGGTGGAGTCCCGGCCCCGCGAAGCCAGAGAATCGTCCCAAGCGCTCGATGAGGGCCACATGCTGCTGGCGAACGATAAACGCCGTGGAAAAGAGCGTGATGAGCACGATTACGAGCAAGAAGGCGCTCAGAATAATAGGAATTCCATCCAGAAAAAACATGACGTTCCTTTCGTGTGTCTTGTGTAATACGTGGCGCGATGAAGCTGTGACCCTCGCCGTGCCTTGCTTCTACTCGTTGGCAGGAAGCAGTTCGCGATGACGGGCGCGAAGCGTTCGAGGCGGCTTGTAGGCGGGGCACTGGTCGAAGTCGATGTATTCCACCGTGTTGACGAGCTCGTCTATCATGGCGTCGTGATCGAAAAGGTCCCACGCCTCGTGTACCTGGTCCAGTCGCGCGTGCGTCTCGAGACGGCGAGGCATAAAGAGCGTGCAGCAATCCGGGGCGTCCTGACTGATGATGTCGAAGGTACCA
>JAGCBF010000349.1 GCA_017652285.1 Atopobiaceae bacterium
CCTTTCGGCCACTTTTGTCGGTGTTGGCCGATTGGGGCCGAGCCCCAATCGGCCATTTTTCCTGCCACTTTTGTCGGCCACATGCCCGCGTTACGCCAGCAGCGGTGCGAGCGCGCTGATAAACCCATACGACGTGGTGGGAAACGCGAACACCATGTCCTCGAGCTGCGCGCGTCCAAGGCACTGGTTCATCACAAGGGCAGCCACGTTGATGAGGTCCTCCGCATCCGCCCCCATAACCGCGCATCCCACCAAGCAACCGTCTTTGTCCAGCACGAACGTAAAGTCGCTCAACAGGTCGCCCTTGGCCATGAACGTCAGGTTCTTGCCAAACGGCACGCGCTCGACGCGATAGTCGTCTGGCCGAGCCAACGCGTCATCCACCGTCACGCCGCACTGTGCGATGCGTGGAAGCGTATACGCCACATTGGGAATCGCCGGATAACGCAGGGGCTCCTGGCTGCCCAGAATCTGACGCGCCACGTACACGCTCTCGAACTCGGCCGTGGGGGTAAGTCGTCCCTCACTCTTGCGCACGCAGTCGCCCGTGGCTAACACGTTGGGCACGGTGGTCCGCATAAAGTCGTCAACCTCGATCCCGCGCTCGTCGCACGCTACACCCAGCCGCTCAAGCCCCAGATCCTCCACGTTGGCCACGCGTCCCATGGCACACACGGCATAGTCGACCTCATAGTCGTCTCCGCTTTCCATGGTCAGGCGAATGCCGAACTTCGTTCGCTCCACGCTCGCGAGCTGCTCGCCCAGCAAGAAGTTCACGCCATCTCGGTTCATCTTCTTGACCAGGCACTCCACGTAGTCGCGCGGATACCCCGGCAGTATGCGGTCGCCCTTCTCCACAACAAGCGGACGAACGCCCAGCTTGGCAGCTATGCAGGCAAACTCCATGGAAATGAGCCCCGCGCCGATAAACGCCACGCGTCGCGGAAACACCGAAAGGTCCATGAAGTCGCGGCTGTCGTGCAGAAGCACCCCGCCCGGCACGTCGCAGCGCGCAGGCCTGCAACCCGTGCAGATCACAACGTACTCAGCGCATACCGTTCCCGCCTGACGACCCTCTATGGCAACGACGTGCTCGTCCAATAGGTGTCCTCGTCCGTGCAACACCTCGATGCCTTCCTGAACAAACGTCGCTTCCAACGACTCGCGCACGGCTCGCACACTCTTGCGCTTGTACGCCACGAGCGACTCCCAGTCCATGCGCGGAAGGGCTTCGACGCCATGTCCCACGTAGTTCTCGAGCCCATCCATGAGCTCAAACGGCGTATCGATAAGAATCTTGGCGTTGCAACCCCAATTGACGCATGTTCCCGCCACGGCGTTAGCCTCCACCATGGCGACGCGCTTGCCAGCTCGCGCCAAAATCGTTGCGCCATGCCACGCCGCATGGCCGGACCCTAAAAACACCACGTCGTAGTCATACATGCTCGCTCCTCTCGTCGTTTTGGGTGTGCAGATTCGCTTACCCAAAACGACGAGCGTTCACGCATGTGACTAAAAGCCAACACGGATTGAGGGAAACCGTGGCCTGATCGACGCCGTTTCGTACGCTAGCCTTCAAACGGCTTGAGGTCCACCACGCAGTCGGCCGACGTGATCTCCTTCTCGTCGTTATCGAGGTCGATGAGCACATAGCGCGTGTTGCCCATGCCCAGCTCGTGCATGTAGGCAAGCTGACGCAGGCCGTGGCGCGTCGTGATGCGCTCCACCAGGTCATGATGCTCGTCCTCGCTCATGGCCCACACGATGTCGATGCATGCGGTGTCGATGGCCACGATGTCCGTGGACGCCAAGATGCCCACGTTGGGCGTCACGACCGGTGCCGCGGCCAAGCCCTCGCAGTCGCAGCTCACGCTCATGTTGCGCATAACGTTTACGTAGGTGACATGCTCGCCAAAGTGGTCGATGGTCGCCTTCGTGGACTCAGAGATCTTCTCCATCAGCTCCTCTTGGTCAACCGACCACTGGCCACCCCAGCTCAGGCCGTTGTTGAACGTCTGGGCATGGATCCACTTCTTGCCCTCCAAGCCGCTCGCGCAGCCAATGCCGATGTTCTTGTTGGAGCCACCAAAGCCGCCCATCATGTGGCCCTTAAAGTGCGTGAGCGTCAGCATGGAGTCGTAGTTGGGCAAATGCGACCCCACGGCCATGGTGTCAAACCACTTTCCGCCTTCCACAGGAAGCTCCACGTAGCCCTCGTCGTCCGTGATGTCCACCGGGCAGAAGGTCCAGCCGTTGACCTTGAGGGTCTCCAAGTGCTTGGCGGTGGTGTCACGGTCACCCGCGTAATAGGTGTTGGTCTCGATGATCGTGGCCTCGGGCATGTCCTCGCGCACGAGCTCTGCCACCCACTCGCGCGGGATGATGTTGGGGCCGTTCTTCTCGCCTGTGTGCAGCTTGATGGCCTGCTTGCCCGTGATGGGCGCCATCACCTTGGCCGCCGCCTTGCGCAAGCCCGCAGCCGAAAGGTCGCGCGTAAAGTACACCACGGACACGTCGCCCGTCCGTTGCTCCATCGGTACGTACACGTCGCCGTTGCCGCCCGGCGTTGCCGCGTTGATTCTCATGCCATGTTCCTTTCTTCGGACTATCCACCCTGATTTATTATAACGTCTTCGCACGAGACAAATGCCACGTGATCGGCCCAACGCTGCCAATCCGTGTCATAATGCTAAAGCGTTAGAGAGGAGCTTGTCATGCGCGAGATCTATTTGGCCGGCGGTTGCTTTTGGGGCGTCGAGGAGTACTTTAGCCGCATTCCAGGCGTGGCGGACGCAACGAGCGGCTATGCCAACGGCACCACAGATAACCCCACCTACGAGCAGGTCTGCTCGGATACCACGGGCTTTGCGGAGACCGTCCGCGTAACGTACGACCCTGACGTCGTAAGCCTGCGCACGCTGGTGGAACAATACTTCAAGATCATCGACCCGACGTCTTACAACCGTCAGGGCAACGACGTCGGCACGCAATACCGCACGGGCGTGTACTTTGCAAACATCGACGACCAGCTCGTGCTGGAGTCCATCTTTGCCGCCGAGCGCACACGACACGGCGGCGCGATCGCCACCGAACTCAAGCCGCTCTCGAACTTCTACCCGGCAGAGGAGTATCACCAAGACTACCTGCGCAAGAATCCCGGCGGCTACTGTCACGTGGACTTTTCGAGCCTCAAGGACCTATCGCGCGGATAAGATCCGAGTCGGCGTCCCATGCCTTACGCTAAGCGTAGGCCGCCCATGCCCACGACGTCATGCACGCGCACGTACCCACGCACGCCCTTGGGGCGAACGAGCTTGGAACCGCCCTCGCGCAGGATTACCTCGTCACCAGCCGCGGCAAGCGTCTCGTCGGTGATGAGGATCTGCCCGCCTGCGGAAAAGCCCTCCACGCGCGACGCAAGGTTCATGTTGCGTCCGATGACGTCGTATTTCATGCGCACGCTCGACCCAATGCAGCCCACGATCGCCTCGCCCGTATGAATGCCAACGCCCATTTGGATGGACGGATAGCCCTCGGCCTGGTTCCACTCGTTCACCCTTGTCATCTGCCGCTGCATGGCCACGGCACTGTACACGGCCAGCCTCGCCGCGTCCGGGTTCTCGTGCGGGGCGCCAAAGACGCATACGATGGCATCGCCCGCAAACTCCAAGATGTTGCCCTGCCAGCTGTCGACGATAAGAATCATGTTTTCCAGGTAATGGTTAAGCAGCCGGATGTACGCTTCGGGCTCCATGGCCTCGGATAGCTCGGTGGAACACCTGAGGTCGGTGAACATCATGGTCACCTCGCGCCGCTCGCCGTCGATGGTCGCGTTGGAGGAAGCAGCAAGCTGATGCATGACCTCGGGCGTAACGTAGCGCCCCATGGTCAGGCGGTATTCGGCCTCGTTGTCCGCAAGCAAATGTCGCAGGCGCTCGACCTCTCTTTGCAGCTCTACCACCTGGTCTTGGAGAGAACCATGCGGACTCGCTCCGTCGCTCATAGCTCGATTACCTCACCTTCGCGCGCAAAGCGCATGCTGGCATCCCCCAGCGCCTGCTCGCGTGCAAGAAGCTCCTGATCGGTGCTGCGGGGGTCATGATGCACGACGAGCAGCCGCTTTGCGCCGCATCGCTTTTTGAGGGCTGCGCCCATGGCGGGGGTGGAGTGCCCGAACCCACGATGCGCATCGTACGCGTCCTCGTCGTACTGTCCGTCGTAAAGCAACAGGTCCGCATCGTGCGCAAACGCAGCGAGCCGTGCGCAAGCCTCTTCGTCGTGCTCAAAGTCGGTCGCATACACAAGGGTCGTGTGCCCATGGCGAATCTTTATGAGCCTGCATCCTCCTGGGTGGTTGCCCTGTTCGGTCTGGACCTGCACCTCTCCAAAGCGCATGGTCGCCGACATCGCGCAAATCGCGAGGTCCCCGCCATAATCGCTCAGCTCGAGCGGCCAGAGCGGATGCGAGTACAGGCGGTCGACGGCGCGCTTGGCCTCGCGCGCATCATGTGCGGGAACGTAGAGCTGGGTTGCCGCACCGGGTTGCGAGAGCCTTGCGTACATGCCCAAGCCAAGCAGATGATCCATGTGCAGGTGGCTTAACAGGATGACAGGCGCATGGCCAAACGACGTCGGCGCGTTCGCAAGCCCGCTGCCGGCATCCAAAAAGATGCTTTCGCCCCCCGCCTCCACAAGGTAACACGACGTATTGCCACCAAAGATGACAAAGTCGCCGCCACTGACCGGAATCGACCCCCTTGTCCCAAAAACCGTGACGCGCATGCGCGACGTGCCAGTCATGCGCGCTCCTTACGAGCGACGGAAGGAGGATTCCCGCGTCGCCCTGCCAAAGCGCAACAGCCTCGTGAGCTTGCTCGCAAGCGCGTTGCTCCTCTTGGCACCGGCGCGCTCCGCCTCGACCGCGTCGTGGATGGTTTGGCGCGCCTCGAGATAGCGCGCGTTCGTCTCGCGCAGCCGTGCGCTCAGCGATCGCATGATCGTAAGCACCACGTCGGGCCGTCCAACAAAGAAGTCGGAGAACTCGTCGGCACCGATCTCGTCCAGCGTGGTTCCGTCCTCCAGGGCGACTGCCGTGGCGCTTCGCGGATAGCACTCTGCCAGGCCCATTTCTCCAAAGTACTCGTTTTGGCCGAGCGTGGCGAGCAGCCGAGCATCCGGCGAGCCATAGTTGGCGTAGATTCCCACGGAGCCGGACTCGACCTCAAACATCGACTCGGCATACTCTCCCTCGCGAAAGATGATGTCATCATGCCCAAACGTCTGACGCCTCATTTGCCCTGCCCCTCATCCTCTGCGTCCATGGTCGCCTGCATGTCGTCATGAATGGCTTTGAGCCTTGCGTTCTGCGCGAAGCCATAGGACCCTTGCCTGCTGACCTCGTCTGCCTGCGTGCCGACGGATTCGCCCACGGCTTGGCAGATCTCGAGGTAGTTCCTCGTGGCATCGCGCAGCTTGTGGCTCAGGCGTTTGAGGATGTCCACGACTCTTGCCGGGTTGTCACGCAGGAACTCTTCGAACTCCTCTTCGGAAATGCGATTGAGGGTGGTCTCGTGGTCCAGGCTCACGACGGTCGCCGAGCGGTCCGCATGGTCCAGCAGCCCCATCTCGCCAAAGTAGTCGCCCGTCCTCAGCTCGGCAAGCTTCTCCTCGTTCGCCTCCCCGTAGTTGACAAACACGCCCACGCTACCCCAGCGAATGTAGTACAGGCAGTCGCCATGATCGCCCTGGCGAAAAACGACCTTGCCCTTACGGTACTTCTCTGTATTCACACATGCCTCCTCGACGCGACCGCGACAACCGACGTCAGGCAGCGCCTCACGTTTGCTTTGAGGGCTAGTCCAAAGCCGCCTTGGGCAGCTCGACCTGCCGGTACGTAACGCCACAACGGTCGAACACGGACTTGGCAATGGCGTTGCCCACCGTGTCGGCGTACTTGTCATCCAGGTACACGACCTCGCGGATGCCCGCCTGCACCAGCGTCTTTGCGCATTCCTGGCAGGGAAAGAGCGTCACATACGCCTTCGCGCCCGTCAGCTCGCGCAGCGATCCGCGATAGTTGAGGATGGCATTGGCCTCTGCGTGGATCACGTAGTTGTGCTTGTCCGTGAGCGGGTCTTCCGTGGTGTCCCAAGGAAACTCGTCATCGTCCAAACCGTGCGGCGTTCCGTTGTACCCAACGGACAAGATGCGATGGTCGGTGCCCGCGATGCAGGCGCCTACCTGCGTGTTGGGATCCTTGCTACGCAGGCTCGCCGCAACGGCGACCCGCATGAAGAACTCGTCCCACGAAATGACCTCCGAGCGCTTGCCTGGCATGGCCGCTCCCTTCGCATCGTCTGGCCAAAAGGGGCCCGGCACAGACGGCCGGGCCCACTAGGCCACAGCCCCGCTACTCCCCTACGGGCGTGCAATCCTTGTTAAGTGCCGCGACGATGTCCGGCAGCACGGCGTCGACCTTGTCATTGTCTATCTGACAAGTGCCCGCGTTCTTGTGGCCGCCTCCGCCGTAGGTCAGGCACAGCTCGCCGATGTTGGCCTCGCTGCGCTTGTCCAAAATGGACTTGCCGATCATGACGGCGGTGTTCTGCCTGCGGAAGCCCCATGCCACGTGCACGGAAATCTGCGTCTCGGGATACATCGCGTACACCATGAAGCGGTTGCCCGCGTAAATCGTCTCTTCGTCGCGCAAATCGAGCACCACGACCCTGCCTTCGACCCGTGCGAGCCTGCTGACCTGCGCCTTAAAGCGCTCCTGCTGATCAAAGTACAGCTCGACGCGCTCCTGGACGTCCGGATCCTGCAAGACCTCATCCACGCTGTGGTCCAGGCACTGGTCGATGAGCTTCATCATGAGGTTGTAGTTGGAGATGCGGAACTCCCTAAAGCGTCCCAGGCCCGTGCGCGCGTCCATGAGGAAGTTCATGAGCACCCAACCCTTGGGGTCAAGGATCTCTTCCAGCGTAAAGTCCGCGGAGTCGCCCTTGTCCACGGCCTCCATGAGCTCGTCGCTTATGCGGGGCAGGGCGTCCTTACCGCCGTAGTAGTCATAGACCACGCGCGCTGCGGACTTCGCGTCGCCGTCGATGATGTAGCGGCCTTCGTAGTCCACGTTTGCGTTGCGCGTGAGCTCGGACTCGTGGTGGTCGAACGCCAAGCCGACGCGCGGATCAAACGGCAGGTTGGTGGTGATGTCGTTGGAGGTGATGTCCACCTTGCCATCCTGCACGTCTTTGGGATGCACAAACTTGATGTCGTCGATCAGTCCCTTTTCCTTAAGGATCATCGCGCACACCAGACCGTCAAAGTCGCTTCGCGTCACGAGGCGATGCTTGCCCGTCTCTGCCATATTCGTTCCCCCTCGCTTTGGGTTCCAGTAATCTCGGCCAACCTCCATTGTGCCACTTTTTTTGTGTGTCGCAACACACAAGCGCGCAACGGCACCAAGCGATAGGCCGCGATGCAGCGCCGGCCAAAGGGCACCCCCCTTATGCCCGCGCTCTACAGCCACGGGGCCAAGGCCAGATGCTCCAGCAGCGTCTTGACGCCTATGCAGATGAGCACGACGCCGCCCACGACCTGCGCGGGCGCCTGAAACCGTGCCCCAAAGTAGTTTCCCACCGCCACGCCGACCAGCGACAGCACGAACGTGGTCGCAAAGATGAGCAGCGCCGCCGGCGCGATGCTTACCGAAAGGGCCGCGAACGACAGGCCAACCGCCAGCGCGTCGATGGAGGTCGCGACGGCAAGCATGAGGAACTCTCCCCAAACGACGCCCGTGACCTCTTCGACCTCGTCGGCATCGTCGTGGAGCGCGTCCCAGATCATCTTGCCGCCGATGTATCCCAACAGACAAAAGGCGATCCAGTGGTCCACCGGCTCGATGAGCCACAGGAGCTGGTTGCCCAAAAACCACCCCAAAACGGGCATCAGACCCTGAAACCCGCCAAACAGCACCGCCAGGACCAAGGCGACGCGCACGTTGATGCGCCGCATGCCCAAACCCTTGCACACCGACACGGCAAACGCGTCCATGGAAAGCCCCACGGCTATGAGGAAGAGCTCCGCGATGCCCATGACGCTACCTCCCCGCACGTCTGCGGCCTCGCGACCGCGAGCGACGCGCCTTACGTTGCGTGCCGGTTGGAACCTCGCGATTCTGGTCGGGCGCAAACCCGTCCTCGCCCGTGTCCAGCCCCTCTTCACGTGGGAACGCGGGCATCACGCTGCCCGTAAGCCGCTCGATCGCGCGCAGGTCCGCGTACTCGTCCTCGCTGCAAAACGTAAGGGACCACCCGCGCACGCCGGCGCGCCCCGTGCGCCCGATGCGGTGCACGTAGTCCTCCGGCTCGTGCGGCACGTCCATGTTCACCACGTAAGACACCTCGGGGATGTCGATGCCGCGCGAGAGCACGTCCGTCGCCACCAGCACGCCCACCTCGCCCGACAAAAACCGTGCGAGAGCCCGCGCGCGCTGGTTTTGCGAGCGGTCGCCATGTATGGGCGCGCTGCTAAAGCCCTTCTTCTGCAACACGCGGCTGAGGTGGTCGGCGCGATGCTTGCCACGCACGAACACGATCACGCGGTCCGCGCCCTCGCGACGCAGCACCTCGGTCAGCACGCGCTTCTTTGCCTCTGCGGCGACGCCCAGCACGTACTGGTCCACGGTGTCCGCTGTCGTGCCCTTGGGTGCGACCTCCACGCTCACGGGGTCCGTCATCAGCGACCCCATGTTGTCCAGCACGTCGCCCGAAAGCGTCGCCGAGAAGAGCAGCGTCTGCGAGCGCCTGTCACAGGCATCCACGATCTTTCTTACGGAGGGCAAGAACCCCATGTCCAGCATGCGGTCGGCCTCGTCGAGCACGAGCACGTCCACGCGGCCCAAGTCGCACGCTCCCTGGTCCATGAGGTCAAGCAGGCGACCAGGCGTGGCCACCAGCAGGTCCACGCCCTGCGCGAGCGCCGCCTTTTGCGGCTCGTATCCCACGCCGCCTACCACGCAGGCAAAGCGATGTCGCGTGCGAGCGCACACGACGCCTGCCACGTCCGCGATCTGTTGGGCCAGCTCACGGGTGGGAGTTACCACCAGCATACGTGGCGCCGCAGATGTCGCACGTCCCAGGCCACACAGCGCCGGCAGCAAAAACGCCGCGGTCTTGCCCGTGCCGGTCTGCGCCGCGGCCATGACGTCCCTGCCGGCGAGCACCGCCGGAATCGCCTGCGCCTGCACCGGCGTCGGCTCCTCGTAGCCCATGTCCGCGACCGCTCGCAACACCGCGTCCGACAATCCCAGCGACTCGAATCCCGTTGCGCGAGGGCTGACCTGTCGGGACCCGCCCTCGTTGCCCACCCGGGTCCGCCTGTCCTTGGCCGATTGGGGCCTAGCCCCTTTCGGCCAAGCCTTTGGCCGTTGGCCGTTTGGGGCTTGGCCCCTTCTGGCCATCGTCGTCTTTGTCATGAATCCTCTTTCTTCTGCTTGATCAGCGCGCGTCGAGGCGCACCACGGACCCCTGGTCGCTCAGATAATACAGGCTTCCGTCGAGCCCCATGAGCGAACGGCCGCCCTCGCCGCTTTGGAGCTTGCCCTCCAACACGTTGGCGAGGCTTTGCCGCCAGCCGACGTCTGCGAGCGACTGTGCCGCGGGATCCATGAGCCCATGGCCTTCCCACACCAGCGTGCGGGCCGCGTCTTCCCCCGCAAGCGACAGGCCCGCCGCCCGGTCGAGCACGCGATAGCCCCCCACGGTCGCGCTGGTGGCGTTTGTCCACGTCTGGCCCACCACGCCCTCTATGCTCACGGCCGTCGCGGGGTTTTGGGCGGCTGCGCCGGTGCGGCTCACGAACGACGGCAGCGACGCGACCCCGCGGCCCGCGTAGTACCAGCAGATGCTGTCGCCCGCGCGCAGGTCCACGTGGGCGATGTCGGCGGGTGCCAGGCTGCCGTTTACGAACAGCTGCCATGACTCGCCCGTGATGCCGTCTTCTCCCAAGGCCGCCAAGGCGTCGAGCCAGACCTCGCCGTTGGGACCGTTCGTGTAGGTAAGGGAGTTCCTGCCCGCATAGCCGTTTTGCTCAAAGACCGTAAGCGTCGCGTCCCAACCGTTCTGACTCGCGTCCAGGCGCACGCCCGTGGGCGGAATCCAGTACGAGTCGCCCGTTCCTCCCGGGCCGACCACGGACACGGTCACCATGATGGTCCCCATCTCGTATCGCCACTCGATCTTGTCCGCGTCTTCGAGCTCCACCTTGGACGACGACCCCTGGAAGCGGTCCCCGTTAAGGTACAGGTGCCAGCCGCTTCCCGTGGAGAAGTCCGCCGCAAGCGTCGAGCCGTCTTCCTTGGTAAGCGACACGATCACGTCCTGCGTGGCCTCGGCACCCGTGCGATACGCCAAGTCGGACTCCATGAGCGCCCTGCGCGTCGCATCCCATGCGCTAGCCCCCTCGGCGAGCTCAAGGCCCCTCACGGCCGCCCACGGCCCCTCCAGGCCCACGAACCGTACGGACACCCTGATCGTCTTCTTTACCGCAGGGGTAATCCGGCGCGTCTGCTCCGCCGCCGCGTCTTGTTGCTCCGCCTTCGCCGCGTCTTGTTGCTCCGCCTTTGGCGCGTCATCGGCCCAAGCCAATCGTGCCGGCATCGCCAGGACGAGGACCATCGCGCACATAAGCGCCACGAGCCACGAAGTCCCCATCGCGCATGCGCGCACTCTCATGGCGCCTCCTTTCGCGGGCCGGGACCCGCGCCCCGCCTCGTTCGATATGCCGCCAACAACGCCGCCGCGGCTCCCTTGCCCTGCAACCACAAGATATAGGGTAGCCATTTGGCCCCCAAGTACAAGCGGCGAGACTCGTTTACCCCAAAGAATGCGTCCGCATCAATGCCCATAACTTGTGTGGCATACCTCCTCACTCAAGCCAAAAAACGTAAAAATCGGCGGATGGAGACCTTATGCGACAAACGGTAGCGGCCAAAAATCTTGCAGATTTTTTTTCGATGCAAAAACTGATTCCTGACTGCGCGACAACCTGCGCAGATTTGGGTTATCGACAACCAATCAACGACCAATCAACGAGTTTCTCAACAACATCTATTGTTTTCATCTGCTTTCTACACAAGATATTGTGGCATAGTAGGAGCGGAAGGCAAACACACACAACGGACGACACGCACCATCGACAAACGCAGCACCCATGAATACAACAAACTGATGGGGGTACAAGCGACCTCCAAGGGGCTTACTTGTGCAGAGTAACACGGTTCGTAAGGGAGAGCGACGATGAAGATCATCAAGCGCAATGGTTCTGAGGTTACCTTTGACACCGGCAAGATCGTAAATGCCATAACGGCCGCGAATGGGGAGGCGCCCGAGGAGGACCGCCTTACCGAGCGCGAGATTCAGTTTGCTGCCCTCAACGTGGAGGACCAGTGCGCCGCCGCCGGCCATACCGTCACGGTCGAGGAGGTTCAGGACCTGGTGGAGGACCAGCTCATGGCCCTCGACCACTTCGAGGTCGCGCGCCGCTACATCATCTATCGCTACCTGCAAAACCAGCGCCGCCAAAAGAACACCACGGACGACAAGATCTTGACGCTCATCGAGTCCAACAACGAAGAGGTCAAGCAGGAGAACTCCAACAAGAACCCCACCGTGGTGTCCGTCCAGCGCGACTACATGGCCGGCGAGGTGTCCAAGGACCTCACCATGCGCGAGCTGCTCCCTCAAGACGTGGTCGACGCCCACAACGCCGGGCTCATCCACTTCCACGACTCGGACTACTTCGCGCAGCACATGCATAACTGCGATCTCATCAACCTGGACGACATGCTCCAAAACGGCACCGTCATTTCGGGCACCCTCATCGAGCGCCCCCACTCCTTCTCCACCGCGTGCAACATCGCGACGCAGATCATCGCGCAGGTCGCCAGCTGCCAGTACGGCGGGCAGTCCATCAGCCTTACGCACCTGGCACCCTTCGTGGACGTGAGTCGCAAGAAGATTCGTCGCTCCGTGTATGCAGAGATGGAGACCATCGGCTACCACGCCTCGCCCGACCAAATCGCCACCATGGTGGAAAAGCGTCTGCGCGAGGAGGTCGCACGCGGCGTCCAGACGATTCAGTACCAGGTCGTCACCCTTATGACCACCAACGGCCAGGCTCCCTTCATCACCGTGCTCATGTATCTCAACGAGGCGCGCAACGCGCAGGAGAAGGCCGACCTCGCCCTCATCATAGAGGAGATGCTCAAGCAGCGTCATCAGGGCGTGAAGAACGAAAAGGGCGTATGGATCACGCCCGCCTTCCCCAAGCTCATCTACGTGCTGGAAGAGGACAACGTCTGCGAGGGCACGCCCTACTTCTACCTTACGCAGATGGCCGCCAAGTGCACGGCCAAGCGCATGGTGCCCGACTACATATCCGAAAAGATGATGCTCAAGCTCAAGATCAACGGCAACGGCGAAGGCGACTGCTACACCTGCATGGGATGCCGCTCGTTCCTGACGCCCGACCGATCCGGCAACGGCTATGACAACGTGGCGCGCGCGGGCAACTACGAGCCCGGGAAGCCCAAGTACTATGGTCGCTTCAACCAGGGCGTCGTGACCATCAACCTTCCCGACGTCGCCCTTTCGTCCGGCCGTGACATGGACAAGTTCTGGCAGGTGTTTGACGAGCGCCTCGATCTGTGCCACCGCGCGCTTCGCTGCCGTCACGAGCGTCTTAAGGGCACGCTGTCCGACGCCGCCCCCATCCTGTGGCAACACGGCGCCTTGGCACGCCTGAACAAGGGCGAGGCCATCGATCCCTTGCTCTACGGCGGCTACTCCACCATCAGCCTTGGCTATGCGGGCCTGTACGAATGCGTAAAGTACATGACCGGCTACTCCC
>JAGCBF010000350.1 GCA_017652285.1 Atopobiaceae bacterium
ACGAAGATGGCGGGCGAAACCTCGTCGCCATATTCGATCTCTGCCTCCGCAAGGGCGGTGTGGCAGTGGCTGCACCAATGCACCGGCTTGCGACCGCGGTAGATGGCGCCCTTATCGTAGATGGCCTTGAAGATCTCGATGTCCGTAGCGTCATAGTCGTTGGTATAGGTGAGGTAGGGATTGTCCCACTCACCAAGCACGCCCAGGCGCTTGAAGCCCTGACGCTGCGTGTCGACCTGCTCCACGGCCATCTTGCGGCACAGCTCGCGGATCTTCTCTGTGGGGAGCTCGCGGAACTTGTCCCCGCCCACCATGTCTTCGACCTTGTGCTCGATGGGCAGGCCGTGGCAGTCCCAACCGGGCACGTAGGGAACCTCGCGACCTTGCATCATCCAGTAGCGGTTGATGATGTCCTTGGAAATCTTGTTTTGCGCATGACCCAGGTGGATGGGGCCGTTGGCATACGGCGGGCCATCGTGAAGCACGAACTTTTTGTGGCCCTTGTTCTTTTTGAGCGCGAGCTCGTAGACGCCCGCCTCCTCCCACGCCGCAAGGCGCTTGGGCTCGTTTTGCGCAAGGTTGGCGCGCATCGCAAAGCGCGTGCGCGGAAGGTTGGTCGTCTTTTTGTACTTGTTTGCCATTCGCAGCGTCCTTCCTGCCGAAGTACACACGAAAGGAGATTCTACCATGCTTGCATACCGTATGCAGCATGAATTACGCCTTTTGCCGAGAACTTCAATGGCGCATCGCGTGGACCGAAGGAGCGACCCGTGGACCGATGGGGATACTCCCTTTTGGTCCATGTTCCACGGGGGATACTCCCTTTTGGTTCACGCACGGGCCGCGTGCTACGGTGCCTCCGTGCCACTCATGGCAGAGAAGGACAGCCGCGCGGCCTCGATGCTCACGTCGCAGCCGAGTCGCCATACGTCGACGCGCCCGACAATCCCCTCCGTGACGCCCAGCGTGGCCAAGAGCGCAGACGGGTCGATCGGCCGGTACCCATCCGATGGCGCAGCCTCACCAGGGGAACCGTCGCGCGACCGCCCGCGTTCGAAGTCGATGTCCGTCTGGAATGTGCGGACCACCAGCCCGGGCTCGCCCTCCCAGCGGTAGTCCCGGCACAGCTCGTGTACGTCCGGGTGCAACGACTCCACCCGCACGGCCACACCCGCCAAGCGATACGTGCCTACATGCCGGTCGCTTACCATGTCGTAGCCGCATGCGCCCGTCATTGTCACTTCTTCGCCCGCTTCCGGATCGCAACGCCGGCCACGACTGCGGCGGCCGCGGCGCAGCCTGCTATGACGGCGACGTTGTCATTGCGTCCCCCGTCGGTGGTGCCCTGCGAGCCAGCCTTCGCGTTCCCGCCTGCGGAAGTCGGTTTGGCGTCGTCGGCGTCGCCAGCCCCGGCTTCGCCATCACTCGACGCTGCCCCGGCGTCCCCGGCGGCGTCCTTCGTCGCATCGTACACGACGACCGCATCTCCGTTCTTCTCGACGACGCTCACGACGCCCCCGTCGACCGATACCGACGCACCGTCGTCACTCTTTATAACGACCTTGCCACCGTCCTTCTCTTTGAGTTCGTACTCGCGATCCGCGTCGAGCGTCTGCGTGACTCCGGAGGTGCGAACGAGCACGAGGTCGCTACCCTCCCCTATGGTGACCACGGAGCCGTCGTCCAGCCGGATGCCCACGGTTTCCGTATCTGCACTACCGCTGTTGGAGGCGCTGCCTGGACGCTCGTTCCCGCTCTTGGAATCCTTCCCCGAGTCCGACGCGTCTGACGAGAGCGCTAACTCGTCCAAGGAGTCCTTCGCGGAAGCCGATGACCCCGCGTCTTGCCCCGAAGCTACCTCCGCGCCAGTCCCGGACCCCGACCCTTCGGAGTCACTGGCCTCGGGCTGGCTCGACCCGGAATCGGGCGTCGACGACTCGGTACCATCCGTCCCCTCGGCGGCGCCGTCATCGGCAGAGTCGAGCGCCACGGGAACGAAGCCGCCCGTGATCTCGGTCTCGTTGGTTGCGAAAGCGCTCGTCGGGCGTGCCAAGATTACGGCTACGACCAGCGCAAACGCTGCGACCCTCCGCCATGCGACGACCGTTCCCGCTTGGATGCCCCGCGTTTTTTGCATCACTTCAATCATCATCGCTCCTTCTTAGTGCCGTAGGCCGTCGAGCCACGCGCGGCAACGCCCTCGCCGTCAATGTTGACGAGCCGCATCCTTATGATATCGTGCCGCTCCCTCATGCCGACGCCCGTCCTCGCGGTCGAGAAACCTCGCCCACCGGCTGCAATTGTACAACCCCATTTTGGCGTAGCAAGTATACCCTACGCATAGTATGAACGACAGATAATCGCCCGCTGGCTTATGCCGACAAAGTTCCGCTTGTGCTCCCCACCGAAGCTCATAGTCGCAGCTATCGGCCCGAAAGCTCCCGTTTTGCGTGCATTGCCTGCCGAATGCACGCGGTTTCGGAGGTTTCCGAGCGATTGTCGAGCCGAAACGTCCGATTTTGCGTGTATGTCCCCCGGAAGCACGCACTTACGGAGGTTTCGGAGCGATTGTCGAGCCGAAACCTCCGATTTTGCGTGCATACCGCCAGCACGCACGCACTTTCGGAGGTTTGGCGGTCGATCGAGGACCGAAACGTCCGAATCTGCGTAGGTGCCGCTCCCATGCACGCAACTTCGGATGTTTCCCAACTTCCCGAGACGAGAAACCTCCTCGTTTGCGTGCATGGCCGCCGAACGCACGCACTTTCGGAGGTTTGGCCGCCCTCCCCGGCGGCAAGTCACCTAAGACGCTGCTCCCCGGGCAACCCAAAGTTCCAAATCTGCGTACAGTCCGGCCATGTGTACGCAGATTCGGAACTTTGCGGACGAAACGGATGAGTAAAGTTCCGCAATTGCGTACAGTCCGGTCAAGTGTACGCAGATAAGGAACTTTGGGCGCGCCGGGGCGTGGCGGCACCACCCGAGGCGAGCGAGCCCAAACGGCCCAAATGGCCGAAAGGGGCCTAGCCCCAAT
>JAGCBF010000351.1 GCA_017652285.1 Atopobiaceae bacterium
GAAACGCCGATGGCCATGACCCCCGCGTTTCGCGCGAGCTTGACATCGACGGCGGAGTCGCCCACGTAGGCGGCGTGGGCGGGCGTTGCGCCCATCGCTTCGAGCATTTGCAGGAGCGAGGTCGGGTCGGGTTTGCGCGGCAGCGGGGGAGCGTCGCCGCGTACCGCATCGAAGAGGTCAGGGAAGTGGCGTTGCGCCAAAGCCTGCACGCCCTCGTCGAGCTTGTTGGAAAGGAGCGCCATGCGCATGCCTCGTGCCCGAAGCTCGTGCAGGGTTTCCATGACGCCGGGGAACGGCGTGGTGCGTTTGTAGCCGCTGCTAATGTAAAGCTTTCGCCATAGCTCGAACGTCCTCCGATGCTGTTCGGGCGTGGCGTCGCGCGGTACGAGCTGGTCGATGAGCCACCTTCCGCCGAAGCCCATGAACGAAAGCGCCTCATCGTATGTGACGGTGGGAAATCCCATCTCCCGAAGCGCCCGGTTTGCGGCATCCAGCAAATCGGGGAACGTGTACAGCAGCGTGTTGCTTGCGTCGTACTCTTTGTTGGAAGCATCGTTGAGCGCGTCTATGTAGGTGCCAAATTCGCCAGTACCCTTGATAATGGGCGTAACGCGCAACTGGGCATTGTCGGGCAGCGCCTCGGGCTTGGTCACCGTAGCGGTAACGAGCACGCGGCTGTCCTCATAGGTGTACTCGGTCTTCGAGGGAGCCTCGTTAGCCTTCTCCTCGTCCTTCTTTGCGCTGGACTTGTCGGCCTTCTTTGCCTCGTTGGACTTGTCTGCCTTCTTGTCCTCGGTGTCGGACTCCTCTTCGTCCTCGTCCTCTGCGACTTCGGAACCTTCTTCTGCAGTCGTGTCGTCGGCCTCGTCCTTAGCCTCCGCCTTAGGCTCGTCCTCGGTCTCGGTCTTGCCCTTGTTGTCCTTCCCGCTCTCTTTGGACTCGGACTTCTCTTCCTTGGCCTCGTCCTCGGTCTTGTCGTCTGCAGGCTCGGCTTCTTCGTCCTTGGACTCTTCCTCGGCCTTAACCACACGTACCGCGATTGCACCGGTGCCAAAGTCAAGCGACGCCGCGTCCGTGGCAACGGTACCAAAAACGACCACCTCAAGCTCGCCATTGGTAACCGCATGCAGAGCCTCGAGCATGGCCGTAAACTCTTCGTCGGTCATGGCCTCCTGGCCAATGGCCTTCCACACAACGTGGATCTGGTTGTTCTGCACCCACCAGGCGTCGTTGGCAAACTGCATGGCCTGCTCGTTGCCGTTTTCGTCCCAGTAGCGGAGTGCAAGATTGCCATCCAGGCCAGGCTGCTCGCTCGACGCGGTGAAGCTTGCGGGGAGGTCAAACACGAGCTCGCCAGCCTCGGCAAACTGTAGGTCGCCCCTTTCGGCAAAAGTCAGCCGAACGGCAACGTCCTCGCCCTCGTTAACCACAAACGCGCCGTCCTGTTGATCGGCGCCTTCGAGCCTTGCACTAGTAATAAAGTCTCCGAGCCTGTTGCTCGTGGCAATCTCTGGCTCGGGCTGGGGCTCCTCCTCTTGCGGGGTAGCCTCTTCTTCTGCCGGAGCAGGCTCTTCCTCGGCGGGCGCAGTCTCCTCAGGGTTTGCTTCAGACTCGGTAGCCTCTGCCTCGTCGTTCGCGTCCGCCTTTGGTTCATCCGCTGGGTCGTCCGTCGTGGCTTCGTCCGCGTTGGCAGGCTCCGCCTCCTCCTTTGCGTCGCCAGACGACTCATCCACCTCTTCTGCAGTGGCATCATCACCGGAAGAATCGTCTGCAACGGCTTCCGTGCTCTCTACCTGCTCAGGAGAGGTGGCGTCTAATATTTCGCGACGCGCCTCTGCGACTCCCTGAGACGGCAGAAGGCTCAACACCATGCTTACGCTGAGCAATGTGCTCATTGCACGCGAAAGCGACAGGTGTTTTCGCCAGAATGTCGATCCCCTGTTCATCTTGTCCCCTTTTCTTGTACCGACACCGCTACTAACTAGGCTGCGTAGAATTCACGCAATCTACCCTATAATAAACACGTATCTTAGCTCTACTTAAGGCGTTTGCAAATCGCTTTTTGTTGAGAGTCGCGAACGGCTTAAAAAACCCTGCAAATGACTTTAGACCGATACAAATGGACTTTTTTGCTTACCTTGTATTACACGTATTACGATGCATATATATGACGGTACTACGCTCTTGTGTAATACAATACCGTGGGTTTGTAGTACATGCATATGCAGCTGCCTGTTACACAACGGTTGGGTGGCCGAAAGGGGTCTGCGGTACAAAAAAGGGGGTGCGCCTCGCACGAGACGCACCCCCGCATAGCTCTTATCCGCTAAAGGCTAGTCGCGACGCTTGTTGTAGCGCACCACATCCGGATGAAGCGGATGGTACAGGTCCAGGTAATCCTCGGCCGCACGACGCCAGCTAAAGTCCTCCGCCATCGCCTGCTGCTGCAAGCGCTTCCACGCATCCTGGTTGGTCCAAAAGACCTCGCAGGCGTTAAGCAGGCAGCCAGCCATTTCGTCGGCATTCATGTTGGCAAAGCTAAAGCCCGTGCC
>JAGCBF010000352.1 GCA_017652285.1 Atopobiaceae bacterium
GCGACCAGATGATCCTCGACGGCCCGCAGCGCAAGGGTGACCTCCGCCGTGCTCGCGCTGGCGCTGTCAACATCGTTCCGAACAGCACCGGTGCTGCCAAGGCCATCGGCCTGGTCCTCCCCGAGCTCGCTGGCAAGCTCGACGGCTCCGCCCAGCGCGTCCCGACCCCGACCGGCTCGACCACCATTCTGTACGCCGTGTGCTCTGGTGAGAACGTCACCGCTGAGGGCATCAACGCCGCTATGAAGGCCTACGCTGCCACCATCTCCGAGACCTTCGCTTACAATGAGGACGAGATCGTCTCCTCCGACATCGTCGGCGAGACCCATGGCTCGATCTTCGACGCCACCCAGACGCGCGTTATGCCGCTGTCCGATGGCAAGTATCTCGTCCAGGTCGTTTCTTGGTACGACAACGAGAACTCCTACACCTCCCAGATGGTCCGCACCATCAAGTACTTCGAGAAGTTCGTCGCCTAGTACGTTCTCCTCAGGGAACTGGGGCGCGGTTGCAGCTCTCGGGCCGCGCCGCGCCCTTTTCTTTTGTTCGTGTAAGTTAGGTTTTCGATCTAAGGAGTGATTCCCATGGCCTTTACCAAGAAGACCGTGCGGGACATCGACGTCGACGGTAAGCGCATCCTCATGCGCGTCGACTTCAACGTGCCCCTGAAGGACGGCGTCGTAACCGACGACACCCGTGTCCGCGCGGCAATCCCGACCATCCAGTACCTCAAGGAGCACAACGCTGGCATCATCCTGATGAGCCACCTTGGTCGTCCCAAGGGCGACGGCTTCGAGCCTGAGCTGTCCCTGCGTCCTGCCGCCGAGAAGCTCGCCGAGCTCACCGGCTATGACGTAAAGTTCATCGAGCACACCTATGATGACGAGGCCGCGGAGGCCTGCGCCGACGTCAAGCCGGGCGACATCCTGGTGCTCGAGAACGTCCGCTTCCTCAAGGCCGAGAAGAAGAACGCCCCCGAGGTCGCCAAGAAGTTCGCTTCCTACGCCGACATCTTCGTGCTCGACGCCTTTGGCACCGCTCACCGTGCACAGGGCTCCGTCGTGGGCGCCGCCGAGTTCATCCCGGCAGTCGCCGGCTTCCTGCTTGAGAAGGAAGTTGACACCCTGACCGGCATCTTTGCCGAGCCCGAGCGTCCGTTCGTGGCAGTCGTGGGTGGCTCCAAGGTTTCCTCCAAGATCGGTGTTCTGGATCACCTCATCGACTCCGCCGACACCCTGATCATCGGCGGCGGCATGGCCTACACGTTCTTCCTGGCCAAGGGCTACGAGGTGGGCAAGTCCCTGCAGGAGCCCGACTGGATCGAGCGCGCTGGCGAGATGCTCAAGAAGGCAGAGGAGAAGGGCTGCAAGATCCTGCTCCCCATCGACAACGTCTGCGCCGATCACTTTGGCGAGGATGCAGAGGGCGTTGTCTTCGACTCCGACAAGATTCCTGAGGACATGATGGGCATGGACATCGGCCCCAAGACCACCGAGCTGTACTGCGACGCGGTCACCAAGGCTGCCACCGTGTTCTGGAATGGCCCCATGGGCGTCTTCGAGATCGAGCAGTTCGCCAAGGGTACCGAGGCCGTGGCCCGCGCCATCGCGGACTCCGACTGCACGTCAATCATCGGCGGTGGCGACTCCGTCGCAGCAATCAATAAGTTTGGCCTGGCCGACAAGATGAGCTGGATCTCCACCGGTGGTGGCGCTTCCATGGAGCTCGTCGAGGGCAAGGCTCTTCCTGGAGTGGAGGCGCTTCTCGATGCGTAAAAGGATGATCGCGGGTAACTGGAAGATGAACAAGACCTTCTCCGAGGCCGTTGAGCTCGCTACCGGGCTTGCAGCCGAGCTGAAGGACGGCACGGGCGACGTCGACGTCGTTGTTGCTCCGCCGGCAGTCGACCTCAAGGGCGTTGCCGAGGTCATCGAGCAGGAGAAGGCCCCCTTCGCGCTGTCTGCCCAGAACGTGTACTGGGAAGAGGCCGGCGCCTACACTGGCGAGACCGCTCCTAACATGCTCGAGGCCATTGGCGCCACGCACTGCATCATCGGTCACTCCGAGCGTCGTGACTACTTTGGCGAGACTGACGAGGACATCAACAAGAAGGCCAAGGCCCTCATGGCTCACGGCATCGTCCCCATCTCTTGCTGCGGCGAGTCCCTGGAGATTCGCGAGGCCGGCACGCACGTAGAGTTCGTCGTTGACCAGATCAAGAAGGACACCGCTGGTCTGGAGATCACCGATCCTTCCAAGTACGTCATCGCCTACGAGCCCATTTGGGCCATCGGCACCGGCAAGACCGCTACCGCCGACGACGCTCAGGAAGTCTGCGGCGCAATCCGCAAGACCCTGGTCGAGATCTTTGGCGAGGAGACGGCTGCTGGCATCCGCGTGCTGTACGGCGGCTCCGCCAACCCCAGCAACATCGCCGGCTTCCTGGAGAAGGAAGACGTCGATGGCGCCCTCGTGGGTGGCGCTTCGCTCAAGGCCGACGGCTTTGCCGACATGGTTCGTTCCGCCATGGCGTAAAGACGTCACACTTGTGTGCGACAAGGCCCGGGCTTCGGCTCGGGCCTTTTTTTGGCCAGCTGGGCCGGCTGCCCGGCTGTCCGGGCCGACTGCCTGGCTGGGCCATTTTGGCCGATTGGGGCCTTTTTGGCCGATTGGGGCTAGGCCCCTTTCGGCCACTTTTTGATCGAGGGTATGAGAGACCGCCCGACGGGGAATAATTCAAAAACTCCCCACAACGAAAGAAGGTCGCCATGCCCCATCAACCGCGGGCCGTATCTGCATCAGGCTTTTATCACGTAACGATGCGTGGAAATGCCAAAGCAATCATCTTCGAATGCGATGAGCATCGCCAAAAGTTCTTGGATATTCTAAAGCATTACAGGGATGAGCTGGGGTTTAGGATAATCGCATGGTGTCTGATGGACAATCACGTCCATATAATACTTGATGCCTATGGCGTGGATCTTTCGGATGCAGTTCATCATATTACGACGGCTTACGCCACGTTCTTCAATCGCAACGAAGACCGTGTGGGGCACGTGTTCCAATGTCCCTTCCGTAGCATTCCCATAGAATCCGATGCCCAGCTCGTCAACACAGTGCGATACATACACCTCAACCCAGTGCGTGCGCAGATCTGCGACGTGGATGAGTATGAATGGAGCAGCTACAAGGAATACGCACTTGAGCCAGAGCTTGCCAACGTAGAGGTCGTGCTGGGTATTTGCGGGGGCAAAGAGGCGTTTTTCGAAGAGGCGCTCAATTTGGCATACGTCGCGAGGATAAAGGGTCCGGGCGGCGAACGGACGGACGAGGAGCTCTTACGAAGACTAAAGACCGAGATGGGATTGGATGACGCGGTGTTGTCGCACGTGCAAACGGCAAGAAAAGATGACCGAGCGCGCATTGTGCTTCTCCTCAAAACGTTTGGCGCAAGCAATGAGCAGGTTGCTCGCCTGTGCGGAATTGGCGTGCGAAGCGTCACACGCCTGGCATCTGCCGCAAAAAAGTACTTGTCCGCACGTCAAGACGAGGCAGATAAGCTCAGCATTCGAAGAATCGTCATAGTGCCTTACGACGCAGGTTGGCCCGACCAGTTTGAGAAATACCAGCAGGTCTTGCGGCAGGCCTTGGGTGATGAATGTAAAGATGTTTATCATATTGGGAGCACGGCGGTCCAAGGACTTGCTGCCAAGCCGACTATCGATGTTATGGTGACGGTTCGTAGCTTGCCAGCGTTCGATGCCAAGCGGCAGGTGCTGCAAGATGCCGGTCTTGAATGGCTGGGCGAATATGGTATGCCGGGGAGAAGGTATCTGGTCAAGCGTGACGGGCCGCATGAGGTTGCCCATGTGCATGTGTTTGTCTGCGATGACTACCAAAACATATCCAGGCATCTTGCCGTGCGTGAGTATCTACTGCACAACCAAAAGGCCGCCGAAGACTACGGCAAGCTCAAGCAGGAGTTGGCTCAACGGTATCCATATGACCCGCAAGCATATTGGAATGGAAAGGCATCGTTTGTACAATTGCTAGAAAAAGAGGCGTTGGCGAGTTACGAGAAACCGAAAGGCGCCTAGGCTAGCGGGCGGGCTGCTCGGGTCAACGGGCGGGTGGCCGAAAGGGGCCTAGCCCCAATCGGCCAAATATGCGAAAAAAGTGGTGGAGCGAATGAGCGAGAAGTACCAAGACATCAACGTGCGAACGATTACTCGCTGGATAGACGAAGGGTGGGAATGGGGTAAGCCCATCGAACACGATGCGTACGAGCGAGCAAAGGCAGGGGAGTGGGACGTTCGGCTGACGCCCACCAAGGTGGTTCCTCACTCGTGGTTTGGTGACTTACGCGGCAAAAGCGTGCTGGGTCTGGCGAGCGGCGGGGGACAGCAGGGCCCGGTTTTTGTGGCTGCCGGGGCACAGGTGACCATCCTCGATTACACGCCGGCGCAGCTCGAAGCCGAGCGGCTGGTGGCGGAACGCGAAGGCTACGATATAGACCTTGTCCGTGCAGACATGACGCTACCGCTGCCGTTTGAGGACAACTCTTTTGACCTGGTCTTCAATCCTGTGTCCATCTGCTACGTTCGCGAGCTCGATACGCTGTGGACAGAAATCGCACGCGTTCTCAAGCCCGGCGGTGCGCTTCTTACGGGCTTCGATACGGTCATAAACTTTATCGTTGACGAAGCGGAAGAGCATATTGTATGGCCGCATCCGTTTGATCCCTTCGAGCAGCCAAAGGCTCGTGCGTTTTTGGAGGCGGAAGACTGTGGCATGCAGTTTGGCCACGACCTCACGCAAACGCTTGGCGGCATCCTGCGCGCAGGACTCACGGTGGTGGACATGTACGAGGACACCAACGGAGAAGGGCGCTTGCACGAAATGAACATTCCCACGTACCTTGCGCTCTATGCGAAAAAGTGGCCGAAAGGGGCCTAGCCCCAATCGGCCAAAACGCGCCTAGCGCAGGCGGCCATATATGAAACAAGACGATACGGGTATTGTGACGAGTGTATGGTACGTTAACGCTATGGAAAAGAAATCGCTCTTTCGCATACCCAATTACCCTGCATGGTTTGGCGCGGACACGTTCTTGCTGGCTGGCTCTGCCGTGCACTGGATTGTCATCTCGGTCATGGCCTACGAGCTCTCGGGGTCGGTCACCGTGGCGGGTTGGTTTGCCACGGCGCGCGGCGTCGTAAGCGCCATCACGCAGATCACCGGAGGCACGTTTATCGACCGACACGATCATCGCACGCTGATCTTGGTGCAGGCGGGCGTGTGTGCGCTGCTCTGGCTTACCATGGGCACGCTGTTCGTGACCGGTCATCTTACGTTTGCCTGGTTCGCCACGCTGTGCCTTTGCTCGTCCTCCGTCTTTGGCTTTTTGGGCGGCACGACTAATGCGGCGCTCATCCGGGTGGTCGGGCCAAAGCGATACGCCGAGGCAGAGAGCGTCAACCAAGGCAGGGACGCGGCGGTCAACACGGCCGGTTCGCCTCTTGGCGCAGCGCTCTTTGGGCTGTCCAAGGCCTTTCCCTTTTTTGCCAGCGCCCTGTTCGACGCGCTTGCGTTTATCTGCGCGCTGTTCCTGCGTCTGCCCGACGATGAGGCACAGCAGCGTTCCAAGACCAAGGACTCGTCGTTTGTCGCGGACACGGTGGATGGCTGGAAGTGGGTTCTATCGAGCAAAACCATCGTTCATGCGGTACTGATCATAGGCATCGTACAGTTTGGAATCTTTGCCGTACATCAGGCAGTGAATCTCAATCTGGTCGAGCGTGGCATAGCGCCGCTGCTTATCAGCTTGGCAAACGTGGGTACGGCGCTGGGTACCATAGTGGGGTCGCTGTTGTCTGCCAGGCTCTGTAACAGCGTGCCGGTTGGCAAAGGCGTGGTGATGACGCTTGGGCTTATGTCGTTGGCATACGTGCCCATGGCCGTTTCCAGCGAATACGGCTTCATGCTGTTATCAACGTTTTTGGCGAGCCTGCCTATGCCGCTCTTTAGCGCGTTGGTCAACGGCTTCGTTTTTTCCAAGACGCCGGTGACCAAACAAGGCAGGACGCGCGCGGCAATCATGACGTCGATCATGCTCATCGGCAGCCTATCCGGCGCCTTTGCGGGAGAAATGCTCCCGCGCATCGGTTTTTCGGGGTTCATCGCATGCATGATGGGCCTCGCAGGCACGGGCGCCATACTTGCCGCGCTCAATCCACGGATAAGAACCATTCCGGCATCTCCGCAATGGGACGAGGTGGATCTGTGAGTCGCCACATGGAGCTGACTGGCTAGGAGGGAAACCATGCGACTGGCCAGCAAAGTGGCTCCAAAGTGGCCGAAAGGGGCCTAGCCCCAATCGGCCAAAAAACTACTAGGAATCATGGAATGTTTGTGCTAGACTAGCAATTCGCTATGTGAACAGCAACACAAGGAGTACTAACGTGAGTCCTCTTAACATCGCAATGCTTATCATCATGTCCATCTCGGCGATTCTTACCGTTATTCTCGTGCTCATGCACTCGGGCAAAGGCACGGGCGTGTCGGACATGATTGCGGCTTCCATGTACAACGCGACTGCCGGCTCTGGCATCTGGGAGAAAAACCTCGATCGCCTTACGGTAGTCTTTGCCGTGATTTTTGGCATCTGCGTTTGCGTGATGGCCCTTACGTTCCCTGTCGGGACCATTGGCGGCGTGTAAGGCAAGTTGACACAGCCTAACGACTTCCATCAACAAATACCTAGTGTTACCTACGCCCCTGCTTGCGCTCTCGTACAAACAGGGGCGTTTTCTATCGAAAAACATATCGTTTAACAACAATGAAACTTTTTGAGCGCTGGTATCGTATGGTTTGGCACGTATAATAAAGGCGTATACCTGTAGTCGACCTAAGGTGGCCCTATGGATTCTAAAACCGTGTCGTATATACTCAAACGAATAGTGATGGCGGTGTTCACCCTGTGGGCCGTCATTACCATTACGTTTTTCGTCATGCACGCCGTGCCAGGCGGCCCATTCACGCGAGAAAAAGCCATCTCGGCGGAGGCGCAGGCAGCGCTGAACGCTAAATATGGCCTAGACAAACCCCTGTTTGAGCAGTACACCACATATCTTGCCGACGCGATCCAGGGCAATTTTGGGCCCTCCATCAAGCAACGTGGACGTATGGTCACCGACATCATCCTAGACGGCATGAAGACCTCCGCCAGAATCGGCATCATCGCGCTCATCATTGCGACGGTCTTTGGCATTGTATTTGGTGCCATAGCGGCCTTGCGAAGAAACACCATCTTCGACCGCATCATCATGGTCATGACCACCGCGTTCGTGTCCATGCCGAGCTTTATCATGGGATCGCTGCTTCTCATTTTGTTCTGCACCACGTTGGGCTGGCTGCCGGCAAACGGTGCCTCGCAGGGTGGCCTGATTCTTCCCGTCATTACCTTGGCGTTGTACCCCATGAGCTACATCACGCGTCTTACGCGTTCGTCCATGTTGGACGTGCTCGGCCAGGACTACATTCGCACCGCCAAGGCCAAAGGCGTGTCCGAACGCAACGTCATCGTTCACCATGCGCTCAAGAACTCGCTCATCCCGGTCATCACCTACTTTGGACCGGAGCTCGCCTACATCGTTACCGGCTCGCTCGTCGTCGAGCAGATCTTTGCCGTGCCGGGCATCGGTCGCTACTTTGTTAACTCGATAACTGGCCGTGACTACACGCTCATCATGGGCACCACCATCGTCCTCGCCACGCTGATCGTGGTCATGAACTTGGTGTCCGACATCATGTACAAGATCGTCGATCCGCGCATTACGCTGGAATAGGAGGTGTAGATCATGGATAAGAACCCCTTGAGCCTGCAAGTCAACATGGACGACTTCCTTCCCGCAACGGAGGAGGAGAAGGCGTACATGGTGCAGATGCGTCCGTCCTCGACGTTCTTTAAGGACGGGTGCCGGCGTCTCTTTAAGAACAAGGTCGCCTTCGTGAGCATGATCGTCATCATTCTCATCACGCTTTCGTCCATCATCCTGCCCATGGTGTGGCCCTACTCGTATCAAACGCAGCTAGGCGTCCAGCCCGGGCATCCCGTGGACCCGTCGTTCAACAACCTGGGGCCCATGGAGTACTCCTCCACGGAGCATGCAGCCATGAGCCGCGGGGAATCGGTCTTCCCGCACATCTTTGGCACGGATGACCACGGCCGCGACTACTTCATCCGCATCGTGTACGGAACGCGCATCTCGCTCGCGGTTGGCTTCTTCGCATCCATCATCGTGTTGGTCGTGGGCATGACCCTAGGTTCGATCGCCGGCTTCATGGGCGGGCGTGTCGACATGATCATCATGCGTATCGTCGACGTCATCTACTCCCTGCCCGACATGCTCATGGTCATCCTTCTGGCGTCGGTCATGCGAGAAACGCTCGGCAGCGCCTTGGAGGGTACGGTCCTCCAAGCCATAGGCTCCAACATCATCTCGCTGTTCATCATCTTCGCGCTCCTGTACTGGTGCTCAATGGCACGCCTGATCCGCGGCCAGATCCTGTCGCTCAGGGAGCAGGAATACGTGTTGGCGGCAGAGGCGACCGGCGCCAAGGCGGGGTGGATCATCAAGAAGCACCTCATCCCCAACTGCATTTCGGTCATCATCATCTCCACTGCCTTGCAGATTCCCTCCGCAATCTTTACGGAGAGCTTCCTGTCCTTCTTGGGCCTGGGCGTCAATGCCCCCATGCCCTCGCTCGGCAGCCTTGCGTCCGAGGCGCTCAACGGTATCACCAGCTATCCGTATCGCCTTGTGATCCCCGCAATCGTCATTTCGCTCATCGTGCTCGGCCTCAACCTGTTCGGCGACGGCCTGCGTGACGCGTTCGATCCCAAGCTCAACCAGTAGAAAGGAGACACCATGGCACTTTTGGAAGTACGCGACCTGCATACGTCGTTCTTCACCGACGCCGGTGAGGTCAAGGCCGTCAACGGCGTTTCCTTCGACTTGGATCGTGGCAAGGTACTGGGAATCGTGGGCGAGTCGGGATCTGGCAAGTCAGTCACGGTGTATTCGATCATGCAGATCTTGGCCCCCGCAGGCAAGATCGTCGGCGGATCCATCAAGTTTGACGGGCAGGAGCTCGTTGGGGCCGGCGAGAAGGTCATGCGCGACATTCGCGGCAACAAGATTTCCATCATTTTCCAGGACCCCATGACCTCGCTCAATCCAACCTATACCATCGGTCATCAGCTCATGGAGGCGATTCTGCTCCATACGGATCGCAACAAGCAGCAGGCGTGGGACCGCGCGGTGGAGATGCTCACGCTCGTCAACGTAAACGAGCCCGAGAAGCGCATGAAGCAGTATCCGCATGAGTTCAGCGGCGGCATGCGCCAGCGCGTCATGATCGCCATGGCGCTTGCGTGCGAGCCCGACATCCTTATCGCTGACGAGCCGACCACGGCTCTGGACGTCACCATCCAGGCGCAGATCCTCGAGCTCATGCAGCAGCTCCAGCAGGAGCTGGGCATGGCCATCATCATGATCACGCACGACCTGGGCGTCGTGGCCCAGATGTGCGACCGCGTCAACGTGATGTACTGCGGCCAGATCGTGGAGAGCGCGCCGGTGAAGGAGCTGTACAGGAATCCGCGGCACAAGTACACGCAGGGCCTGCTGCACTCCA
>JAGCBF010000353.1 GCA_017652285.1 Atopobiaceae bacterium
AGATGGCGCGACGTGCGTGTTCGTCACGTTGGGGTGCGCCAAGAACGAGGTTGACACTGATCGCATGCGTGCGCTGCTGCTCAGGGCGGGCATCACGGAATGCGCGGATGTCGATGATGCCGACGTGGCCATCGTCAACACCTGCTCATTTCTTACGGCGGCCACGCAGGAGTCCATCGAGGTCACGCTCCAGCTTGCGGAGGAAGCCCGCCAGGGCGTGCGCAACGTGCCCATCGTCATGTGCGGGTGCGTCCCCTCCCGATACGGGGACGAGCTCAAGGACGAGCTGCCCGAGGTCGCGGCGTTCGTCCGCACAGACGACGAGGACGGGATCGTAGGCGTGGTGGCTTCGGTTCTTGGCAGGGGCGAGCTTCCGGTCGGCACGGCCGGCACCGAAGCGCTGCGCACGATAGAGGGGACCTCGGCCTACGTAAAGATTTCGGATGGGTGCGACCGCTTCTGCACGTTTTGCGCCATACCCATGATTCGCGGACCGTATTGGTCGCGTTTGCCAAAAGACATCGTCGACGAGGTGCGCTCCCTCATGCAGGGAGGCGTGCGCGAGATCGTGCTCATAGGCCAGGACACCGGCGTGTGGGGACTCGACCTGCCAGAAGACGTGGACCTTGCGTGGCTGCTCGAGGTGGTCGCCAAGGAGGTGAGGCCCTATGGCGGTTGGGTGCGGGTGCTCTACCTGCAGCCCGAGGGCATGACGGAGCGTCTGGTCGCGGCTATGCGCGACATTCCCGAGGTGCTTCCCTACATAGACATCCCCATCCAGCATTGCAACGAGCAGGTGCTTGCACGCATGGGCCGCTCTGGCTCGGCACGCGAGCTCAAGGAGCTGTTCGACCACTTGCGAAGCGAGATTCCTGGCATGGTGCTGCGATCCACGGGAATGGTCGGCTTTCCCGGCGAGACCGAGCAGCAGGCAGACGAGCTCGTCGAGTTCGTGCAGGAGGTCGCGTTTGACTACACGTCCGTGTTTGCGTACTCGCGCGAGGACGGCACGGCGGCATCGCGTCTTCCCGACCAAGTGGATGAGGAAGAGAAGATCGAGCGCGCACAACGCTTGCTTGACGTCGCCGAACAGCTGGGGTTCGATTCGACCGCACGTCATGTGGGCGAGGTCGTGGACGTCATTAACGATGGCGTGGAAGAGTCGGACGAGGGAGTCGAGCTTGTCGGACATGCCTGGTTCCAGGCGCCAGACTGCGACGGAGCGGTGCACATCGAATCTGGCGAGGCGACGGTGGGCGATATGGTTAGGTGTCGTTTGGTCGATTCGTTCTGCTACGAGCTGGTAGGCGTTGTTCAGGACGACTGATGGGGGAGAAAATCGCATGGTCAAAAGTAGCGTAGGGGCACGCTCGGGCCTATGGACGCCGGCAAACGTCATCACCGTGCTTCGCATCGCACTCGTACCCATATGGCTCTTCGTCGCGGAGGGCTCGGCGCCGACGTCGACAGACGGGTTCTCTTTGAGCGCGCTCGTCGTGTTTTTGGGGTATGCGTTCATCTCCCTTACCGACAAGCTCGATGGATACCTTGCCCGCAGCAGGGGCGAGGTGACCACGTTTGGGAAGTTCCTTGACCCCATAGCCGACAAGCTTGCGGTCGTGGTGGCCTTTGCCTACCTGCTTGAGGTCGGCATGGCGAGCTCGTGGGTGTTGCTCATAATCGTGGCGCGCGAGTTCTTGGTGAGCGGGCTACGCATGGTCGTCGCCAACGAGGGCGTGGTGGTCGCGGCCTCAAATCTGGGAAAATGGAAGACCGCCGTGACCATGGTCGCCATATGCGGGCTGCTGCTGTGCCGCGTGCTTCCCCCGTCTTCGCTTGAGGCAGGCCTCAGGACTTTTTTCGACGTGCTCGTCTGGGTTGCGGTGATACTTACGGCTTGGTCGGGCGTCGACTATTTCGTAAAGTGCTGGCCGTACGTGGCCAAGGGATCGAGGGGGTAGCGAGGTATGGATGACGCGCAAAGAGATGCGTTGTTGCATGACCTCATCACGCGCGCAAGCGAGGCGGGAGTGACGGTCGGTACCGCGGAGTCTTGCACGGGCGGGCTGGTCTGTGCGGCGCTCACGGACGTTCCGGGGTCCTCTGCCGTCGTGCGCGGCGGCATCGTGAGCTATGCCGTACCGGTAAAGGAGGACGTGCTGGGCGTCCCGAACAGCATTACGCAAGGCCCAGGAATCGGCGTGGTCTCTTCCGAATGCGCGCAGGCCATGAGCCGGGGGGCGCGGCGCGTACTGGGATGTGACATCGCCGTATCCACCACAGGCATTGCCGGTCCGAGCGGCGCAGAGCCCGGAAAGCCGGTCGGCACCGTGTGGTTTGGCATCGCATCGACGAGGGGCGTGCGCTCTAAGCGCTGCGTCTTTGCGGGGAGTCGTACTCAGGTTCGTGAACAGGCCGTCGACGAGGCCTTGTCGCTCGTGTTGGAGGAACTCGCGGACGCATTCCAGGGTTAGAGTAAAAAAACGGGGGTGGCCAAAAATTCTTCGCGCCACGGTTTAGTTTCAATGTTTTGTTTATATGCGCACGTCAATACCCCAAGATGAGCTCGTTGGCAAAAACGGGTGCAAAATTGGTGCGCATTGGCTGCCAAATTGGCCCCAAACGTCCTTGGTAGAATTGCAAAAGATGCTTGCAACGAACAATTGTTTCGTTGTATGATGCTATGGACTACAAGGAGGATAACATGGCTCGAACCAAGAACGTCTCAAAAGAGATCAAGCCCCGTACGTACGGCGAGGAACGTGACAAGGTAATAGAGTCCACCACCAAGGACATAGAGAAGCGCTTTGGCAAGGGGACCATCATGAGGTTTGGCGACGGTGGACCAGAGCTCGAGGTCGAGGCGATTCCCACGGGTTCCATCGCGCTTGACGCTGCCCTGGGCATAGGCGGCGTGCCTCGCGGCAGGATCATCGAGATCTTTGGCCCCGAGTCCTCAGGAAAGACCACGTTGTCATTGGAGATCCTGGCGGAAGCCCAGGCGCTCGGCGGCGTCGTGGCGTTCATCGACGCGGAGCATGCGCTCGACCCAGGATATGCGGCTCGCATTGGGGTCGACATCGACGAAGTCCTCATATCCCAGCCCGACACGGGAGAGCAGGCGCTCGAGATCTGCGACATGCTCGTGCGTTCTGGTGCAATCGACGTGGTGGTCATCGACTCCGTTCCCGCCTTGGTGCCTCGGGCAGAGATTGAGGGCGAGATCGGCGACACGACGGTTGGCCTGCAGGCACGGCTCATGAGCCAGGCGCTCCGCAAGCTCGCGGGCTCGCTCTCGAAGTCAAACACCACGTGCATATTCATCAACCAGCTGCGCGAGAAGATCGGCGTGATGTTTGGCAACCCCGAAACGACCCCGGGCGGTCGGGCGCTCAAGTTCTTCGCCTCCGTGCGCATGGACATCCGTCGCATCGACAGCATCAAGAAGGATGGCGACATCGTAGGGTCGCGCGTACGTGTAAAGGTCGTAAAGAACAAGGTCGCGTCCCCGTTCAAGCAGGCGGAGTTCGACATCATGTACGGCACTGGCATCTCCAAGGAGGGCTCGATCCTGGACATGGCCGTGGAGCACGACATCGTCGACAAGTCGGGTTCCTGGTTTACCTATCAGACCGAGCGCCTTGGTCAGGGAAGGGAGGCCGCGAAGGAATTCCTGGTCCAAAACCCCGACCTTCGAGACGAGATCGAACACAAGGTGCGCGTTTCGTGCGGTCTCGAACTGGGCGACGAGCGTGTGGGCGAACCCGACTTCGACCCCTACGCGGACGAAGCCACTCAAGAGTAGAAGCACCCTGACGTGGGCTGTATGAAGGACGGCTTTGCCTGGGAGGTATATCAGGCGGACAGGCGGCGCGCCCGCACGGGCGCGCCGCTCCCCTGTGCCTCGATCCACGTGACGACGCAAGACGGGGAATCGGAGTTCATCGAAGTGCCCGCCGCGGTCGGGCGACGCCTCGCGAGCCAAAAACAAAAGGGTACGGCGCACGTCTCGTGCAAGGACGAGCTGTTGACGCTCGTTGCGTCGTGCAACCGCGCGGTGGCTTGGGAGCAGCTGGTCAAGTTGTTCGACCGTAGGGATTATGCCGAAAGGGAATGTGTGCGCAAGCTCGTCCATGCGGGGTTCGACCATGCGCTCGCACACGAGACCGTACAACGCGGCGTTGCCTGCGGACTCGTGAGCAACGCGCGTTACGCGGATGCCTTCGTCAGATCCAAGGTGGCTGCGGGCTGGGGCATGGAACGAATACGGCGTGAACTATCGAACCGTGGCGTGCAGGTGAGCGATCTGAGCGGGTGGCCGTACGAGTATCTCGACCCAGACGACGAGCTGGAGCGAGCGCGAAACGTCGCCTCAAAAAAGACGGTGCGAGAGCCCAATGCCTATGCGAAACTCGTTCGATTCCTCATGGGAAGAGGCTTCTCGTACGGCGTTGCCACGCAAGCGGCCAAGGACAGCATGTCGTGCTGATACGTCGCCGACAACCCCATCACTTGCGTTTTTTTTGAATTTGGTCAGCACTCGTTCCGTGTCGTTTGACAGGCGATGGTTTCGTCTTTAGGATGTTTTTTGTCATTTGAGCATCCACTGCCGCTTTCGGCAGCAACGTTTTTGTTTTTGTGGTTTTTGTAAACAATGAGCAGATTCGCTCTGCAGAGTGGCCGTGAAGGGCCTCGGATGGCGGGTTCTATGCGCTTGTGCGTATAGTCTCCTGAACCTTAACTCAGAATGTTGAAGGAGCCGCCATGGTACAAATCATTATTGGTATTATTTTGGGGCTTGTAGCGGGAGGGGCTGCGGTCTACTTCTTTGCCACAGGCAAGAACAACGAGAGCGTGATGGAAGCCACGCAAAAGGTCGAGGCCGCTCGCATGGAGGCCGATCGCATTACGAGCGAGGCGAAGACCGCCGCCGAGACCGCACGCAAGACCGCCCTTCTCGAAGCCAAGGAAGAGATCCTTCAGTTGCGCCAAGAGTCCGAGGCGGAAGAGAAGCGCCGCAAGGGCGAGATCCAGCGTATGGAGAATCGCATTCTGCAGCGCGAGGAGTCCCTCGACAAGCGCAACGAGGCGCTCGACAAGCGCGAGAGCCAGATATCGAGCATGCAGAGCTCAGTCGATCGTCGCCGCAACGAGATCGAGGGGCTGTATGCCGCACAAGAGGCAGAGCTCGAGCGCATATCTGCCCTCACGCGCGAAGACGCGCACAAGGAGATCTTGGATCGAGTTCGCGCCGAGACCGTTCGCGACGAGGCGCAGATCCTTCGCGAGTCCGAGCAGCGCATACGCGCGCAGGCAGACAAGACGGCACGAGAGATCGTGTCGACGGCGATTCAGCGCTGTGCCGCAGACCAGGCCGGAGAGATCACCGTTACGTCCGTGCATATACCCTCGGACGACCTCAAGGGACGCATCATCGGCCGCGAGGGTCGCAACATCCGCACGTTTGAGCAAGTCACGGGCGTAACGCTGGTCATTGACGACACGCCCGAGACGGTCATTCTGTCGAGCTTCAACCCCGTTCGCCGCGAGACGGCGCGCGTGACCCTGGAGAACCTCATTGCCGACGGCCGCATTCATCCTGCACGCATCGAGGAGATGTATCACAAGGCTGAGCGCCTGGTCAACGAGCGCATCCAAGAGGCTGGCGAGCAGGCAGCCTTCGACGCGGGCATCCACGACCTCCATCCCGAGCTCATAAAGACGCTCGGTGCGCTGCGCTATCGCACGTCGTTTGGCCAAAACGTGCTGCAGCACTCGGCTCAGGTGTCTACCCTGTGCGGCATCATGGCTTCCGAGCTTGGCCTCGACGCCGCCCCGGCCAAGCGAGCTGGCCTGCTGCATGACCTAGGCAAGGCGATCGACCATGAGGTCGATGGTCCACATGCCGTGCTCGGCGCCGACCTTGCGCGTCGCTACGGCGAGCGTCCTAGCATCGTGCACGCCATCGAGGCGCACCATGCGGACGTAGAGCCCTATACCGTGCTCGACGTGCTCGTGCAGGCCGCTGACGCCATATCGGCTGCCCGCCCGGGGGCGCGCAGGGAGTCTGCCGAAGCCTACATCAAGCGTCTGGAGAAGCTCGAGGAGATCTCGAACGCGCATGACGGCGTGGAGCGCACCTATGCCATGCAGGCCGGTCGTGAGCTGCACGTAATGGTGGAACCGAGCAAGATCTCCGACGCACAGGCGATCGTGCTTGCACACGACATCGCGACGCAGATCGAGGACGAGATGGAATATCCCGGCCAGGTGCGTGTCGTCGTCATACGCGAGTCTCGAGCGGTAGACATCGCGAAGTAGTCCGTGAGGAACGCATTGGAAAGCGATTTGCTAACGTTCGTCTCCTCCTTCGAAGGGGGAGACGGACTTCGTGTTGAAGAGAGCCTGGGTGGCGGATTCGTTCGTCTGCGCGTGTCGGAGGCGGAACGGCGTCAGGCCAAGCATGACATTCGGTGCGTCGAGGACGCGGTGATCGAGTTGTTGCGCAACGCGCGCGACGCCGGTGCGCGCCACATATTCGTCTCCACCTCGCGAGAGGGAGACCTTCGTACGGTCTGCGTGGTAGACGACGGGGCCGGCATCCCCCAAAACATGCATCGGCGCGTGTTTGACGCGCGCGTGACGTCAAAGCTCGACACCATGCGCATGGACAAGTGGGGCGTGCATGGCAGGGGCATGGCGCTCTATTCCATTGCCCAAAACGCAGTCGAGGCGCGCGTGGTGCAGTCTGACGTTGGGTTGGGAACCGCGCTGACGACGACGTTTGACGTGTCGGACATCGTGGAGCGTGCGGACCAGTCCACGTGGCCAACCGTCGAGCGAACGGGCTCGGGCTACGAGGTGCGAGGCCCACGCAACGTCCTGCGGGCATGCGTCGAGTTCTCGTTGGAGGCGGAAGGCCTGTGCAACGTCTACGTGGGGTCGGCGTCCGAGGCGGTCGCGGCCATGAGGGCGCGCATGGATCGGCCCCTCGTGGATGCTGGATGGGTCTATCCGGACGACCTGGCCGCCATTCCGCTCGCGCAACGAGCCGTCATCGCGCGCGACGCGCGTGAGCTTGCGGGAATCGCTGGCTCGCTGGGTCTCGAGATGTCGGAGCGGACTGCCCATCGTATCGTAAAGCGACAGATTGCCGCACCCAAAAACGTACGCGCAAAGCTATTGGGGACTTCTGCGGCGCGTGTCGCGGGCAAGCCCGGCCACGCTGGTCGGCAGCTGTCGCTCTCCAGGGAAGACCGGGACGAGTTCTTGGAGCGACTCGAGCAGGACTTTGCCTGGTTGGCGCAGCGCTATTACGTGGTCCCCAATGGGCGTCCACGCCTGCGCGTCGGGAAGGAAAGCATACGGGTCACGTTTGACTTTGTGGACGATGAGTAGCCTATCCGGGCGGCTGTCCATACCATATAGTGTGGCAATCCGCCCTTCAGACGCAATATTTTCTCTTTCTGCTTCTCTTTTGGAGGAAGAATAGGTATTATCTTGAAAAGCCTTTGAAAGTAGCACTAACGATGGATTAGGCGCATGCGTGCCTAGGAGAACAAACATGGATTTTCTCAAAGTGTCTAGTAAGTCATCCCCCGCATCTGTGGCAGGTGCCATCGCGGGTATGGTTAAGGACGGCGTGGAAGTCAACATACAGTGCGTGGGTGCAGGCGCGGTGAATCAGGCCATCAAGGCCATAGCCATTGCACGCGGCTTTCTTATCCCCACGGGCATCGACATATCATGCGCTCCGACGTTTTCTGACATCATGATAGGCGGTGCGAGCCGTACAGCCATACGAATCGCCGTATATGTGCATGCGCTGGGCTCTCAGACGCCAAGCACGATGGTCAACGCGGAACAGGCATCCTAATCCATGAGTCATACTACCGTTCTTGTGGGCAAGACCTATTACGTCAAGACGTTTGGCTGCCAGATGAACCTCCACGACTCCGAACGAGTCGCGGGGTTGCTTGACTCATGCGGATGCATTCCCGTAAGTGCACCGGAAGATGCGGACATCGTCGTGTTCATGACGTGCTGCGTTCGAGAGAATGCGGACACGCGCCTGTATGGTCAGGTATCGGCGATGGTGAGCGCTCCGCCTGCGCCCTCGGGACAGCGTGTGGTGGCGATCGGTGGCTGCATCGCGCAACGCGATGGCGATCGCATTCGCACGAACATTCCGAACGCGGACGTGGTCTTTGGCACGAGCGCGCTGGCGTCCGTGCCGGGCCTCATCGCGCGCGCGTTCGAGCACGGGTCGCGCGACGTACTCGTGGACGTGGATGAGCTTGACCGAGGATTCTCCACGGATCTGCCGACTCATCGGGCCCAGGCATTCCACGCCTGGGTGCCCATCATGACCGGATGCAACAACTTTTGCACCTACTGCATCGTCCCGTACGTGCGCGGACGTGAGGCGAGCCGTCCCTTTGAAAACGTGGTCGCCGAATGCGCGTCGCTCGTGGGCGAAGGCACGCGCGAAATCACCTTGCTTGGCCAAAACGTGAACTCATACGGTCGCGACAGGTACGGGCAGCCGCGCTTTGCCGAGCTCCTAAGGGCCGTCGGCGACACGGACATAGAGCGCCTGAGGTTTACCTCGTCCAATCCCAAGGACTTGTCGACGGACGTGATAGAGGCCATGGCGCAGACGCCTTGCGTCATGCCGCATCTGCATCTTGCGGTACAGAGCGGCTCGACGCGCGTGCTTAAGGCCATGAACCGCAGCTACACGCGCGAGCAGTACCTCGATTTGGCGCGACGGCTCAAAGAAGCCATGCCTGACCTCGCCCTAACCACCGACATAATCGTTGGGTTTCCCGGAGAGACCGAAGAGGACTTCGAGGACACGCTCTCGCTCGTACGTGAGGTCGGGTTCTCTGCCGCCTACACGTTCATCTATTCCAGGCGACCGGGGACGCCCGCCGCAAAGATCGCGGACGACACGCCCCGCGAGGTCATTCAGGCGCGCTTCGAACGGCTGGCCGAGCTGGTTGCGACCTTGGCGCACGAGGCGAACCAAAAAGACCTCGGTGGAGTCGCGGAGGTCTTGGTGGAGGGCGTGTCCAAGCGTTCGAGTGCGGTGATGGTCGGTCACAGCAAGAAGAACCAGACGGTTCACTTTGACGTGCCACAGGGCATGGATGCCTCGCAGCTCGTGGGCAAGCTCGTCGACGTGCAGGTGCAGGAAGCGCGCACCTGGTATCTGTCTGGCTGCTTGGTGGGCGAACCTCGATGAGCGCCACCCGCGTGCTGTGCATCGTCGGTCCCACCGCCGTGGGCAAGAGCGAGGTCGCAGAGCGTGTTGCCGGCATGGTCGACGGCGAGGTGGTGTCAGTCGATTCCATGCAGGTGTACAGGGGCATGGACATAGGAACCGCCAAGATACCCCAGGAAGAGCGAGCATGCGCGTTGCACATGGTGGACGTGGCGGGCTTCGACGAACCGTATTCGGTCGCCCAATTCCAGCGAGACGCGCGCAGCTGCATCGACGGCCTCGTGAGCCGTGCGGTGACACCGGTGCTTTGCGGAGGAACCGGGCTCTATCTGGATGCCGTCATTGACGTGATGGAGTTTCCCCATGGGGTCACGGGTGGCGAAGGCAGGCGAGCATATGAGGACCTGGCCCTCACCCAAGGGCCAGAGGCCCTGCATGCGCTGCTTTCCAGGCGCGATCCGCCAAGTGCCCAAGAAATACACCCCCATAACGTGAGAAGGCTGGTGAGGGCGCTCGAGATGCTCGACGAGGGCGTGTCGTATGCAGAGCAGCACAAAGGGCTTTTGAAGCGCGAACGGTATTACGATGCCGCCATATGGGCCTTGACCATGCCCCGCGAGGTGCTGTATGCGCGCATTGACGAGCGCGTGCGTGCGATGTTTGCCGCGGGGCTTGTGGATGAGGTCGCGTCGCTGCGCGAGCGGGGCATAGAGGACTGCGCGACCGCGTGCAAGGCAATAGGGTACAAGGAAGTGCTGACGTACCTTCGCGGACAGTGTACGCTTGGGGAGGCCGAGGAATTGGTCAAGCGAAACACGAGGCGCTACGCAAAGCGCCAGCTGTCTTGGATTCGCAGGGATGGTCGTGCGCGTGTCGTGGACATGGCGCAACAGGACGTGGAGCAGGTAGTAGAACGCATAGTCGAGGACTGGAGGTCGAGGTAGCGCATGGCACGCATGCAGACGACGGCACTTGTGCCCGAGAAGGCTCTTTTGGTGGGCATCGATCGCCCAGGACTGGATTGGCCTGTTGAGGAGTCGCTTGCGGAGCTTGCGAGGCTTGTGGAGACCGACGGGGCCGAGGTCGTGTCCCAGGAGATCCAACGGCTGGCAAAGCCCGTGCCCCGGACCTACATCGGGTCTGGCAAGGCCGCCCAAATCGCCGACAAGGTCCACGACCTCGGAATCGACGTCGTGGTCTTCGACGACGAGCTGTCGCCGTCCCAACAAGCTAACCTGGAACGGATAATGGGGGAGGGGACCAAGGTCATCGACAGGACTGCCCTGATCCTCGACATTTTTGGACGCCATGCCACCACCAAGGAGGGTAGGCTCCAAGTCCAGCTTGCGCAGAACCAGTACCTGTTGCCCCGCTTGCGCGGCATGTGGGGACATCTTGTGCGCGAACAGACGCGAGGCGGAATCGGAAGCAGGTTTGGCCAGGGAGAAAGCCAGCTCGAGGTCGACAGGCGACTCGTTCGCAACCGCATCGCGAGCCTCAAGCGCGATCTGGAGCAGCTGGAACGCAGACGCGAGGTCCAGAGCAAGGCCCGTTGGGATTCGGGCGTGTATCGCGTTGCGCTGGTGGGTTATACCAATGCGGGAAAGTCCACGCTCCTCAACGCGCTCACGGGTTCGAACGCATACGTGCAAGACGAGCTCTTTGCGACGTTGGATCCCACCACGCGCACGCTCGAGCTCGAGGAGGGGCGCAGGATTACCCTAACCGACACCGTCGGGTTTATCCAGAAGCTTCCCACCATGTTGATCGAGGCCTTCAAGTCGACGCTGGCGGAGGTGATGGCGGCAGACCTCATCCTGCTCGTCGTGGACGCAAGCGACCCCAACGCATCCAAGGAGATCCTTGCCGTGCGAGAGGTGCTCAAGGAAATCGGCGCACAGGACATAGAGACGCTGGTCGTCTACAACAAGTGCGACCTGCTGTCCGAGGTGGAGCTGGCGGAGATGTTGGTCGTCGACAAGGATGCGGAGTTCATTTCGGCATTGGAGCAGAGGGGTCTTCGCGGGCTCCTATACAGAGTCGCCACCATAGCATCTGCGGGCGACGTGACCATGACGGTCTGCATACCCTACGAAAAGGGCATGCTCGTGCGCATGCTTCACGAGCGTTGCCAGATGCTTCGAGAGCAGTATGTGCAGCAGGGTCTGCTTGCCACGGTCAAGGCGGACGAGCACATGGCCTCCACCCTGGAGCCGTATAGGGTAGAGGCGCAGGAGGCGTTGGGAAGCGACTCAGAAGGTTCCGGTGAGCAGCAGGAGTAGCGGTTGGTGTAGAACGTACACGATGAGGGGATGTCTCCCCACGGCCTCCAGCGGTGCGAAGCCCTTGTCAAAGAAGGGCGGGAAGCCATGGTCCTTCCACCACCAGCCAAGGGCGCTTCCGCTGAGGTACATGAAGACGTAGGGGAGTACGGGATAGTAGTCGGACGACACGAAGCCTGGCCCCGGAAAACCCAGCCAGCTCAACCAAGGCGTCCCGTACCATGAGCTCGGCAGCCGCAGGGTTGCCGGACCGAGGCCTATGGTTCCCCTCGAGACGTTGAGGGTCAGCAAGAACAGGATCGCGCAGACGCATGCGGCCAGAGGGCCGTATGGCTTTTGGCCGCATCGTTCGAGAAGCCACTGTACGAGCGTACATGCGGCCATGCAGAAGATGATGCCGAAGCTTATGGGCGCATCGACCGAAGCCACCGTGGTGACGACATAGATGGCCGCGGCTAGGGCGCCGTAGCGTGCGGCACGCTTGAGGTTGTCGCGAGAGAAGCAGCACATGCATCCTGCCACGAACAAAAACGTCCAAGAGATGCTCGCACGCCAGATGTCTTGTAGTGGTGGGTGAAACCAAGCGAGGTCGACGCCCTTAAGGTACACGAGGTCGTAGCAAAGGTGGAACGCCACCATCGACACGATCGAGAATCCGCGGATGGCGTCAAAAAGACGGAGCCGTGATTGAGACATGCGCTAGAAGGAACGGATGAGTGCCGTTACCCGACCCAAGATGGTGGGGTTCTTTACGTAGATGGGTTGCATGAGGTCGTTTTCGGGTTGCAGGCGAACATGCTCGGTCTCGCGGTAGAAGGTCTTGACGGTGGCGGAGTCGTCGATGAGCGCGACGACGATCTCCCCGTCGTGGGCGTCGTGCTGCTCCTTGACCACGATGTAGTCGCCGTCGTAGATGCCGACGTTGACCATAGACGCACCGTGCACGCGCAGGATAAACGAGCTGGAGTCACTCACGATGCTCGTGGGGAGCGTAAGGAACTCCTCCACGTTCTGCTCGGCCAGGACGGGGACTCCGGCCGCCACGCGGCCCACGAGCGGCAGCGAGATGGTGTTAGACGCCAGGTCTTGTCTGACGTTGGTCAACGAAGACGCGGAGGAGGTGCCGAGGTCCTCGACTACCTCGATGGTGCGCGGCTTCTTTGAATCGCGGTGGATGTAGCCCTTCTCTTCCAGTGTCTTTAGGTGCATGTGCACCGTCGAGGGGGAGGCGAGCCCCACGGCCGAGCCAATCTCCCTCACCGAAGGCGGATACCCATGATCTTTGGTGTACGAGCAGATGAAGTCGTAGATGCTTTGCTGACGCTTGCTGATCTTTCCCTTTGCCATGATTCCTCCCCTTTCCATGCGTAAAACGCATATTACGAACAAATGTATGTACGGTATTGACACGAACTTCTGTACGCGCATAATAGTAACACATGTACGGGTACGAGTGTACGGCATTTTTTAGTTTTTGTCCCGCGCGTGTCGTATAACCGTCGCGAGTTCAATCATTGGCGAAGAAGGGAAGGACCATGTATAAGAACCGTTATGGAATCGACGGGACCTCGGCACTTCGGCTCGTGCAGACACGCGACCTCTGGCTGGTAAGCGACGCACGGGAGGAGCGCGTACGCACGCGCAGGCCATCGTGCTGCGCGCGGTCCCGCAAGCAGAAGACCCCGCAAACGACGCTCATCACCTCGTTGGCTTGCGCGCTCATGATCGCCCTGGTCTTGGTGTGCATGGTAGCGAGCGGCTTGGCGGCACGGCGCGTGTCTCGTGCAATACAGGGCCAAGGCATGGACGTCATGGTCGTCGTTTCGGGAGACACGCTCTGGTCGATCGCGACGCAGCGCGCGGTACGGGGATGCACGACCTCGGAGCTCATCAGCTGGATCAAGGCAAAGAACGACCTTCCGGACTCACGGATCTTTGCGGGCCAACGACTCGTGGTGCCGTGCCGCGCGGCAGTCGGCAACGCCGCGTCACAAATGATACAAACCTAAAAACGATCCGAGCTTTTCATGGGACATGTGCTCAGCGTATGATACTGTCAAAGCAGTGATGTTGGGAGGATCATGCGTTGTCCAAAGTGCGGGTGCGAAGAATCTAAGGTCGTCGACTCGAGGCCATCGGAAAACCACGAGGCCATACGGCGTCGACGCGAATGCATACGATGCGGAACGAGGTTTACCACCTATGAGCGACGAGAAGAGACGCCTCTTCTCGTCGTCAAGAAGGACGGTGCAAAGGAGACCTTTGACCGGCAGAAGGTCATGCGGGGCCTTGTGCGCGCCACCGTCAAACGCAACATTCCCATAAGCACACTGGACTCCCTGCTCGACAGCATCGAGTCGGAGTTGCGCGACAACGGGATTTCGGAGGTCACGTCGCAAGAGATCGGCAACATGGTGCTCAAGCGACTTCTTCACGTGGACAAGGTCGCATACGTGCGCTTTGCCTCGGTGTATCGTGACTTCAAGGACGTGGACGAGTTCTCCGAGGAGCTAAGGAGCCTACTGCGATGAGCGAACCGTTACGCGTGCCCATAACGAGGCTTCGCGCCGACGTCGAGCTTCCGTCCTATGCGTACGAGGGCGACGCGGGATTGGACCTGCGGTCTGCCGAGGACGTGACGCTCATGCCGTTTGAGCGGCATCTGGTCTCGACGGGCATTGCGATCGCCATACCAAGCGGATATGCGGGATTCGTGCAGCCTCGTAGCGGGCTTGCCGTCAAGCAGGGGCTTACGGTGATCAACACTCCCGGTCTCATCGACTCCCAATACCGTGGCGAACTCTAGATATGCGCATTAAACCTCGATCCCACGCATCCCATAGCCATACACGAAGGCGACCGCATCGCGCAGCTTGTGATTCAGGCGGTACCTGCCGTGCACCTCGTGGAGGTCGACGCGCTCGACAGCACCGATCGCGGCACCGGAGGCTTTGGTTCGAGCGGCGTGTGAGGCGAGCAACGGTTTTGCCAGAAGAAGACTCCGCGTACGGTCTGAACGATGCATGCATGTGATATAATAATAGCGCACGATGTAATAGGGTAGTAACGACTGGAGGA
>JAGCBF010000008.1 GCA_017652285.1 Atopobiaceae bacterium
TGGCCGAAAGGGGCCTGGCCCCAATCGGCCACTTCGGTGCGTCCTTCCAAGCGGGTTCGGCTGCGAGTTGGTTTCGGAGTTGTCATCCCGATACCAAAAGGAGTTCGGAAATCAGAAAAATTGTACTGGGGAACACGTGTACGACGTGGTATACTCACGTACGAACAACGACAAACACGGAGTGAGGACACGGGATGGCAGACGTTCAGCAGCGACGTCGCGTGCCAAAGCGCATCGCGACGGTACTTATCAACTCTCTTAAGGGCGGCGTCGTGCCGCGTGTCGGGCTGCCCTACATAACGGTGGGGCGCGAGGCGGAGATTTCGGCCTTGTTGCGAGACCTCGACATCGTGGCGGAGGGCGGCGCGTCCTTCCGGTTCGTCGTCGGACGGTATGGCAGCGGCAAGAGCTTCTTGCTGCAGACCATCCGCAACCACGCCATGGGCAAGAACTTCGTGGTGGCCGATGCGGACCTGTCGCCGGAACGCAGGCTTCAGGGCACCAAGGGACAAGGGCTTGCGACGTATCGCGAGCTCGTGCGCAACCTGTCCACGCGCACGCGACCCGAAGGCGGTGCGCTCACGCTCGTCTTGGACCGCTGGATCGCGGGCGTGCAAAACGAGGTCGCGGCTGCAGGAACCCTGCCGAGCGACCCCGCGTTCGCTGCGGAGGTCGAGCGGCGCATCTATGCCGTGATCAACGACGTGCGCGAGATGGTCCACGGGTTCGACTTCGCGCGCTTGTTGGCGGAGTACTATCGGGCGCACGTCGAAGGTGACGACGAGACAAAGGCATACGTCACCAAGTGGTTCCGTGGCGAGTACCGCAACAAGACGGAGGCAAAGAACGAGCTTGGCGTGTCGTGCATCATTTCGGACGACGATTGGTACGACTACATTAAGCTGCTCGCGCGCTTTTTGGTCGGTGCGGGCTACGCGGGGTTCGTCGTGCTGGTGGATGAGCTTGTCAACCTGTACAAGATCCCGCACGCCGTGTCGCGCCAATACAACTACGAGAAGATCCTGACCATGTACAACGACGCGCTTCAGGGACGGGCCGAGCATTTGGGAATCATCATGAGCGGTACGCCGCAATGCGTCGACGATCGTCGAAGGGGACTCTATTCGTACGAGGCGCTGCGTTCGCGCCTGACGCAGGGGCGCTTTGGGCGAGAGGGCATGGTCGACCTGCTCGCGCCGGTCATTCGCCTGCAGCCGTTGACGCACGAGGAGCTGCTGGTGCTTTCGGAAAAGCTCACGGACATCCATGCGGAGCTCTTTGGGTACGAACGTGTCCTTACGCAAAACGACCTGGTGGAGTTCCTGCAGCTCGAGCTGGGACGTGTGGGGGCCGAGAGCCACATCACCCCGCGCGAGGTCATTCGCGACCTCATCGAGATGCTCGACATCATGTGGCAGGACCCGAGCGTGACGGTCGCTGGTCTTTTGGGGTCGTCCGAGTTCGTGCATGCGGTGCCCGAGGGTGACGACGACGAGGCCGTCGATCCCGGGTACGCGGAGTTTACCATCTAGCGGTGTTCGTAGTGAGGCCACGACCGCATCGAGCGTGGGCAGGGGAGGCGAGCCAAGATGTCGAGCGTGTTTGACCGTTATGCGCCGTTCGTGCAGGACTTTATCTATGCGCACGATTGGGAGTCGCTGCGTGGCATACAGGTGGCCGCCGCGGAGGCCATATTCTACACGGACGACAACGTTCTGCTCACCTCGTCCACGGCATCCGGCAAGACCGAGGCCGCGTTCTTTCCCATACTCACGCTCTTTGACGAGGACCCCCCTTCGTCGGTCGGGGCGCTCTACATAGGTCCGCTCAAGGCGCTGATAAACGACCAGTTCTATAGGCTTACGGACTTGTGCGCGGACGCGGGCATTCCCGTGTGGCACTGGCACGGCGACGTGTCGGCGTCGCACAAGGCTCGACTCATGAAGAAGCCGCGCGGAATCTTGCAGATCACGCCCGAATCGCTCGAGGCCATGCTGCTTCATCGCCACTCCGCCATTCCCAAGCTATTTGGCGACCTGCGCTTCGTGGTCATCGACGAGGTGCACTCGCTGCTGCGGGGAGACCGCGGCGGGCAGACCCTCTGCCTGCTGGAACGGCTTTCGCGCATGGCGGGAGTCAACCCGCGGCGCATCGGTCTGTCTGCGACCATCGGCGATCCCAAGATGTGCGGAGAGCTGCTTTCGCAAGGTACCGGGCGCTCGACGGTCGTGCCGGTCGTGGAAGGCGGCGGCCAGTCGTGGCGTTTGTCCATGGAGCACTTCTATACCTATGGCGCGCAAGCGGCCGAGGCCGACGGAGCGCGCTCGCAAGGCGGCGTGGTGCACGTGGACGCAATCGTGGAGAGGGTTGACGAAAGCGACCATGCGTTGCCACAAGTCGGGGGATCCGGGGAAGAGGCGCGGCAAGATGCCGTTGGCTCGCAGCCGGTGATGCGCGACGTCGCGGTTGCCGACGGGCCTCAATCGCACGACGACCAGTACGACCGCGCGCCGGTAAACGCCGATCCCGGCATGGCATACATCTACGAGCACACGCGTGGGCGCAAGTGCCTGGTTTTCTCCAACTCGCGCGAGGAGTGCGAGGCGGTGACCACGACGCTTCGTGGCTACTGCGAGGCCAACGGGGAGCCCGACCGGTTCCTCATCCACCATGGCAACCTGTCCGCCAGCTTTAGGGAGACCGCCGAGGACCTCATGCGCGACGAGGAGCTTGCGCTGACCACCTGCACGACGGCTACGCTCGAGCTGGGCATCGACATCGGTCGCTTGGAGCGGGCGTTCCAGATCGACGCGCCGTTTACCGTAAGCGCCTTCTTGCAGCGCATGGGACGCACGGGCCGTCGGGGGGCGCCCTCGGAGATGTGGTTCGTCATGCGAGAGGACCCGCCGGAAGCGCGTGCCATGGTGAGCGAGACCGTGCCGTGGAAGCTTCTGCAGGGCATCGCGCTCGTGCAGCTTTACATGGAAGAGCGCTGGGTCGAACCTCCGCGGCTCGACCGCCTGCCCTACAGCCTGCTGTATCACCAGACCATGGCGACGCTCGCCTCGAGCGGGGAGCTGTCTCCGGCGGCGCTTGCGAGTCGGGTGTTGTCGCTTGCGTACTTCCATATGGTGAGTCAGGACGACTACCGTGCGCTGCTTCGACACTTGCTTGCGACCGATCACATAGAGAGGACCGAGACGGGCGGGCTTATCGTGGGCCTGGCCGGGGAGCGTGTGACAAACAACTTTAGGTTCTACGGCGTGTTCGTGGAGAGCGAGGAGTACACGGTGCGCTCCGAGTCGCAGGAGCTGGGAACCGTGGTGCAGCCTCCTCCCGTGGGGGAGAAGCTCGCCATTGCGGGGCATGTGTGGATCGTGGAGGAAATCGACCATAAGCGGCGCCTGGTCTATTGCACGCAGGTTCGCGGCAAGGTGCCGGCGTACTTTGGGGAATGTCCGGGCGACATCAACACGCGTGTTCTGGAACGGATGCGGCAGGTGCTTGGCGAGCATCGCGACTATCCGTACCTGCGTGACAACGCGCGCGCCAGGTTGGCGCATGCACGCACGGTGGCGATCAACGCACACATCACGTCCGAGCCGTTGGTCAACTTGGGCGGAGACATGTGGGCGCTCTTTCCGTGGCTGGGGACGTATGCGTTCCTCGCGTTGGAGCGCGTCATCAAGCTCAGGCTCCCGGCCGAGCTGGGGATCAAGGGGGTGGACGTCTCGCGACCCTACTTCATCCAGTTTAGGATGAAGGCGAACGCGGAGCAGTTCATGGAGGCGCTCGCAACCGCGGCCTTGGGTGAGTTCGACCCCTTGGAGCTTCTGTATCCCGCGGAGGTCCCGGTGTTCGACAAGTACGACGAGTACGTTCCGGAGGAGTTGGTGCGCAAGGGGTTCGCGTATGGCGTGCTCGACGTCGAAGGCATGCGCCGGCGCGTGATCGAATGGTAGGGCAGAACGGCATGCGTTGCAATAAAGACTCTTCAAGAAACGGTGCAAAACAGTTAGTATAGGGTGTGACCCACCCAGACAATCCCTGCCGTGGAAGCGGGGGAATGGAGGAAAACATGGGACTTTTGAGGGCTGGTATCGGAGCTGCGGCTAGCGCGCTTTCCGACCAATGGCGTGACTACTTCTATTGCGACTCGCTCTCGGCCGACGTGCTCATGACCAAGGGCCAGCGTCGTGCGAAGAAGGGGTCAAACAAGGGCAGCGAGAACATCATCACGGACGGCTCGATCATCGCCGTCAACGAGGGCCAGTGCATGATCATCGTTCAGCAGGGCGAGATCATCGACGTCTGTGCCGAGTCGGGCGAGTTCGTGTTTGACAACAAGACCGAGCCGTCGGTCTTGTACGGTGGCCTGGGCGCGGGCATCAAGGCCACGTTCTCGCGCATCGGCTATCGCTTTACCTTCGGTGGCAACGAGGCCAACGACCAGCGCGTCTACTTCTTCAACACCAAGGAGATCATGGGCAACAAGTTCGGCACGCCGACGCCGGTGCCCTTCCGCGTGGTAGACATGAACATCGGCCTGGACACCGACATCTCCGTGCGCTGCAACGGCGAGTACTCCTACAAGATCGTCGACCCGCTGCTGTTCTACAAAAACGTCGCCGGCAATGCGAGCGGCGACTTTACCCGCAAGCAGATCGACAGCCAGCTCAAGAGCGAGTTCCTCACGGCCCTGCAGCCTGCCTTCGCAAAGATCTCCGAGCAGGGCATTCGCTACAGCGCCGTTCCCGGGCACACCATGGAGCTTGCGCAGGCCATGCGCGACGTGCTGTCGGCCAGCTGGACCGAGCAGCGCGGCATTGCCATCGAGGTCGTGGGCATCAACAGCATCGCCGCCAATCCCGAGGACGAGGAGCGCATCAAGACGCTGCAGATGACGGCCGTCATGCGCGATCCCAACATGCGCGCCGCGAACCAGAGCATGGCCACGGGCGACGCGATGCGCACCGCCGCCGCGAACGAGAACGGCGCCATGATGGGCTTCATGGGCATGAACATGGCCCAGGGCATGGGTGCCAGCATGAACCAGCCCGGCATGTATGACGGCGTCGGCCAGCCCTACCAGTACCAGAATGCCTACAACGTCGCGCAGGGTGGCGGCTTCCCCGGTGGGCGTCAGCAGGCGCAGGCAGGCGGATGGACCTGCGAGTGCGGCACCCAGAACACCGGCAAGTTCTGCATGAACTGCGGCAAGCCCAAGCCCGCTCCCGCCGCTGGCTGGACCTGCCCCAAGTGCGGTGCCCAGAACACCGGCAAGTTCTGCATGGAGTGCGGCACCCCCAAGCCCGCAGACGACGGTACCTGGACCTGCGAGTGCGGCACCAAGAACACCGGCAAGTTCTGCATGAACTGCGGCAAGCCGCGCGCATAAGCACGCAATAGCGTCTTTATATTCGTACGTATGGAAGAACAGGGGACAGGCTCCCCTGTTCTTCTCTTACTCAGCGACAAAAGAGAAGCCCTCGGCATGTCAGGAGCAGGCTGGCCCCCTTTGACGTGCTGACTCAAAGAGTCGTCCCATGCCCCTCGTTATGGTAAAGACCTTGGATTGGATGCTGCATGACGTATGCCTCGGTAGTGCTTGACATATCGACTCGGGGACTGGACAAGCCCTTCTCGTATACGGTTGGCGCGGACTTGCGCGACGCCGTCGGGGTGGGGTGCACGGTGCTCGTGCCGTTAGGCAATCGCCAGGCCGTGGGATATGTGGTCGGCGTTGGTGAAGAGCCGCCAGAGGGAGTGGACCTTGCAAAGATGAAGGGCGTCCTGCAGGTGCTGGCCGAGCGTGCCTTTGACTCGGTGGGCGTGGAACTTGCCACGTGGATGGCGTCCGAGTACGCATGCAACCTGCCCGACGCGCTTCGCCTGTTTTTGGCGCCAGGGCAAAAGGTCAGGGTGCAAAAGGTGGAGGACGGCACATGGGAGCTTGTCAACGAGCGAACGGGCGCTCTGGACGACCGCTGGGCGACGCTCACGGAGCAGGCTGACGGTTTTGAGCCTCGGGCGAACGCCAGAAGGCAGCGCATGGTGCTCGAGGCCTTGTCGGCAGGGCCCATGCGCCTGTCTGAGCTGCGTGCGACGATGCCGGGGGCAACCGAAGCCATTCGCTCCCTGCAGCGGCGAGGCGTGGTCAGTGTCGTGCATCGGCGTCACGTGCGCGGAAGCGAAGGCACGTCCTTGTCATCGGCGACCGCGCCACGACCTCAAGAGCTCACGCAGGGACAGGTCCGTGCACTCGCGGCAATAGGGCGAGCATGCGCCGATGGCCGCGGGGACGTGGTGCTCGTCGACGGCGTCACCGGGTCTGGCAAGACCGAGGTGTATCTTGAGGCCATCGAAGGCGTGCTCGCAAAGGGCAAGGGCGCCCTCGTGCTCGTGCCCGAGATCGCGCTCACGGCGCAGACGGTCGGGCGCTTTAGGGCGCGCTTTGGGGATGACGTGTGCGTGCTGCACTCGCGTCTGTCGGCGGGTGAGCGGTTTGACCAATGGGATCTCGTGCGGCAGCGTGCCGCGCGTGTGGTGGTCGGCGCGCGTTCCGCGCTGTTCGCCCCGCTGACAGACCCTGGCGTCATCATCATAGACGAGGAGCATGAGGGCTCGTACAAGCAGGACAAGTCGCCGCGCTACCACGCGCGTGAGGTCGCGGCAAAGCTCGCGCGCCTCCGCGGGTGCGCGCTGGTGCTGGGATCGGCGACGCCTTCGTTGGAGAGCCTGAGCCGCTGCGCCGCGCGGGAGGCCGGCGGAGCCTCTTGGACGCGCGTGGAGATGCCGGAGCGCCCTGGCGTCTCGGTGCTGCCACAGGTGCAGGTGGTGGACATGGCGTCGCAGTTTAGGGACGGAGGACGCTCGATCTTCTCCGCGCCACTCGCAGATGCGCTGAGGGACGTGGTAAGGCGCAAGGAGAAGGCGGTCTTGCTTCACAATCGTCGGGGGTTCGCGAACTTTTTGATGTGTCGCGAGTGCGGCTGCGTGCCCGAGTGCCCACACTGCTCCACGTCGCTTACGTATCACGAGCGGACGCATTTGCTTTGCTGCCACACCTGCGACCGTTCGTGGCCCATATCTGCCTGGCCGGATCCCTCGACGCGGTGTCCTAACTGCGGAAGTCGCTACATGGCGGCCCTTGGCGTGGGAACGCAGCGCGTGGAGGACGAGCTGGCGCTTTTGCTGGCGGGCGAGGAAGGCGGGTCCGAGGTCGTCATCATTCGCATGGACGCGGACACGACCAAGAAGAAGGGCGCGCACCAACAGCTGTTGGAGGAGTTCGACGCGGCGGAGTGCGCCGTCTTGGTCGGCACGCAGATGATCGCGAAGGGACTGGACTTTCCGCAGGTCACACTTGTGGGAGTGATGAACGCGGACACGACGCTCAAGCTTCCGGACTTTAGGGCTCCCGAGCGGACGTACGCCCTGCTCGAACAGGTGGCCGGGCGAGCGGGACGCGGGCGGCAGGGCGGCAGGGTCATCGTGCAGACCTATTGGGCGACCCATCCTGCGATTCAGGCGGTTCTGCGACACGATCGCGAGCTGTTCCTGGCGTCCGAGCTTGCCGAGCGGGAGGCGTGCGGGTATCCGCCGTATGGGCGGTTGACGAACGTGTTGGTGTGGGGCAGAAACGGGTCGGCGGTACGTGCCGTGTCCGACGAACTGGCCGCGCGCATACGAGAGCTTGCGCGTGGGGAGTCAGGCTGGGAGGTCCTCGGACCCGCAGACTGCATCAAGTCGCGCCTCAAGGACCAGGTCCGGCGCCACATCGTGGTAAAGACGCCCTTGGTGGAAGGCGTGGGACAAAAGATAAACGGCTGCGTGCGTGCGACGAACACGCCCCGCGGCATCAACGTCGCAATTGACGTGGACGCCCACGACATGATGTGAGCGCGTGTAGTCATCCGCGTCGGGCGTCTTTAGGCCAGCTCGAGCCGCGTGGTCGAGGGGCGTGGCGCGGGCGGGCAGTCCGGGTGATGCTGTGAACATCCTGTCGAGCCAAGCCGCGGATAAAGCGCATGGGTACAATGTCTGCTAGCAAACGTGGCAATTGGGAGGTAGCAACATGGCTCAAGCCGAAGATATCGTGGTCGCGCCGGACAAGCGGCTCAAGACCGAATGCGCGCCCATCGAAGAGATTACCGACGAGGTCCGTGATCTGGCGGCGCACATGCTGGACGACATGTACGCGACCGAGGGATGCGGACTCGCTGCCCCGCAGGTGGGGGAGCTGGTTCAGCTCGTGGTCATCGACGTGGACTACACCAAGAACAAGCGCAACCCCTACGTGTTGATCAATCCGCGCATCGTCGAGGCCGATGGGGACGAGCGCGAGACGAGTGAGGGATGCCTGTCGTTTCCTGGCATATCCGTGCAGGTCAAGCGTCCGAGCCATGTGGTCGTGGAGGCGCGCAACCTCGACGGCGACCTCATGCGCTACGAGGCGCGGGATAACCTTTTGGCCGTGTGCCTGCAACACGAGATCGATCACCTGCATGGGGTCACCATGCTCGATCACCTAAGGCCGCTCCAGCGCGTGCGCATGATGCACGAGTACGAGCAGGCGCTTGCGGCTGGTGCAAAGCCTGGCGAGACGAGCACGGAGTAGCTGGCTCTGGCAAAGAGGGGGTGGCGCGCATGCGCGTCGTGTTTATGGGTACGCCCGACTTCGCGGTGCCGTCGTTGCGTGCGCTGAGCGAGGTTCATGACGTAACGCTGGTGGTCACGCGTCCCGATGCGGTGCGTGGGCGCGGCAAGCGCTTGGAGCCGTCGCGGGTAAAGCAGGCGGCGACCGAGCTTCGATTGCCCGTGCTCGAGGCCAAGCGACTGAGCGCCGAAGACGTGGAGCGCGTCAGGCAGGAGCGTCCCGACGTGATCTGCGTGGCTGCCTATGGCGCGATCTTGTCCGATGCGTTGCTGGCGATTCCTCCCTTGGGCGTGCTTAACGTGCATGCCTCGCTACTGCCAAAGGGTCGTGGCGCGGCGCCGATTCAGCGTGCGGTGCTGGAGGGCGACGAGGTCGCGGGCGTTTCCATCATGCGGATCGTGCACGACCTGGACGCGGGGCCGTATTGCCGGCAGGCGAGCGTGGCGGTGGGTGACAAGCCCTGCGCGCAGGTGATGAGCGAGCTTGCGCAGGTTGGGGCCGCTGAGCTTGTGGCTGCGCTGGAGCAATTGGCGAAAGGCTCTGTGGTGTGGACCGACCAGGACGAGTCGCAGGTGACGTATGCCGCAAAGGTCACCAAGCAAGAGATGCTGCTCGATCCTGCGGACGGGGCGCGTGCCAACAAGCTTCGCGTGCAGGCGTCGCTTGATGCCGCACCAGCCCGCGCGATTGTGGCCGGGCGTGGCGTCCGTGTGCTCGCAGCTGCCGTGTGCAATGCGACTGTTGCCCAGGGTGGCGTGCTGGCAAGGAAGGGCCGCGTGTATCTGGGTTGCGCGGATGGCGCCATCGAGCTGCTGCGCGTCAAACCCGACGGCAAGAGGGAGATGGCTGCATCTGCCTGGGCAAGCGGCCTGCGCGGCGACGACCTTACGTGGGAACGAGCATGAGCTCGTCTCGCGTCACCGCGGCACGAAAGGTGGCGCTCCAGGTTTTGGGAGAGGTGCGCCGACGGGACGCCCGCGTGCGTGAGGTGTTGCGCGCATCGAAGCGCATGGAGGCGCTGGAGCAGCGCGATCGTGCGCAAGTCACGCGACTGGTCATGGGAGTCGCTGGGGCTCGTGGCATGTTGGACACGGTCATCGATGGCCATGTGAGGGCGCGCTCTGGTGTGGAGCCACAGGTTCGTGACGCATTGCGCATCGCTTCGTACGAGCTGCTGTTCTTGTCGACTCCTGCCTCTGTGGCCGTGAGCCAAGGTGTGGAGCTTGTCCGTGGTGTGCGGCCGCGTGCGGCGGGGATGGCAAACGCCGTGCTCAGACGCATTGCGGAAGAGGACGTGCCAAAACGGACGGAAGCTCTTGGACGCGTTGGTGGCGAGCATCGTTCCCATATTGACGTCGCGGACCTCGAGTTGGTAAGCGGGTATCCCCCCTGGCTGCTGGACCGCATACGCACGGATAGGGGCGACGAGGCATGCGTGAGTGTTGCCCTCGCAGCGCTAGAGCCAGCTCCGGTTTACGTGGCACCTAACCTTGCAAAGATAGATGCCAGCACGGCATTCGAGCGCTTGACGCGTGCCGGGCTTGAGCCCCATGCGTTGGAAGAGGACGACTCGTTTGTACTTGCGGCACCAGCGGGGTTGCATGTGACGGGCCTTGTACAAAACGCGGATGTGATTCCTGCGGACTTGTCTGCGCAACGCGTGGCGCACCTCGTGGTGCCAGAGCAAGGAGGCCGCTTGCTCGAGGTGGGGCAGGGCAGGGGTACCAAGTCGTTGCTGATGCAAAACGAGGCTCGTCGCCGTGGCGTTGCGCTCGACATTGCGGGCGTGGACGTGGAGCCGTTCAAGACCGAGGTCGCGCGGGCGCGAATGGAACGCGCGGGCTTGTCTGACTGCGTGCGCTGCGTGACCTTTGATGCCCGCGAGTTGGACCAGCCGTCTGCGGCAGACGCGATCGGAACGCACGAGCCGTTTGACGTAGTGTTTGTCGATGCGCCATGCTCGGGCGTTGGGACGCTGCGTCGTCATCCAGAAATCGCGTGGGCACTCACGCCAAACGACA
>JAGCBF010000354.1 GCA_017652285.1 Atopobiaceae bacterium
CGGCCGAGGGGCGCTCGTCAGATTGACTTTTGCGGGAACCTTTCCTCGCCAGATTGATTTTCGAGGGAACGCCGGCCGCAAGGCGCTCACCGAGCTGTTTTTCCTCAGGACGGGCCTCGCGCCGAGTCCCACGTGCAGCGGGCTGGCAACGAAACATCCTCGTTTGCGTGCATGGGCGCGAGAAGCGCGCAGTTTCGGAGGTTTCCGAGTGTCTCGCGGCAAGAAACCTCCGAATCTGCGTACATAGCTGCCAAGTGCACGCACTTTAGGAGGTTTGCCACTCTCCTCGGCGGCAGGCCTCCGAAGACGCGGCGACCCGGGCCGGCCCATAGTTCCGCCAGTGCGCACAGTCCGCCCATGTGAAGTGGCCGAAAGGGACCAAGTGGCCGAAAGGGGCCTAGCCCCAATCGGCCAATTGCCCGAAGTGGCCGAAAGGGGCCTAGCCCCAATCGGCCAATTCCCAAGGCGCGATTTTGGGCTACTGCCGAGCGACGAAGCCGTCCACGGCAGAAAGCCCCGCCAAAAAGCGCTCGTCCACGTGTTGCATGTGGTTACCGGGGCCGGTTTGGTAACAGACCTCACAGCCGCAACCGCGCAGGATGTCCGCGCACTCCTCCATGTTGCGTTGCACGCCCTTAAGGATCGGTCGCGAGGCGCGCTTCTCTTTAGTTCCCACAGAAAGGTACGCAAAGTGGCCGTCGAGTCGCCGGTCAAGCCCGCGAAGATGATCCACCCAGCCCTCGTACCACACCGACCCCGACAGGCACGCGCTCGCGACAAAGACGTCCGCATGAACGAACGCGTAGAGCGCGAAGAGCCCGCCCAACGAGTAGCCGCAGATGGCGCGCGCGGAGGGCGCCAGCCCGGCGTCGGCCTCTATGGCGGGGATGGCTTGCTCGACAAGTTCGCGCAGCGTGGCAGGTGCATTTCCGCCAAAGTCCTGCTCGCCGCGATAGAGCCCCGCAGCCGGCCAGGGTGTGAGCGCGTCGTTCCATCGTCGCACGGGCACCATGACCACGTTGGATGACAAGCCCCGCGTTGCCGTGGGCAGCTCAAACGAATGCTTGGGCATGTCTATGACATATATGACTGGGCCGCGGGCACCCCCGCCCCCTAAGAACAACCTGGATCCCATCGCGTCCGTGTATTCCACGAGATTCTCCTTCTTGATGGCCAAAAGGAGGCCGGGGGATAGAAAGGGGCCAAGCGCAACCAACCAAAAGCAACCGGCCCAAAGGGCCTGGCCCCAATCGGCCGTCCGTCGTTTCACAGCGGTCCTAAGACGCGTATCATGGAACCGTCGTCACTCACCAACGATAAGGAGCATACCATGGACATTCAGGAAGTCGCCTCTCAGCTTATGGGATTCCTTGGCAACAACCCCGACAAGATCGCGCAGTTTGCCGCGCATCCGTACTCCACCACGGCCCGGGCGACCGGTACGGACGAGACCATCTCCAAAAAGGACATGAGCCAGATCCTTACGCAGGTCGCCGCGCAGGCAACCGGCAAAAAGGTAGAGAAGAACCAGACCGCCGACGTGGCCTCCGCGCTGTTGGGCCAAAACGGCGGCAGCGTGCACAGCCTGGCCAGCGCGCTCTTGGGCGGCAAAAGCGGTGACGGCGTTGCCTCCATGGCAGAGCTTGCCGCCAAGTCGGCCATCGGTGGCATCGCTGCGCGTGGCGCTGCCTCTCTCATCACTGGTGCGTTGGGCATGAACAACAAAAAGTAAGCGGCATGCCGCTCGCGAGATTGCTTTCCCGCTGACCTCACTTCTGGCTTACAGTAAAGAGAGGGTATTTATTACGAAAGGAGAATGGGATGAGCAACATGACACGCAGGACCTTTATGAGCGCGGCGGGCGTCGCAAGTCTTATGCTCGCGGCATGTGGCGGCAGCAACCAAAGCGCCGACTCCGCCGCCAGCACTGACGCCGCGACCGACGCTGGCACGGATACGGCCGCGACCACGGGAAAGACCATCACCGGCACCTACGACATCCACATCCAGGGCTACGACTGGGGCTGTGGCGTAGACAAGGTCAACCTTACGCTCGACGAGCCGCTTGACGCCGCGAGCGCGGAAGACTTCCTGGTTATGGAGACCAAGCAGACGACTGACTTCACAGACGAGACCTTCCCCATTATCGAGTCCAGCATGACGCGCGGCGTGATTGAGGCCAAGCTTTCCGACGACGGCAAGACCGTGGCGTTCACGCTCTTCTGCTCGCCCATGGACGGCGATAGCCCGCTGCTCTTCTCCATGGCCACGCAGTTCAACACCTACAGCGATCCCTACTACCTTACGTTCGCGCCGTCCAGCAGCGCCTCCCTCACCAGCGGCGGCGAGGCCGTGGGAGCATTCGACATCAAGCAGGAGTACACGGCCAAGACCACTTCTGCCGACGCCTGGAAGCTGGACAGCTGGGAGTCGTCCGACGGCGTGACCTACCAGTACGCGGCATTTGAGCCCGAGCAGGCCGCCAAGACACTCGTGGTCTGGCTGCATGGCATGGGCGAGGGCGGCACGGAGAAGACCGACCCCTACGTCACCCTCTTGGCCAACAAGGTCGTCGCGCTCTCCGAGCCCGAGTTCCAGGAGACCGTGGGCGGCGCGTATGTGGTCGCTCCGCAGTGCCCCACGTACTGGATGGACAACGACGGCAAGTCCGGCAACTTTAACGGCGGCATCGTTGCGGACGGCACGTCCTTCTACACCGCCTCGCTGGAAGAGTTCATCGATTCCTGTGCGCAAAAGGTCGGCGCAGAGAAGATCGTGCTGGCTGGCTGCTCAAACGGCGGCTACATGACCATGGTGCTCTCCATACACCGCCCGACCGCCTATGCGGCCGTCGTGCCCATTTGCGAGGCCCTGCCCGACGAGCACATCACCGACGAGCAGATCGCCAGCCTTAAGGACCTGCCCATGTACTTTGTGTACTCGGAGGACGACACCACGGTCGATCCCAGCAAGCACGAGGTGCCTACGATCGAGCGTCTTAGGGCTGCCGGCAAGACAGACGATACCCTGCACGTATCCACGACCGAGCATGTGATCGACACCTCCGGCGAGTTCGTAGACGAGAACGGCGATCCCTACGAGTACATGGGTCACTGGAGCTGGATCTACTTCGACAATAACGAGTGCGTATGCGACGACGGCCTCAAGGCCTGGGACTTCATCGCAGAAAACGTATAGCTCACGTGCAAAGTGGCCGATTGGGGCCAAAGTGGCCGATTGGGGCTAGGCCCCTTTCGGCCACTTCGGCCTTTTGGCCGAAAGGGGCCTAGCGCAGGCTGCCAGCCCGACGGCCACGCGGTCAACAGGACCACTTGTCGACGATGGAGGGCTGGGGAAACCCCCAGTCCTCCTCGACGCCGCGGGCTGTGCGGATGAAGTCGGCCTTCTCGAGCACGTGCGCCGACGCCTCGTTCTCTACCATGGTGCTCGCCGTGATGATCTCGATGTCGGTACTGCCGTACAGATAGTCCACCATAAGTCGAGCCGCCTCGGTCGCGAGGCCATGGCCCCACCAACGCTCGCGCAACCGATACCCCACGCTGACCTTATGCAACGCGTCGCGCAGGCCGTAGAACTCTGCCAGTCCGGCGAGCTCGCCCGTGTCCTTAAGGCGGATGGCCAAGATCAGCGACTCCTGGTTCTCGAACAGCTCGCCATACATCTGCGCAATGGCCTCTCCCGCGTCGTCGAACTGCTTTTCGAACAGATAGGTCGGCTCGTAGCGCTGGACGTTTGCGTTGCAGACAAGGTCGAGCGGCGCGGGAGCGACCATGGGCTACTCCTCTACGACCTCGTCGTATTCCTCTTCGACCTCGTCGTCACCGAGCTTCAATCGCTCGTCGGTCAACTCGGACACGATAAACGACATGTACGTCGCGGCAAGATGATTCCTCAGGACCTCGGCGAGCGCGGGGTCGGAAACCCTCGTTATGCCCAGGCCGATCGGGTCGTCGTCCTGCTCAAACTCGACGCCGCGGAAGTAGGCGTACGCCTGGTCGAACCTTGCGCGCTGCTCCTCGCTCAACGCCGCGAGGTCATAGGTGTACTCGATGCCGATCTTGGGGAAGCTAGGCGGCACCGTGGGCACCGCGTCCGCCGCGTTGGTAAAGGTGCGGAAGTTGGGGAACCCGTACCCACTGTTCGCGTCGTCGCCGCACTCGTAGTTGGGCGAGGCGTAGGTGTAGACAAAGCGCTTGTCATCCTCGGCGATGCCTGTGGTAAGACGCCCCACGACGTTGGCGACCGCAGCGCCGAGGCTGTGGCCGGTAACAAACAGGATCGTGTTCGTGTCGGTCGCCCCCTCGATGCTCTGCACGTACGTGGCAAGCGCGTCGGCGCAGTTTTTGCCCGCCTCGTAAAACCCGTCCTTGACGGACTTGACGTCGGTGATGGCATCGTTGAGGGTCGTGGTGCCCTTAAAGGTGGCGCATACGAGGTGATACGTCCGACCGTCCTTTTGCACGGCCTTGTGCGCAAAGGTGCGCGCCGGCTCGCTGATGGCGTTGCGCTGCAAGGTGGACATCACGTAGTGGCTACTCCAGACGTGCTCGAAGCCAAGCGAGAGGAACAGCGATTCGGCAGTCAGCGACGACATCTCGCATGCCCAGCTCATTACCAGGCCAATGATGGCGAGGCGCTCGTCCTTAACGCGGGCCGTCGCAGGTTGCAGCAACGTGCCCCAATCCCACAGCAGCCTAATGGGGCGCTTGAAGGGAACGTCCACCCATTGGGGCTCGACCTCCTCGTAAATCGCGACGTCTTGGTTCTGCTCCGCCAAGGCGGCGGGCGCCGCATAGCGGGCGATTGCTTCCTTAAGGGCCGCGGCCCTCTCTTGCTTGTGTTCCATCCTCTTCTCCGTCCTGTTGCCGAGCTTGCAAAACCACCAAAAACGCCATGACGAACAGCAACGACCGTTCACGAACGCGCGGGACCATTGGCTCGTCCTATGCATTTTAAGACATAGAACGATAGACAAGGGCGGAAAAACAAGCAGCTACGTGCCAACGCGCGCCAATCTGCACACAGTGAGCTCGGGTTGGACATCTGTTGGTAGGGAAGTGCTACTATAGGCAATGCGTTATCCTTCTTAGTCGAAGACACGTTCCACTCAATCGAAGGGAGCAATAATGGAGAACGTAGTTACCGCGATATTCGAGGTCGAGAGCGAGGCCTACAAGGCCTTCTCCGAGATTCGCACCAAGCCCTTTGGCGAGGCCTACGCCGTGGCAGAGGCGTCGCTGCTCAAGCGCGAGGGCGACACCATCACCATCGTCGACGCGTTCGATGCCGCCGGCGTCACCTCGGACGACACCGCTACGGGCATGATCGTGGGCTCGCTCGTGGGCATCCTGGGCGGCCCGCTGGGCGTCCTGCTTGGCGCGGGAACCGGCGCTCTTATCGGCAGCACGTACGACTCCGTCGATGCCATCGACAGCGCGTCGCTGCTCGAGGTCACGGCTGCCAAGCTCTATGACGGTGAGGTCGCCATCGTCGCGCTGGTCCAGGAGGATGAGCCTGCGTTCGACGCCGCCTTTGCCGACTACGAGACCACGATCGTTCGCCACTTCGCCGTGGACGTGATCGAGGAGGTCGACCTCGCGCGCCAGGCCACGGCCGACTTCGAGAACCAACTTCGCGCCCAGCTCCGCGCCGAGCGCAAGGCCGAGCGCGCCGACAAGCGCGAGGAGCGCAAGTCCAAGGTCAAGGCTCGCTTTGAGGAGCTCAAGGCCAAGCACGACGAGCGCAAGGCCGTGCTCGACGAGGGCAAGGAGATCGCCAACGCGCAGTTCACCTCCTCCACCAAGGAGATGCTGGGCACCGAGTAGCCTTTGACGGGGGAGTGCCCGATGAGGGCTCCCGCTGACGAAGCGTGGGCAAACGGGGCGTGTCGGATGACGGCACGCCCTTTTGTCGTCTTCGTGGCCGCATTCTGGTAGCATGGCAGCAAGGCCGACGTCACGGGGGTGATGGTTTGCGTTTTATTGAGCATGCGCGAGCTCGATGGAAGGAGTTCGCGACCGTGAGCGCCTCGACGCACGCGTCAAGCATCGCCTACTACACGTTCTTCTCGATCGTCCCTTTGCTGGCGCTTTGCATATCGCTCGTATCGCTTGTCGGCGTAAGCGAGCAGGCGGTCTACGACACCCTCTTCTCCCTTGTCCCCGAGGCGCTCGAGGACCTCGCGCGCACGATCGTATCGGATGCGTACGAAAGGTCCGGGCTCGCCTTTTCGCTGTCGACCCTTTCGCTGCTGTGGTCGGCCTCTAAGGGTGTCAAGGCCTTGCGCGCGGGCCTCAACTCGGCATATGGGCAAAAAGAGACGAGAAACGCGGTCGCCGTGGCCGCCATTTCCATCGCGTCGGTCGTCGTGATGGGCCTTTTGATCGCGGCGGCCATGTGGATGGTATTTGGCCACAGCCTGCTCCATGCGCTTTCGCAGTACGTGCCGGGCATACAGCTGTACGCGGACGTGCTGGAGTTCGCGGATCTGGTCGGGACGCTGACGATAGGCGTGCTGCTGATCGCCCTCTGCTACACCCACCTGCCCGCAGGGCATCGGCGCCTAAAGTCACAACTGCCTGGCGCCGTGTGCACCCTGGTTGGTTGCGGCGTGCTCTCGTTTGGCTTTCGCCTGTATGTGGACCACGTAAGTAGCTACACCGTGCTCTATGGCAGCATCGCCACCATAGCCATGCTGCTGTTTTGGATGTATTTGGTGTTCTACATCGTCATCGCGGGGGGATTCGTCAACCGAATCCTGCTCGAGCAGCCCGACGTGCGCCGGTGACGCTACTGTTCGGTGACCTTTTTGACCGCGTTTGCCACGGCCTCAGAGACAAGCTCCGCGCCGGCCGTCAAGTCCTCCGGCGTCGTGCTGGCGATGCCGGCCGAGATCTTCCCGACGGTGCTTGCCACCTCTTCCGCAACGAGCTCCGCACCTGCGGCCACGTCCCCGGGGGTGATGTTGGCGACTGCTTCGGTTACCTTCTTCGCGGCACCTGCCACGCCCTCCGCAACAAGCTCCGCGCCAGCTGCGAGGTCGTCGGGATTGATGCCGTCGATCTGCCCACCAAATGTCTCTTCGGCCTTTTTGCGAATGTCGTCCAAAGCTGCCATGACCGCTCCTTGTCTCTGTGTGCGACAAACAAAAGATGCGATGACATTATAGGCCAATCTGATAGCATGTAGCATTGCGAGGGCGTTAAGGAGGGTCTATGGCGGACGGCGAGAAGTTCGAGGTACGTACATCGATCCGTCGTGGTATCCAGCCTCGGGTCAATGGCTTATACCCCACACAAACGAGCATATGGGTCGACGGCCTTAGCATACGGTTCATATTCAGGGTCGTGACCATCGTGATCGCGGCGATTGCGTTTTTTGCCATCGTTGGCATTAGCTTCATTCGCGTGAAGGCGGACGAACTGACCCGGGCAAACGCCTCGGTGCGCACCGAGGTCGACTATCTGTGCCTTCAACTCAACTCGCTTGGCAAGCGGGCGGAGGCGTTTGGGCGTGCGCTGGACTCCGCGGGGGTGTCGACGGACGTGGTCGCGACGGCGGATCCCGATGGCTATGCCCTGTTCACCGATCCGATTGGTTCCCTGCTCGAGGGCTACACGCTCGCACAGACGGGCACGGTCGTCTTGGCGGAGGACGACATCGTGGTTGCGAGTGACGACGGGCGCATTCCGGTGGGAAGCGGTCTGCGGGAGCGGCTGGGCGACGAGTCGTACGCGGCCATCGGCGAGTCGCTGGCCAACGGGCAGATGGTAGACGTGCCACTGGAGGGGGCGCTGGCCGATTCGGACGATCAAAGAGGGTATTTGATGGCGGGCCAACAAGGGAACTATACCATCGTTATTATCGAACCCGAGCGTATGGTCTATCACGACCTTGTGACTACGTTGGGCAGGGAGGCCACCGTTGCCCTGGTGGTGCTTGTCGTGATGTCTGTCGTGGTGGACTACCTGCTCGTGGTGGGCGTGGCTCGTCGCATAGACAAGACCAACAAGACGCTGGAACGAATCGTGTCGGGCGATTTGGACGCGCGGGTCGTGAATTCCGGATCGCGCGAGTTCCGATCGCTTGCGCAGGGCATCAACGTAACGGTCGACGCGCTCAAGGGCTGGATAGGCGAGGCCGAACGTCGCATGGAACAAGACCTTGCCACGGCGCGCAGAATCCAGGAGGGTGCGCTGCCCCAGCAGTTCCCTGCCCTTCCCAACGTGGACGCCGTCGACCTCTTTGCGTCCATGGACCCCGCGCGCGAGGTGGGGGGCGACTTCTATGACTTCTTCGAGCTCGACGAGCACACGATCGCCTTCCTTGTCGCCGACGTGAGTGGCAAGGGCATTCCCGGGGCGCTGTTCATGATGTCGGCCAAGACCGAGATCCAAAACCTGTTGCGCGCAGGCATGGGTCTGGCCGATGCCGTGCACGCGGCAAATGCGTATTTGTGTGACAACAACGAGGCGGGCATGTTCGTTACCATGTGGGTCGCGACGCTGGACTGGCGGACGGGCGAGCTTGCCTATGTGAATGCGGGACACAACTTCCCGCTGCTGCGGCATGGCAGGGGAGGCGACTGGGAGTGGCTCAAACAAAAGTGCGGGCTGTTCTTGGGCACCTTCGAGACCGCCCGTTACCGACAGGAGTCCCTGACGCTTGTTCCCGGCGACGAGCTGTTGCTCTACACCGACGGCGTCAACGAGGCGTTTGACGTGGACGAGCACGAGTACGGCAACGACCGTCTGGAGGCGTTTCTTGCGCGGCACGCCGACCTTGGGCCAACGGACCTCGTGCCGGCGCTGCGTGCCGACGTTGCCGCCTGGGCCGAAGGCGCCGAGCAGTCCGACGACGTCACGATCCTCGCGCTGGAAATGCGCTAGCGAATGGCCGATAGGGGTGGCCGATAGGGGTGGCCGATTGGGGCTAGGC
>JAGCBF010000041.1 GCA_017652285.1 Atopobiaceae bacterium
ACATGGCGCGGTTTGGCATGGGGATCTACCAGGGCATGTTCGATAACATCTGCACACGGGAACGCGACCTCGAGGGGTGGGTGCGCATGCATCCCGGCGAGGTGATAAAGATCAACTTCTACCATGCGAACGCCGCGTCACGCGACAAAACCCGACGGCGCCTGGAGGAGTCCGGCCTGCCGCTCACCCTCGCAAACGCGGAGCAGGGTTCGGTCGAGTGCAGCGCCCTCGGGGTGAGCAAGGGCAAGGGGCTTGCGTCGCTTGCCAAGATGCTGGGCATCGAGCTGTCGGAGGTCGTGGCCGTGGGGGACTCGGAAAACGACGCGGAGGCGCTCAAGGTGGCGGGCATGCCCGTTGCCATGGGCAACGCCAGCGCCGGTGCGCGTCAGCTCGCACGCCTGGTGGTTGCCGACAACGATCACGACGGCATCGTCGAGGCAATCGAGCGACTCTTCTAGGTGCGCGATCGGCGTCCGAGCGCTGCCGTCCGAGCGCTGCCGCACGCTTTCGCTTGTGGCCGGCAACGCGGCGGTAAAAAACGCGGCGACGGTCACGCCGGCAGGCGCCACCAACAAGAAGCTTGCCTACACGTCCTCAAACGCCAAGGTCGCGACGGTCGACGCCAAGGGGAGCGTCAAGCCCGTGGCGGCCGGCAAGGCGACCATAAAGGCGACCGCCAAGGACGGCAGCAAGAAGTACGCGACCTGCAAGGTCAGCGTCGCGGCGCGCGTCGTTCCCACAGGCGTCGCGTTCGATAAGAGCAGCCTCACGCTTGACGTGTCGGACAAGCCCGTAAAAAACGCCGCCAAGGTGACCCCGTCCAACGCAACCAACAAGGCCGTGAGCTACTCTTCCAGCGACAAAGCGGTCGCGACGGTCTCCACAGACGGCACCATAACTCCCAAGGCCGCGGGCACGGCAACCATCACGGCAAAGACGGCGGAGGGCAACAGGCAGACGACCTGCAAGGTCACGGTCACCACCAGAAACCCCGTGGCCACCAACACGCTCGAGCTCAGAAAGCTGCTTTTGTCTGACAAGCCATACGACTCCATCACCTTCGACTCCACGGACGTGCTCGAAGGCCCCTTGGAGCTCGCGAAGATGGACCATCCCAACACGGTGCTTGTCATCAAGGCGCCCAACGTGTTCTCCATCAGGAACTACTCCGTCTTCAAGGAAGTCGACATCAAGGCGTTGTCCCGTGGCGGATACGGAGAAGACGCCGGAAACGCCCTCGTCGTGTCTGCGCCCGACGCGAACATCGAGGTGTCGGACCATTGCAGCAACGACACGTCGATTCGCCTGCTCGCGTCCGTAAAGCGCGCCGCGGTGACCACCGTAAGCGACGTCAGCGACCTTGTCGTGGATACCAAGGGGGACGTGGCCATAGACAATTCCGCGAGCATCCACAAGCTCGTGATAAACGCGGACGCCGACGTCGACCTTGTGGGGTCGAGCCGCCAAGGCGTCATGCAGACGGAGCTCAACGCGGCGCCGACCATCCACACCCGCTTTGCGTTGGACGTCATGGTGGGCGATGGGGTCACCAAGCCCGCCACGATCATATTGGACGAAGGCTCGCAGGGCACCGCAGTCACTGCTCGGCGCGCGGAGGTCCTGCCGTCCGTGAGGGGCCTGGACACCGTGACCGCGACCGTGGCCGATGCCGCCGGCTCGGTCATGGACAGGCGTACCGTGGTCGCGACCTTTGACGATGGGCTCGCGGCGTCCGACACCATCAAGACCGTGCCGGAGGTCTATGGCTACGCGACCGATGCCGCAGACTTCGACACGGGAATCGAGGGGGCTACGGTGCGGATGTATCCGTGGACGGCCCAGACGGCGACGGGCGAGGTCGACGGGCTCGACCCCTGCGCGACGGCGACGACCGACGACGAGGGCGCCTACGAGTTCGATGACGTCAAGGCGGGCAACTACGTGCTGGTCTTCGAGGCCGAGGGCTATGCGCGCACATGGAGGAGCCTCGTGCTCAAAAACGTGGAGGACCCCCAAAGATGCGACGAGGTCGCTCTGGTGCCCACGGGGGTCGGAGACGTGCGCAGCACCGTCAACGGCACGGTCGTGGACGAGACGCAGTCGGGAGACGTCAGGCTCGCGCACGTCACGCTGCGCCTGCGCGCCGGCTCGAACAACCTGACCGGTCCCGTCCTGCAGACCACCGTGAGCAACGAGGAGGGCGAGTTCGCATTTGCCGACCAGGTCGCTGCGGGAACCTATACGATCGAGGCCGTCGACCTGCGCGGAGAAGCCCCGACGTACGTGTCGACGAGCCTTTCGGTGGCGGTCACCGAACCCGGCGACACGACCTGCTTTATCGTCATGACGCCGGGCTTGGACCGCGGCTCCCTGCGGTTCGTGCTCGAGTGGTCATCGAACGACGACCTGTCCATCGGGCTCAAGCCGCACCTATATGGTCCCAGCTCGGATGGCGGGCTGCTTCACGTGTACTACGCAACCACGAACCAGGTGGAAGACGACAAGGTCGTGGCATGGCTCGAGCAGCAGAGCGTAGGTGACGCGTGCAAAGACACGACCACGGTGGCCAGGCTCGCGGGTGGCACCTACACGTTCTTCGTGCATGCCGCCGAGGCCACGGGAATCGAGCGCGACGAGGCGCTTCATGCCGCAGACGCGCGCGTCAAGGTCTATTCGGGCTTGTCGCTCGTCGACGAGTTCGCGGTGCCGCAGGGGAAGGGCACGGTCTGGGCGGTCTGCACCTATGATCCGGTCACCAAGCAGTTCGCGCCGCTGGACGAGCTGAGCTATGACGATGCGAGCTGGGAGAACGTGGGCATCGACACGCTGCATGGCGGACTCAAGGTCACGGAGGTCATGACAAACGAGCTCGTGAGCAGCTACGAAATCGTAGGCGACGAGATCTGGCTGACCCTGACCGAGCCCCTCGGCGACGCCAACGTCGACCAGGTGCAGATGAGTGCCACAAAGGACGCGACCGTGGACATCGTAAAGGTCGATGACGGCACGGTCCATTACGAGGCCATGCTCACCGACGCTCAGGGTAACGTCCGCACGTATTGGCTCGTCTGCACCGTAGACTACGGCGACCTGTACGTCGAGAGGTTCAACACCAACGACGTCGTCACGGACTTCGTGATTCGCGAGACCGAAATCGATCTGACGGTCACCGACCTCTCCCTTGACGCGTATCGGGACTTTGTCGAGCCCGTCGTCGCCGCTGCCGGGGCGACGTATAGCGTCGGCGCTGACGAGGAAGGCAATCCCTGTCTTACGATAAGCGCAGGCGGCAGGTCTCGTACGTATGCGATCCTCGCAATGCAGGATTGGGGTGACCTCGGAGTGACGGGCTTCGAGCTCAACGACGTCGTCACGGACTACTCCGTGTACGGCGGCTACGTCTACATCGTCAATCCCAACCGTCCCTTCGATGAATACAAGGACCAGATCGTTCCCATCATCGGGCAGCAAGGCACAAGCTACGAGCTCAGCAGGGATGACGAGGGCGCGCTGCACATCGTCATTAGCAACGGCACGCTGACGCGCGACGTGGAGTTTGCGGTCATGGAGGACCATCATCAGGGCCTGCGCGTGGCAAGCATTCCCACCAACGACGTCATAACGGACCAAACGGTCATAGACAACAAGCACGACAGGATCAATGTGTATGTGACCAACGACGACTTCGAGGTGTGGAGCAGCCGGTTTGCCCCCGTAATCGGACCCGTCGGTGCGACGTATGAGCTTGAGGACGAGGGAGACACCCACTATCTCCTGACCCTCACGAGCGTAGACGGCGCCATCCATCGCTATTACGACGTCTATGCCTATCGCGACTGGCAGGGCCTGGAGCTGGACGCGATTCCCACCAACGACGTCATCACACGTGCGCAGGTCATGCCCGACACGGTCAAGATCCACGTGGTCGACACGAGCTTTGATTACTGGAAGGCTGCCTTGGAAGCCGCGGTTGCCCAAGAGGGCTTTGGCTGCCGCGTCAGCGACGAGGACGGTGCGTACTGCCTGACCTTGCTGGGAGACGGAAGCGAGCGCACCTATGCCGTCGAAGTCTTCCGCGACTGGCGAGGCGTGGCGCTCGAAGGGCTCGAGATCAACGACATCATCGAGAACTACGAGGTCACCGATTCGGAAAGCGGCGACTCGTGGCTAGAGCTCACGGTGACCAGGCCAGACTTCGAGGACTGGAGGGCGGCGTTTAGGCCGGAGTTCGGCGCGACGGGCGTGGACTGGCAGCTCGTGGAAGATGGAGAAGAGTACAGCCTGATCCTTACCGTCGGCGAAGTCGTTCACTACTACCACATAGACGTTATCGTTGACTGGCAAGGCCTCGTGCTCTTTGGCGTGACGACCAACGACGTGGTCACGAATTACGGAACTGGCGAGGACTACGTGGACATAACTGTCACCACGGACGACTTCGACGTGTGGAGCGCCGCGTTCGAGCCCGAGGTCCACGAGCGCGACGACTACGAGTGGCAGATCGTTCGAAAGGACGACGGTTACGAGCTGCTGCTGAGCGCCGGCGGCGTCACGCGCCACTACGACCTTTACGTGGACGTCGCCAGCGACTGATGGCCGCCCGCGCGGTGGCCCCTTATCGGCCACATGGCCAGTTGGGGCGCAGGCGGTCTTTGTTGGCCGCCTGCTCTAGGCTCCTTTGGGCCCGTTCCCCAAAGACGCCCGGCACAGGTCCGTCGCCTTCTCGCAATGCGCGCGGATGAGCTTGCGCCGCTCCTCCTCGTCGCGCTGCATGTCCACCTGTCGCACAAGCGTGTCGGTGCGACGCACGGCAGAACGCAGGACGGTCTGGGCGTCCGACGCGTCTGATGTCTGCTGGTCGTTCGCGCGCATCTGTGCGCGGCATGCCTCGAGCGCCCGCTGCGTCTCCTTCTCGGCTGCCTCGAGCGCCTCGAGCGAATCGCGCGCGATGGCCAGCTCTTCCTCGGTGTGCTTGAGTCCCTGTGCCCAGGCGTCCAGGTCCTGCGCGTATGCGGCCTCCA
>JAGCBF010000042.1 GCA_017652285.1 Atopobiaceae bacterium
AATGGCCGAAAGGGGCCTAGCCCCAATCGGCCACTTTTCTATTCGCTGGCAGTGGGTTTGTTGCTGCCGCCGCCATTGCCGCCGCGCCTGCGACGTCGACGACGCTTGGGGGCGTTCGCGGTGTCGTCCGGCTTGTCTTGTTGGGGTTCGGTGCGCATGTGCTGCGGAGGCTTTTGTCCGCCACGGTCCCCTGGCCTGCGCCTGGGCTTCGCAGCCTGCTTGCCTTGCGCGGCCTGCTGCTTGCCCTGCGCCGTCGGTTGCTGCGCGGAGGCGTCGCCTGCCGCCGTGCGATGCCGACGTCGACGACGGGTCGTCTCCTTTGGCTTGCCCTCTGCCGACTGCTTGTCTGCCGGTGACGGCGCCGCAGAGCTCGTGCGCGGCGCCTGCGTCGCGTCGTTGCCCTGCGATGCGGCGGCATCTGCGCTGCCAGAACCGGCGCGCTTGCGACGACGACGGCGCGTGCGCTTCTCGGCGGGCTCGGCGGGGGCGTCGGCCGCCGCCTGCCGCTGGCTTGCCTCGGGAGCGGCCGCCTGAGTCGACCCACGACGACGGTTGCGACGCTTACGCGGCTTGCTTTCCACAAAGATGTCTGCCTCCTCGAAGGCCTCCTCGGGCACCACGCCGTTCTTGCGGTCGAGCTCCGCAAGCGCCATCTGCACGTCAGGCGAGTTGAGCCTGTCGAGCGACGCCCGGACCACGGTGTCTGGCCGACAAGGACAATGCAGGTCCTCCGACTTCTTGACCGCCGCCTCGGACGCCACCATCTCGGCCAGAGGAATCCGTATGACCTTGCCGTTTTCCAGCCGCAGCGCCAGCTGCTCCTTGGGCGTGTCGTACTCGACGACCTTTGCCTTGCCCAACGGCGTGTCGATCACGGCATTGCGCTTGGGCGCGCGGCCCTTAAAGTCGCGATACGCCTCGAACTCGTAGCGCAAGCAGCACATCAGGCGCCCGCACGCGCCGCTGATCTTGTTTGAGGTCAGCGGCAGGTCCTGCTCCTTTGCCATGCGAATGGAAACCGGCTCGAAGGCAAGGCCAAAGCGCGCGCAGCACAGCTCTTGTCCGCAATGCCCAAAGCCGCCCACGACCGCCGCCTCTTCTCGCACGCCGATCTGACGCATGTCGATGCGCTGATGCAGCTCCTTGGAAAGGTCGCGAACCAGCTGCCTAAAGTCCACGCGTTCCTCGGCGGCAAAGTAGCACACGACCTTTTCGCCACCAAACAAATACTCCACGCCAACGGGCTTCATATCCAACTCGCTGGCACCCACCAGCTCGCGAAACACGGGAAACGCCTCGTCCCCTTTGCGCGCCAGCATGTCGGCATGCGCCAAGTCCGCGTCCGTGGCTATGCGCAGCACCGGCTTGAGCGTTGCGTTGCCGATCTTGTGGCCAAGCTCCTCGTCGCCCACCTGCCGTGCCGGTGCAGTGACCAGGCCGATCTCGGTGCCGCGCTCCGTTGAGCAAATAACATGGTCGCCTTCCTGGGCCTCTGACCTCGCTTGGTCAAACCACAGGTCGCGCACGGCATAGGCAAATTTGACGGGTACGACCGACGTCATTCAAGCGCCTCCTTGACATGTAAAAGCATGACCTCGAGGGCCAGCTGGGGTGTTACTCCTCGGGATATGTTTTCCGCCGCAGACGCACAGGCCGCAAGGGCCCGCAGGACGCCCGACGCCGTCGACGTGTGCGCGATGCGCTCGACTACGTCACGCATGTCCTCGTTTACGATGGGTTGCGCTACCCCCTCGCAGCTCACGAGCACGTCGCGCAAGAGCGACTCCGCGGCTGCAAGAACCTCCATCATACCCGAACGCTCACGCGCCGTTAGCTCTCGCTTGTTGGCTTCCTCAATTTGACGCAGTGCCCTGGCAGACAAGTACTCAGCCTCGTCGTTTGCCGACGAGCTCTGGCGCTTGCTGACTTCCTCGAGCGGGGCGCGCACGGCGTCGCACAGCTCCTTGGCGGCAACGAGCACGTCCCACGAGTCATCGTGGACAAGCTCGCCCAGCACGCGCACCATGACGCGACGGGCGTTTCGGCGTCCAGGCGACGACAAGAACTCGCTCGCGCGCTCCGGGGCCCCGGCCACCGAAAGGGCGATGCGTGCCTCGTCCTTGTCTGCACCGGTCCTTTGTTGCACGACCTCCTGCGCCGTGGCGGGAGGCACGATGCGAAACGGCACCTGCTGGCAGCGCGATACAATGGTGGGCAGCACCGCGTCCGCCGAGCGCGCCACAAGAATGAACATGACGCCCGGCGGCGGCTCCTCTATGGTCTTGAGCAGCGCATTTGCCGACGTCCCCCGCAAGCGGTCCGCCCCGTCCAAAATGTAGACCTTGCTTTGCGCCCGCACGGGGGTAAGCGAAACGTCCTCCACCAGCTCGCGAATCTGGTCCGCAAGGTATCCAGAAACGCCCGCCGGCGACACGTGCCTTACGTCGGGATGCGTGTGATGCGCAACGCGGATGCACTCGTCGCACGACCCATCGCCGCCGTTGGGACACACCACGCACTGCGCGAGCGCGTCCGCCGCCTCCAGCATCCCCGACCCCGGCGCACCGAGGAACAGGTACGCATGAGAAAGTCGACCCTCCACGAAGGCCGCCGACAAAAAGTCGCGTACGCGCGGCTGGTTGACGATTCTTGTAAGCGCCTGAGGCGTAAGCGGTACGTTTGACAAAAGTATCCCTCGTCCACATGTTCGTACAAAGAGCATGGTACCACGTTAGCTCCACCATGGGGCGCGAGGACGCGCTGCCGTATGGGGGATGTCGTGGGGGTCGCGAGCATCCCAAGTGGTCGCCACACGC
>JAGCBF010000355.1 GCA_017652285.1 Atopobiaceae bacterium
AGGTACCGTTGGCCCTGCGGATGGCTACGGCCGATGAGGCACCTGCGACGTCATCCACGTTTGCCTACAAGCACAACCCCATTTACAACGCAAAGGCCATGGAAGACGTGGTGGTTAACCCTGACGCCGTCTATGGCTTCTCGCCCAACCCAGATTCGGGAAGCCTTACGGGTTACGCCACGTACGACTGGACGGATCCCGAGGTCGTGGCGACGGCTCGTGAGAGGCGCGAGGCCTATCTTGCGCAAGACCAGCAGCTCTACGACGAGGTGTTGGCGTTGCTGGACAAAGGTGCCGGACTAGAGGAAGTCGCTCGTGCGGCGAGTGCCAAGCGAAACGAGCTTCGTCTTGCCGCCTACGACGATGATCCTGAGGGGTTGGCGGTAGTAAAGGCTCGCAACTTGGAGAAGTACGGTAACGAAGAGGGTCCCACGGCAGACCAGCTCTACGAGAAGTACGGCTCGTGGGAGGCCGTGCTGGACAGTGCCGTTAGCACGAACCCCGGCATGGACGCCTGCTGTGGCCTCTACGACGACAATTGGGAAAGGTACGTGTACTTTGGCCAGATTGCGCAGTACACGGTCGACTTTGACACCGCCGGTCATGGCGAGGCTCCCGAATCGCAGAAGGTGTATGCGGGGGAGCTTGCCACGGAACCTGCGGCCCCCGAGGGTGATGACCTGGTTTTTGATGGCTGGACCGTCAAGGACTCGGAGGAGTTGTTTGACTTCTCGTCCGTAATTACCAAAGACCTTACGCTTGTGGCCTCGTGGTCCTCGGCCGCTACACGGATGCCCGGTACGGCGAGTCTGGACGTGGTCGTGGCGGACGATGCGCCTGTGGCGGGCGTCACCCTTTCTGCCGAGGCGGTCGAGCTGCTTACCCAAGAAGACCAGATACGCTTGGACGATGGCGAAGACGCCCGCGTGTGGCTGGACGTAAAGGCGACGACTGCCTCCGACGACCTCAAGGCTTCCATGCTCGCGTTTGGGCAGGAGGCACTGGGCAACACGCTGACGCCGCTGTTTGTAGACGTGGACCTGTACAAGCGACTGACGGACGACGATGCCGATACGCACGTGACGGAACTCGGCGAGGCGGTCACCTTAGTCATAAAGCTCGCGGGCGACCAGGTTCCCTCGGACGCCGCATCGCGCACGTGGTACGTGGGACGCGCCCACGACGACAAGATCGTGTCGCTTGACGCCACGTATGACGCAAACGACAACACCGTGTCCTTCTCGACCGACGGCTTCTCCACGTTTATGGTGGCCTACGGTGCGGCTGACTCCGCTGACCCTGGCGATTCCACCGACCCCGGGGACACGGACGGACAAGACACGCCCGCGACGCCGAGCACGTCGGGCACCACGCCTTCCAGAACGTCCACCCAAACGCACGCCTCGGTACCTGCCTCGACCATAACGCGGGGTTCGTCCGCATCGACGCCACGTGCGGCATACGCCACGCGGACAAGCTCTTCTCCCTCAAGTGCCGCGCGCACTCTTGCTGCAACTGGCGATTCCACCAGCACTGCCCCTGTTGTCGCAATAATCTGCGTTGGAGCCATGGCTGTGCTGATTGGCAGGCAAAAGATGCACTATCCTTGTTAGGACATGCGTTTGTTTTTGGAATGTGGGACAACAGTCGCAGGTCTGTGGCTGTTGTCCTTTTGCTATGAACAGGATGGAAGCGAGTATGGCAAAGAATCGAGTGGGCGAGGTCCTTTGGTGGAAAGGCGCGCTGGGAGAGGTCGGAGCGACCATACGACGAACCGTCTTTGGCGTCCTGGTGCTCCTGAGCATTACGTATGTCGTTACGCAGTGGGGCTATGTGGGCGTTCAGTTTGCAGACGGAAGCTCCGCCTACCTTGTCTTTTTGCTCGTGCCCGTTGCCTTAGCGGCCTTGCTGTTGGGAACGCTTCCCGGTACGTGTATGGGGTTGTTTGCGGGCACGGTGCTTTACTTGCATGCCGCGATCGTTCCGCTTGACTACTTTGAGCTCACGTACGTGCGACTTGGCACGACGGTCGTGAGCATGGCGGTGTTTGGGCTCGTAATCGGCGTGCTGTTGTCGCTTGTTCTGCGCAGCAAGCGCAACGGTGTACAACGGGTGCTGCTGGTGGCACTGGTCTGCCTCGTGTCGTCGTGGGTATACAGCGTTGGTTTTGTTTGGGGCACCGACATTGCGCGCGCCTTAAGCTTTCAGACCCTTGGAGAAGCCCTTGTCCTTATCGTCTTTTTGCTTGCTGCGCTGTGGCTAGCCGAGCGTGGCTTGCGTAAGGCTGGGGAGGCTGGCTTGCGCAGCATATTTGGCGCTCGGTTGTCCACGGTGGTGTTTGTGGCGCTTATGGTGGTGACGATGGCGGCATACGCGTCCATTACTGCTGGTGAGCTTGCCAACAGTACCGAGGATATGCTCAGTGAGGCTGAGTACGTGCTGGGACAGATACAGCGCGAGGCAGCCTACAATGGGCAGGTCTACGAGCTGTTATTTGCCAAGGGAGAAGGGACAGAAGAGCAGCTGGCAGTCGTGGAGGAAAACGGCATGTTGTCCAGCCTTTTGATGGGATACTCCGAGGATGTAGACGGAATCGTGGTCGCTTCGGTGTTTGACCGCGTTGTGGGCATAGACACGGATCGCCTGGGTTCCCCCGACAGTCTGGCCGACCTGTTTGACGAGGACATTCTTGCCGCAGTGGACAAAAGCATTGACAACGGAGAGCTCGAGCGCGTCGTGTACCTTGCCCCCAGCGATTACAGCGATCTGGTTGACTTTAATGTGCTAGGGAACAGGGAAGCGTTTGAGTCGCTCGTGGTTCCGCAGGTAGGCTACCTCATGGCCGTGGAGGGCGACGATTACCGCGTTATTGTGATACGGCCTTCCTCTATGGTGTTTGCCGGTCGTAATGACGTGGTGAACTGGATCCTTGTGGCAGCGCTGGTGCTGCTTGTGGTGGTGTCTTTTTTGGTGCGCTGGCTGCTGGACAGCATGGTGGCCCGTCGCATTGACGAGACCAACGAAACGTTGAAGTGCATAACGGATGGTGACCTTAATGCGCGGGTGCAGCCAACGGGCGCGCACGAGTTTTGGGATTTGGCGGCAGGCATCAACGTGACTGTAGACGCGCTCCAAGGATGGATTGCGGAGGCCGAAAGCCGCATG
>JAGCBF010000356.1 GCA_017652285.1 Atopobiaceae bacterium
ATTGGCATGGAAGGTGACCGTGTACTCGACGGCGTCCGCCTCCCATTGCGCATAGAGGTCAAGGTCGCTTTCGAGCAGGAAGCTCTCTTGGTCTTCGTGGCTTACGACCGAGCCATCCGGCTCCTCGTTCCAGCCGACGAACCTATGGCCGTCGAAGGTAAATGCCTTGGGACTGAGCGTTATGGTCTCGCCCTCGGCGCCGGTCTGTGTTTCCATGATGCCTTGGCCACCGTTGGCGTTAAACGTCACCGTATGCATCACGACCTCTGGCTCGTCTTGCTTCCACTGGGCATAGAGCGTCATGTTAGAAAAGGAGACGTCCGTTTGCTCGTCGGCATACCCTACGCCTGACCCATCCGCCGAGGTGTTCCAACCGTCAAACGTCCAGCCTTCACGCGTAAACTCGCTTTTGGGAAGGTCTGTCGTAGTCCCCTCTTCCCCAGAGACAGGCGACATCGAGCCGGCACCACCATTGGAGTCAAAGGCAATGGTTACCGTGCCTGCCAGACGTGCCTCGGCTTTGGTCGTGTTGGATACCACTTTGAGGACGGTGCTGTTGGACGAGAAGTACTTGGAGGGATCCTCTTCGGCCATCTTATCTGCAAAGCCAGACGTAATGGTGCCCGCGGTCTCGTTGCCCTCGGCATCGAGCAACGTTACGCCGATGCTGGCCTTCTTGGCACCATCGCCCTCGAGCTTGTCCGCCACCTTGATGGTCTTGCCGCTGGCAAGCACCACGTTGCTGGCGCTGTTGGACGTGTCCTTGTTTTTGTCTGTGACCTTTGCCGCGCCCTCGACGCTCATGTTGCCCTTGTCGGACACGTACACGCCGGCGCCTTTGGCTGCCTTGTTGTTCTCGACCGTGCTGTTCTTCATGGTAAAGGAGCCGTCGACGTACACGCCGCCGCCCAAGCTGACCTCTTTGGATTCGGGATCGTCGGCCTGTTCCTTTGTGGCAGTGACCTTGCCGCCCGATACGGTAGCGTCCTCCAAGGTAAACGCGCCGCCTTCCTCCACGAGGATCACGCCGCCCTTGCCATTGGTTCCCGTGCCTCCCTTGAGCGACCCGGCCTTGCTGGCGCAATCGGAAACGGTAAGGTTCGCGCCGGCGGGAACGTCGATGAGGCTTCCTTGGGCACCGCTCTTAAGGCTGATCGTCTTGCCGTTGAGGCAGAGCTCGGTGTCGCCGGCAACGACGTCCCAAGTATCGGCAAGCTTGACGTTGGCCTTGAGGTAGTACTTGCCGGCAGCCGTGGGCAGCGCATCGGTCTGCGTCCACTCCGTATAGCCACCAGCGTCGTGCTGGTGCTCGGCCTTTGCCAAAGCCAACCGAGACATGCACGTCGCGACGACAACGAGTACCGCGAATACCGCAACCAGTCGGCCGTTGTGCACGCTGTGTTCCTTACGCATGATGCTCCTCCTCAACGCACGCACGTTTGCACGCATAGGTGCTCTGTACCCAGAACGATAGACATAGATAGAAGTATTTTAGCAACTTAGGGCACGTATGCTACACGGAACGGTCAAAAAGTCGGTATGTCCCCAAGGAGGCCGACACGGACGACACAATTGGTCGTCCGTGAAAAAAGGCGCGCCTCGTGTGAGACGCGCCCAAGGAGCAATGGTTTGGCAAGTGCTTACGCGACGACCGAGCGCTCGACGTAGTCGATGCCGCGCTCGACGGCAACGGCGTTGGTCAGGGTAACGCGCGCGATCTCGGCCAGGGCCTGCCTGGTGAAGAAGGCCTGGTGCGAGGTGACGACCACGTTGGGGAAGGAGCACAGGCGAGCGGTGATGGAGTCGACGAGCTGGCCGGAACGGTTGCGATACACGTTCTCGTTCTCCTCCTCGTACACGTCCAGGCCCACCGCGCCGAGCTTGCCGCTCTTGACGCCGTGGATGATGGCCAGGGTGTCCACCAGGCCACCGCGGCCGGTGTTGACGAAGATGACGCCGTCCTTCATCTTGGCGATGGAATCCTCGCCGATCATGTGGTAGCTCTCCTTGTTAAGGAAGGCGTGCAGGCTGATGAAGTCGGCCTGAGCGTACAGAGGATCATAGCTTACGCGGCGGTCGCCAAAGCCGACGCCCTCGATGAGGCAGTTGGCCTTCTCGTCAAACACCACGTTGCCGTCTTTGTCGTACACGGGCACGTACTCGTCAACGATGCCAGCGTCCACAAGGCCCTTGTTGGGGCCGAGGTCGGCGCCGACGACCTTCATGCCGTAGCCCTTGCAGATCTTGCAGAGAGCGGCGCCAATGCGACCGGTGCCAATGATGCCCGCGGTCTTGCCAATGAGGGTCTCGCCCACGAGGCCGTCCAGCGAGAAGTCGTTCTCGCGAACGCGGATGTAGCCCTTGTGGATGCGACGGTTGGCGCACTGGCCGATTGCCATGGCGTGCTCGGCGATTGCCTCGGGGCTGTACGCGGGAACGTTGGTCACGCGGACACCCAGGGACTTCGCCATCTGGGCGTCGACGGCGTCGAAGCCGGCGCAACGCATGAGGATGTGCTTTACGCCAAAGCCCGCGAGAATCTCGACGGCCATAGCGTTGATGTTGGCGTTTACGAACGCGCACACGGCGTCATAGCCGTTGGCGAGGATGGCGGTACGCCACGTAAGGTTGGTCTTGGTAAAGGTAATGTCAACCTCGGGGTAGTCCGCAAGCTCTTTTTCAAACGACTCGCGATCGTAATCGGTAGCACCAAAGAACAGAAGCTTCATGTTCATCCTTCCGTCGTGCGCGGCCCATGCCACGCCCCAAACCTAGATGTCAACATCCTAACGCACAGGATGCCAAACGGTTCGCAAGTATCGGTGAGTGTCGCATGCCACGACCACGGGAGTGCGCCGTCGTGGCCGCGCGCAAGGTACGGTGCACGTTTTTGTCACACATCGTGGCAAGGGAAGTTGAGCGCCTATGGCACGACGGCCACCGAATACCACTAGGCGCGATAGCGAGTTTGTTAGATAATAATTTAGTGGGTCATTCACACAGATAGGAGAAACGCATGGCCGATACCCTTACCTCCGCCTTAAAGCGCACCAAGATCGTGTGCACCATGGGTCCCGCCACGGATGACGACGACGTCCTTCGCCAACTCATCCAAAACGGCATGAACGTAGCTCGCTTTAACTTTAGCCACGGCAGCTACGACTACCATCGCAACAATATCGAGCGCGTGCGCAACATCTCCAGGGAGCTTGGCGCGTACGTGGCCATCATGCTAGACACCAAGGGTCCCGAGATCCGAACCGGTGAGCTCGTCGACCATCAAAAGGTGACGCTCGAGACCGGCGGCACCATCGTGCTGACCACCGAGCCCGTCGTGGGCACCGCCGAGCGCGTGTCCATCACCTACCAGGACCTGCCCAAGGACGTCGAGGCCGGGTCGACCATCCTTATGGACGACGGCCTGATCGGCCTTGAGGTCGAGCGCGTGGAGGGCACCGACATCTACTGCAAGATCCAAAACGGCGGCGCACTGGGCGAGCGCAAGGGCATCAACGTACCCGGCACCAATATTGGCCTACCGTCCGTCACCGAGCAGGACGAGAAGGACATCCGCTTTGGCTGCGAGATGGGCATCGACGCGATCGCCGCCTCCTTCATCCGCGACGCCGCAGGCGTCAAGGAGATTCGCGCCATCTGCGAGGAGATGAACAGCGCCGACGTGCTGATCTTCTCCAAGATCGAGTGTGCCTTTGCCGTTGACAACTACAAGGAGATCATCGACGAGTCCGACGGCATCATGGTCGCGCGCGGCGACTTGGGCGTGGAGATTCCCGAGGAGCAGGTGCCGCACATCCAAAAGATGCTGATTCGCCGCTGCAACCGTACGTACAAGCCGGTCATCACCGCCACGCAGATGCTCGACTCCATGATTCGCAACCCGCGCCCCACGCGCGCAGAGGTCGCCGACGTCGCCAACGCCATCTACGACGGCACGGACTGTGTCATGCTTTCGGGCGAGACGGCGGCGGGCAGCTATCCCGTCAACGCCGTGCGCACCATGGCGAACATTTGTCTAGAGACCGAGAAGCACCGCAGCGAGAAGCGCGTGCCGCCCGAGCGCAAGGGCATCCGCAACGTCAACACCACCATTGGCGTGTCGAGCGTCACCATCGCAGACAGCGTTGCCGCAAAGGCGATTCTGTGCCCCACGCACACCGGTCGCACCGCACGCCTGGTTGCCGCTTCTCGACCCAAGCAACCCATCTACGCGTTTTCGTCGCTTGAGCCGGCGATTCGCCGCATGAGCTTTTATTGGGGCGTCTACGCCATCCTTACGGAAGAGCAGGAAACCCATCTGGATGCCTTCTACAACGCGCTCAAGGTCACCAAGGATCGCGAGTTTGCACAGGTAGGCGACCTCGTCGTGGTCATGGCTGGCGACCCGGCGACCACCCCGTACGACGACGACTACGTATGCTCCACCAACATGATCGCAGTGGCGCAGATTCACTAAGCGGCTTGCGCACGGCCACGATGGCCGAAAAGTGGCCGATTTGGGCCTAGCCCCAAT
>JAGCBF010000357.1 GCA_017652285.1 Atopobiaceae bacterium
GTATGTCAGCGTGGCTTCTAGCCCTGGTTCTCGCCGTTCTGGTCCTGGTTCTGGTCCTGGTTCTCCGCGGGAGCCTCCTCGGCCTTGGCCTCAGTCTCCTCAGCCTGCTTCTTGACGTTCTCGGAGACCTCGCCCGCGATGTCACAGGCCTTCTGCTGGCCCTGGATGAAGAAGTCGGTGCACGCGTTGGCCTGCTCGACGAAGTGGGCGTTGGCGATCTCCTCGAAGTCCTTCAGGTAGCCCATGAAGGCCTTGGGCGAGATGGGGAAGGGGGGCAGACCCATGAAAGAGAAGGCCTCGTCGGGCAGGGACTCGGCGAAGTTGTCCTGCATGTCCATCATGTAGGAGAAGAACTGGTTGTACTGGTCCCTGGAGGCGTCGATGGAGGACTTCTGCATGTCGATGGTCTTCTCCCAGAACGACCTCATGTTGGAGTCGAAGTCCTTGGCGAGGGCCTTGGCGCCCTTGTCGGCCTCCTCGTCCATGCCCCAGGGCATAGCGCCCGCCATCGGGAACATGAAAGGCATAGGCGCCATCATCGGCGGGACCATGGGCATGAAGCCCTTGAACGGATTCTTCTTCTTAGCCTTCTTGCTCATTCTTGCTTCTCCTTTCATGAGTGGCAGAACATATTTTTGGAAGCCCATCTCGAACATCTTGGGCATCATGTTGAAGAGGCTTCCAGAAATATTGTGGATGTCAAAGCCCGTGAGCTTTATCACCAGCTCCCTGAGGCTGGTCAGTCGCAACTTCGTTGACGCATGACCACCCAACCCCCCTGGCGGCACCAAGGGCGAACGCGTGTGCCGATCATGCCGGAATGCGGCCTATGCCGCTCTCACCTGCGCCCCCTTCGCACCATCTCCCTTCGCTTTCGGCGCGTATCCGCCCTCTCCGACCGCGTGCTCGCGGATAAAGCGCATCATCGGCTCCGAGACCAGCCCCGCGACGGCCTCGGAAACCCTGTCGCGCAGGTACCGGCGCATCGTCCCGACCGAGACGGCGCCCGCCTTCGGCGTCCTGCTGAACTCCGCGTACGCCACGTCGCCGTTCGCCGGCTCGGACTGCACGAGGATCATGACGAGCCCGAGCGCGACGACCGCCACCGCGACGTGGCGCTCGGTCGCCTCGTACGAGCCGAGGATCAGCTCCCTGTCGTGCGGGTCGTCCACCGCCTCGAGCCGGTCGGGCGCGCCCTTTGGCGCGAACCTGTCGAGCCTGGGCATGGCCTTCGACCAGTGCCTGTAGCCGAAGCCGCACAGGTCCACCTTCATGTCCCGGAACGTGCATTCGATTTTCCACCTGGAACAGTACACCTCGATGACCTGCCTGGCGCTGAGGGTGCGGTCCGTCGTGACGAGGATCTGGGCCCTTCCGCCCCATGGCGGCCCGAGCACGACGACCACGCGGACCGGCACCCACAGGCCCTTGCCCCAGACGAGGTCGAGCGTCGCGGCGTGGAGCCAGCGCTTGCCCTCGGCCCCGACTATGGCCTCGACCGGCTCGTAGACGAGGGATCCGAGCACCTTCGACACGACGACCTTGGGCCCCTTCTTCGGCGGGCGGCCCCTCGTGCCCTTGGGCCTCGGCCTCGGCGGGAGGTACGCCACGAAGTTGCCCTTCGCCTTGGTCACGACGTGGACGAACCCCGCGCCGAGCCCGTCGAACTCGGCCCTCTCGTTCAGCTCGGCGAGCGTGCGCAGCGCCGGGACCGTGAGGAAGTAGCGGTCCATCGCGAGCAGGCACCTGCGGCCGAGGCCACGCGCGGCCTCGAACGCGCACCTCACGGACTGCACCACGTGCGACTCCGCGGACACGCCGACGCGGTCCGTGCCGTCCCACCCGGCCGCCGCGCGCATGCCGTCCTGCATGTTCACCTTGAGGGGCACGCACAGGCAGCGCCCCAGCTCGCCCGCCATCACGCCCACGGCGCCGAACATGTGGCCGAACACGAACTCCGGCTTCGACACCGTCTCTGATTCCTGATGCAAAAGTTTCACGCCGGGCATGCGCACCCCCTCCTTCGCGACCTTGCAGCCGTCGGAGACGAGCACGTACCTGCCCGCGTATACAAAGAGGCGCGACGTCCGCGCGACCAGCGCGTACCAGGCGCGCCTGAGGCCCGCGGCGCTCCAGGCGGTCGAGTGGAGCATGTGGTCGAGGGAGTCGTAGGAGTTGGCGTCGAGCCTGAGCGCCCTGACGACCGACGAGATCCCCAGCTCGTCGGTGCGGCAGATGAGCCCGACCACGAAGGTGGCGAACCACGAGAACGTGGCGTGGCGCGAGAACGCGCGGGAGAGCTGCCCCAGCATGGAGCAGAGCCTCTTGAATTGGTGGTACACTGTCGTATGCGCCGCGCGGACGGGAAACATGAGGGTGTGGAGCAGACGCGCGGCGCGCCTCCTCTTCCGCCCACGGGATTCCCCGGCACATATTCACATTATATAATATCCGCAGGTAGATGCCTGTTTCTTGGTCATGCCTGCACATAACACACACATGTCCGCGAACTGTTATACCTATGAGAACTTACGACTCACCAGAACCATTCAAACTGGTTCACTCCGACCTGGATCCTGGCGGCGTCAAACGATGCGTCAACCGTTTTGCCCTCAAACATGTTTTCGAAGAAGGCCTTCAGGAAGTCTCGTCCGTAGGCTTCAGTCCTGTCTGTAAGCAAGGTGCCGCGGA